>WIAM01000111.1 GCA_015519965.1 Thermaceae bacterium
CGCCAAAGGCCTCTTCGGCTGGCTGCGGGTTCTCCCCTGGAAAAACCCGACCTTCGCCGCGGTAGCCATGGCCCCGGTGAACGCCCTCGCCGGGGGCGCGGTCTCCTACGTTTTGATCCAGGAACGGCTGGCGGCGCTCGTCAGCGACACCTTCACCGTTCCCGGCTACTTCCACTTCTTCACCGTGGGCATGGTCAGCCTGACCTTTTTGGGCGCGCTGGTGTACATGATTCCAGCGCTCACCGGCCGGCGGCTCTGGCTCCCTCGCCTGACCACCTGGCTTCCTTACCTCCTCACCCTGGCCGTCTACGTCTTCGGCGTGGCCGGGGTCTGGGCCGGCTACATGGGCGTACCCCGGCGCACGGTGGACGTGAGTTTCGGGGGCGAAGCTCCGGCCATCTGGACGACACTCATGGCGGTGGTCGGTACCGCCGGTCTGGTGATGGTGGCGATCCTTCTGGCCTACGTGGTCATCCTCGGCGTCAGTGCGCTATTCAAGGTCACCTCGGGCGAACTCGTTGACGAATTCCAGGTGGCCACGCTGCGGCCCGAGGACGCCCGGGGCCAGGCGGCGTGGTTTGCACCGCTGGCAGCGGGCACGCTGCTCGTTGGGATGTATGCCGTCACCCTGATCGCCTTCCTGCTGGTCGAGAACCTGCCCATCTTCGCCCCCGTAGGAGGCGGTCACTAAAAGGAGGTTGCCATGAGCTGGGATGTCAAGGCGTTACTCTGGCTCACTCTGATCTGGGCGGTCATCGCGGTGCTCTTCGTCCCCGTCCTGGGCATGGTCGAAGGTGCCCGGGGCTGGGGCGTGGGCGCGGTGATCTTCCTGCTGCTCTACGTGTGGCTCAAAAAGGCCGAACGGGAGGGCCACGCCCCGGCAAAAGCCGAGCAGCACGACCGGTCACCCAAGACCTAAGTGTGCGCCCACACGCTTTTGAACCACACCGATGCAAGACTGGCCGTCATTCGCGACCGCCGTGGCTTTCGCCACGGCGGGGCATTTAGGCGCGAACCACCTCGCCCCCCTGGACGACCTGCCGCACCCTGGCATAGGCGCCGGCGCTCTCCAAGGGGTTGGCCTCCAGTACCACGAGATCCGCAAACGCTCCCGGGGCCAGCGTGCCGAGCTCACCCGACATCCCGAGCGCCTCGGCGGCATGCAGCGTCGCCGCCCGAAGCACGTCGGGCAGCGAGAGCCCGACCTCGGCCAGGAGCCAAAGCTCGCGGGCGAGGTTGGGGTGCGGATTGAGGGGGGTTCCGGCATCGGTCCCGGCTACGATCTTCACCCCGCTCTGGTAAGCGAGGCGGGTGTTCTCCCGGTGGCGCTCGGCGATGGCGCGGGTCTTTTCCACCATGAACTCGGGCACCCGGCCCTCGCCCTCGAGAATCCCCGCCGGCGCCGCCAGGGTCGGCACCAAAAGCGCCCCCGTTTCACGGAAAAGGCGGAAGGCCTCATCGTCCCAGGCGTCAAAGGCCCCGTGCTCGATGGTGGTGATGCCGGCGCGGAGGGCGTTCTTGATGCCCAGGAGCCCTTGCGCGTGCGCGGCCGAGGGCACGCCTCGCTTTTTCGCCTCCAGCGCCCCGGCCCGGAGTTCCGCCTCGTCGAACATCTCGGCGCCGGCCTTCACGCCCGGGGTCATCACCCCGCCGGTCGCCATGAGCTTTAAGGCCCTGGCCCCGGCCTTGAACTCGCGGCGGGCCGCCTTTTGCACCTCGAGGGCCCCGTCGGCCTCGACCCCGTTCCGGTGCCCGTGCCCGCCGGTGGGGGTGATCGCCCGGCCCGCCGCCACGATCCGCGGGCCGGGGATGTCGCCCTGATCGACGGCCCGCGCGAGCCCCACCGCCATGCCCTCCCGCGAACCGAGGTCGCGCACCGCGGTGATGCCGGCCTCGAGGTAGGCCCTGAGCCGGGCTACGGCCCGGGCCACGGTGGTGGCCAGGGGTTCGGCGTTCAGCTCAGCCGCCGGGTCCACCCCGCCGGAAAAGGACAGATGCACGTGGGCGTCGATCAGGCCGGGAACCACGAAACCGGAGAGCGGGATCACCTCACCCGCCTTCGGGGGCCGCCGGGCAAAATCGACGATCCGCCCGTCCTCAACCACCAGGTAGCCTTCGGAAACCGCCGCTTCTTCCGGAAACACGAAAACACCGGCAAAAGATTTCATGAGTGAATCATACGTTTTGGGGAATGGAACCTCGCTCCCCTTTCTTCACCCGGCATCGTGCTAGCTTGAAGCTCTGAATTGCAAAAAGGAGGCACCGAAAATGACCCGATTCCATTCGTTCGTATTCGCATTTGCATTCGCACTCCTGGCCCTTGGCGCAACCGCCCACAGCGACGAAAGCGGGCTGCCCGCGGGCAGCGTCCAGCTCAGTCCCTGCGTCCCGGGGATGGGCGAACACTGGGCAAACCCTGACGATATGCCATTTGGACCTATTTACGGCGTCAAGGATGGCCGGCTGGTCTTCGTGGAGGTCATGATCTCGCAGGAAGATTTTAACTCGGGCAAATCGTGGACCGACGTGCTGCACCCTGCCCAGGACTACGCCATCGACCACCTGGATATCGAGTTCGGCTCTCAGGGCCACGAAGGCTATGAGATCCCTCACTACGACCTCCACGCCTATTTCGTCTCCCACGAAACCCACACCGCCTTCTGCCCGCCCAGCTAAGACGAGCTTTCAACATACCGACGCAAGCCAGGCAGCCGTTTGCGTTTTCCCAAGCCCCCTTCGGCCAAGGCCCTGCGCCAAGCACCCCGATTCGGGACGAACCATGGAGATTTGAGCGTCGATCGACCACATGACCCGAAAGAGATCCCAACTCAACCCCTTCAAGTTTTTCAATCCGCCGCCGCGGAGATGGCGGCGGGCTTTTGCCTTTCCACCCAACGCCGCGGCGGGCTTTGGGCCTAGACTTTGGACATGAAAGCCATCCGAGTGTACGAGACGGGCGGGCCGGAGGTGATGCGGCTCGAAACGCTTCCCATCCCCGAACCGGGAGCGGGGGAAGTTTTGGTGCGCATCGAGGCCATCGGGGTCAACTACATCGACACCTACAAACGCCGCGGCCTCTACCCCGTACCCCTGCCCTTTATCCTGGGCGAAGAAGCCGCGGGCGTGGTCGAAGCCGTAGGTCCGGGGGTGATCGGGGTCGGTGTCGGAGAGAGGGTGGCCTACGCCAACGTCCAGGGCGCCTATGCCGAATACCAGGTCGTGCCAGCGTCAAAGCTGGTTCCGGTGCCCGAGGAGCTCTCCTTGAAACTGGCCGCCGCCGCGGAGATGGCGGCCGGCTTTTGCCTTTCCACCCAACGCCGCGGCGGGCTTTGGGCCTAGACTTTGGACATGAAAGCCATCCGAGTGTACGAGACGGGCGGGCCGGAGGTGATGCGGCTCGAAACGCTTCCCATCCCCGAACCGGGAGCGGGGGAAGTTTTGGTGCGCATCGAGGC
>WIAM01000112.1 GCA_015519965.1 Thermaceae bacterium
AATCACCAGCATGCGTCCGTTGGGCAAACGCTTCAGCATTCGCAGGCCTTCGGTAGGCGGGGTCAGGGCGTCCTGCTCGCCAAAAAGCAAAAGGACCGGGAAGTCCATCCTGGCCAAGAGGTCGGTGGAATCCGGCCGTTCGGCCATGGCCAGCAGGGCGTTCGCGACACCCTCGGACCTCGCCTCTAGGATCATGGCCTCGACTTCCCTCACCAGCGTCGGGTTCTCGGACCGGGTCACGGGCGAAAGGGCCGCTGTCAAAAAGCCGGGGAGCAGCGCCGAGGGACCCTGGGCCCGAACTTCGGCGGCTTGCGAGTGCCGCCGCGCCCGGGCCCCGTCGTCGTCGGCGCCGGCCCGGGTATCGGCGAGGACCAAGCCGGCGACGCGTTCGGGAAAGCGGTCAAAGATCCGGAAGGCCACGTAGCCGCCCATGCTGAGCCCGACGAAAACGGCCTTTTTTGCCCCTAACCCGTCGAGAAAACGAACGGCGTGATCGGCGAAGTCCGAAAGGTGCTCGGGCCCGGCCGGTGTCTTGCCAAAACCGGGGAAGTCCAGGGCGTGCACGGGATAGCGCCCCTCGAGCGCCAAAAGCTGCGGCCGCCACATGGCCGAAGAGAACGGAAAGGCGTGCAGGAAGATCACCGGCCAGCGCATCAGGCTTCCCCCCACTCCACCGCGGAAAGCCCTCGCGCCACGAGGGTCTTCACAAGCGCCTCGTCCAAAACGATCACCCAGTTCTTCCCGTCTTTGCTCCGCGCGATCAGCTTCTCCTCGGCCGCGGCCTTCTTCCAGCGTTCCATGAGGTCGCGGTCCGTGGCCAAGAGCGGCGTGACCCGGCTCGCCTCGAACGCCTTCACTTCGATCCCTTCAGCGCTTCCTCGAGGGCATTCCAGGCGAGCGTGGCGCACTTGACCCTCGAGGGCAGCTGGGCCACGCCGGAGAGCGCCGCAAGATCCCCGAGTTCGGGATCCGGGGTCTTGCCCTCAACCACCATGGCCCGAAACTTCTTCGCCAAGGCCAGGGCTTCCTCGACCGTCTTGCCCTTGACGGCCTCGGTCAAAAGGCTTGCCGAGGCCTGGCTGATGGCGCACCCGTCACCGTCGAAACTGGCCTCGACGACCCGATCGCCGTCCAGTTTCAAAAAAAGCTCGACCTGATCGCCGCAGGAAGGGTTGTGGCCGCCCGAGCTCACCGTGGCGTCGGCGAGCACGCCCCGGTTTTTCGGGCTCTTATAGTGGGTCAGGATGATTTCCTTGTAAAGCTCTTCGAGGAAGGCCATTGCTCACCCATTGTATGCCCGGCCCTTCTGGGAAATGTGGGCCGGGGGTCACAGCCAGTCTTTGAAGAATTCGCGGGCCTTCAAAAGCGCCTCCACCAGCCGGTCGACGTCTTCGCGGGTGTTGTAGATGTAAAAGCTGGCGCGGGCGGTCGAACTCACCCCGAGCCGGCGGTGGAGCGGCTGGGCGCAGTGGTGCCCTGAGCGTACCGCGACCCCGGCCTGTCCCAGGAAAGTGGCCAGGTCGTGGGCGTGGAGGCCGGGAAAAACAAAGCTCACCACGCCGCCCCGGTCTTCGCCCCTCGGGCCAAAGATTTTGAGATCGGGCACCTGGGCGAGGCTCTCAAGGGCATATTCGACCAGCATCCGGTCGTGGGCCCAGACCGCCTCCATGCCCAGGCGCTCGAGGTAGTCGATCGCCGCGGCGAGCCCCACCGCCTCGGCAAAGGGCGGCGTCCCCGCCTCGAACCGCGCCGGCGGGGCGTCGTAGGTCGAGCGGTCGATGCGGACCCGCTGAATCATACCTCCACCGGTAAGGAAAGGCGGCAGCTCGGCGAGGAGCTCATGTCGCCCCCAGAGCACCCCGGCCCCGGTGGGACCGAGCATCTTATGGCCGGAGAAAGCGTAGAAATCGGCCCCCAGGTCCGCCACCTTGGTGGGGATGTGGGGCGCGCCTTGAGCCCCGTCGACGACCACCAGCGCCCCTTTGGCCTTGGCCCACTCGGCGAGGGTTCGCACCGGGTTGACCGTGCCCAAAACGTTCGACATCTGGGTGATCGCGAGCACCCTCGGGCCCTGTTCGATGAGACTCTTGGCGGCCTCGAGGTCGAGCCGACCCTCGTCGGTGATGGGAATCGCCTCGATTCGCGCTCCGCGCCACGCAGCCGCCCTTTGCCAGGGCACGAGGTTGGCGTGGTGCTCCATCTCGCTCACCACGATGAGGTCACCCTCGTTCAGGAAGGCCTCGGCTACAGAATGGGCGACCAGGTTGAGGGCTTCAGTGGTGTTGCGGACGAAGATCACCTCTTCCGGGCGGGCAGCCCCGATGAAGGCCGCCGCCTTCTCCCTCGCCTTCTCGTAGGCGTCGGTGGCAGCATCGGAGAGGGGGTAGCTGCCCCGGTGCACGTTGGCGTAGCTGGTCTCGTAGAAGCGGGTCATGGCCAAAAGGACCGACCGGGGTTTTTGGCTGCTCGCGGCCGAGTCCAAAAACACCAGGTCGGGATGCGCATCAAAAATGGGAAAGTCGTTTTTCACCTCGCGTGCGTCCATGCCCCGATGGTACGCCAGCCCTTGCCCCCCGGGCCAGGGTTTGCAATACTTGTCATGTGACAAGGGACTTGCCCCCAGGTCAGCGACGGGTGCTCCAGGCCATTGGCCGATCGAACGGCCCTGTGTGGGCCGCCGAACTCGCCGCCCGCCTGGGCATGAGCCGCCAGGGCATCCGCGGCCACCTGCGGGCCCTGGCGAGCAAGGGGTTCGTTCGGCTGACCAGCCGGCCCCGGCACGGAACGCTGGTCGAGCTCACCCTCGAGGGCCGCGCCGCCTTGC
Organism: Thermaceae bacterium; assembly: GCA_015519965.1. Lineage (GTDB taxonomy): Bacteria > Deinococcota > Deinococci > Deinococcales > Marinithermaceae > WFXV01. The sequence goes on from WIAM01000112.1 coordinate 2,825, forward strand.
GGCTCGGCGTTTTGCCGGTGGTCGGCGAAATCGCCGCCGGTACCCCCACGCTGGCTGAAGAGCAGGTGGAAGCCTACGCCGAGCGCCTCACCGACCTCCTGCCGGTCGAGCCCGGCGACTTCCTCCTCCGGGTCACCGGCGACTCGATGGTCGGGGTCGGCATCTTTCCCGGCGACTACGTCGTGGTCCGCCCTTTTTCCGGCACCCCGGAGGTGGGAACCATCGTCGTTGCCCTCCTGCCCGAAGAAAACACCGCCACCTTAAAGCGCTTTTTCCACGAAGGGGATACCGCCGTGTTGCGCTCGGAAAACCCCGTCTACCCTCCGATTCGCCTGCCCCTCGAGGCCGTCCGGATCCAGGGCTACGTCGTCGGCCACCTCGGTGACCCCAGGCGCCGCCTCAAACGCTGAAATCGGGGATCTTATCAAAAGCGATGCGGTACTCTCCGGCGTCCCGAACGCCGGCCATACCGCCGTAGTACACCGTATCCGGCCCGAAGCGCGCGTTGACGCGGTCCACGGCCAGGGCCAGCAAGTGATTCTTGCGGTCCTCGGGGAAAAGGGGAAGGCCGGGATGCTCGACCAGGTGGCCGAGGACCACCGCGACCTTGAGCGCCTCCCGGCATCGCCCGTGCGGCCAGAGCCGATCCAGGGCCTTGAGCAACGTGCGCGTGGCCTGGGTTGGGGCAAGCAGCACGAAGCCATGGTGGTCGTCACCGCTCAGGAAACGCAGCGCGAGCGTCATCGAACCGGCCGCATACCCCGCCTTGCGCATCCGCGCCGCCGCCTTGACCACCAACCTCGCCGCCACCGCCCTGGCTTTTTCAGGCCTTCTCAGCTCGGGCGGCAAGACGTGGGATTGCGAAAACGACCGGCGTTTGGTCGGGATCTCGGGCAGGTCGACCCCTCGCAGGTTGGCGTACATCCGCTCCCCCAAAACGCCACCCCAGGCCCGGCGCAAAAGCTCCCGGGGCGCCTCGGTCAGCTGCCGCACGGTGTAGATGCCCAGCCGATGGAGCCGGGCCTCCATACGCCTGCCGATGCCCGGCAGGTCCCTGAGCTCAAGCTTCCAAAGCGCCTGGGGAAAATTGCCCCCGCCAAGGACCACCAAGCCGTCGGGTTTTTCCAGCTCGGTCGCCACCTTGGCCAAAAAGCGGTTCGGCCCGATCCCGACCGAGGCCTTGAGGGCGTCCCCCACGTTTTGGCGGATGCTCTCTTTGAGCGCCTTCGCGAGCTCCACGGCTCGCGGAGCTTCGTTTTTCATGAGCACGAAACGCATCTCGTCGATCGAACGCACCGCCTCGACGGGCAGCACCCGTTCCACCGCTGCCAGGATCTGGCGATGGACCTCGACGTACACCCGCGGCCTAGCTCGAACCACGACCAGTCCGGGCGCGCGTCGTCGCGCCTCGTAGACCGGTGTTCCCGTCTTCACGCCGTAGCGGCGCGCCTCGTAGCTGGCGGCGATGCATACCGTCGTCTCCGCCTCAACCGGAACCACGCACACCGGCCGGCCCCGAAGCTCGGGGCAAAGCTGCTGTTCGACCGAGGCGAAGTAGGCGTTCATGTCGAGGTAGAGGTAGCGGGGCGGCATCGCCCTCCAATCGCCTGGCCCCGGACCAGGTGTCGGTGTGGTCTCGACCTTTTCAAAGCTCGCGGGCATGTCCTTAGTTTACACGTGACAACTCTTTGCTGCACCGATGCTGGGGTCCGCGTGCCTTAGGCTGATCAATGGCCGTGTTGCGACTACTCGCAATCGCCTGGACGTACGAACTCGGTTCGTGGTTCGCCTTCATCTCGGTGATCTCGTGGCTCGAGCGCTCGGGAGGCAGCCAGTGGGTCTCGGCGTACTTCGTGCTATACAACGGGGTGCAGCTCCTCGCGGCGCCGGTCCTGGCCCCCGTCCTCGACCGCGCGGACCGCGGCCGGCTTTTGGCGGCGATTCCACTCTTTCCACTCGTCGCGATCGTTCTCACCGCCACCCACAAAACCCTGCCCCTGGGCGTGGCCGTAGGGGCGATGTTCGCTCTCGCCGACGTGTTCGTCTTCAACCTGGTGCCGGCCATCATTCCCCTTTTGCTCGCGCCTGGGCGGATCTCGAGGGCCAACGCCGCCTGGAGCGTGGGCTCGAGCGTCATCTTCGCCCTGGCCCCAGCCGGCGCCGGCCTCCTCATTGAGCAAAAAGGCGTCTTCGCCGGCCTCATCGCCGCCGGCATCCTGGCAGCCATCAGCCTCGGGCTTGGGGTCGGCTTTCGTTCGGGCAGACAACAAGCGCAAGGTGGCGAGGGCCTCAGGTGGTGGACGCTCCTTTTGCAGCCCGGGCTCATCCACATCGCTACGGCGATGCTCTTCCTCAGCCTCGGAGGCGGAATCGTCAACGCGGCGCTGCCGAGGCTCGCAAAAGGCGGGCAGAGCTACGGCTTTATCCTCTCGTCCCTGGGGTGGGGCAGTCTGGTGGCGGGCCTCTTGCTCACCGCCCGGGAACTCGAGCGGCCGCTCGGGTGGGCCCGCCTCGCTTACCTGGCCCACGCCGCCGGCGACGCCGTGCTCGCCGCATTCACCGCCCTCCCGGCCTTCCTCGGCGCCGGCTTCGCCAAAGGCGCGGCCAACACGCTGGGGTCGGTGGCCATCGACAGCCACCTGCAGAAAACCCTCGAGGCCGCCGTCCTCGGGCGCGTGTTCGCCGGGCTTTGGTCCCTCGCCAATCTGGGACAACTCGTCGGCGCCGGGGTGTTCGGGCTCGGGGAAGGCGCGCTCGGCGCCCGTGCGCTGCTTTGGCTCTCGGCGGCGCTCGCGCTTTTGGGCTCGGTCATCCTTTCCCGTCCGGGTCGAACCCGAGCCACTTGAACGCCCCGTGCCGCGACGGCGGCGTCGACATCCCTCGGAGCCCGTTCAACCCGGATCCAGGGCATAACCGAGAGCAGGGCGGATAATGCCCAACTCGGTCAGCACCGCCTCGAGCGATGGCGGCGCCGACTCACCGTGCCCGCGCCCGCGAATGCGCTGCCAGAGGGCCTCGGCCCGCTCCCGGTTATGCGCCCGCGCCGCCGGGTGCCGCCGGACCACCGAGAGCACCCGGGCGGCCGTTTCCTGGCGATCTTTGGCCAGCATCAGCTCGGAAAAGACCACGAGCCCGCGCAAGACCTCGGGAATATCCTGGACCGTCCACACCACATGCAGACCGGAGCGGATGTGGCGCTCGGCGACCTCAAGAAAGCCCAGACGCAAGAGCGCCGCGCCGAGGTTGAGCAACGCGCTCCCCTCGAGGACCCGCTCGCCGGTTTGCCGGACCAAACGCAGGGCCGCCTCAAAACGGGCGCGGGCTTCGCCGACGTCCCCCTGATCCAGGGCCACCTGGCCCAGGTTGTAGAGGAGGTAGGGCTCGATCTGGCGAAGATCGTGGGCCCGGGCCAGCTGCAGACCGGTCTCGAGCACGCGCCGGGCCGCCTCGAGCCCCCCCCGAAGACGGTGCAGGTTGCCCAGGTTATTGAGCGTGTTGGCCTCCCCCGCCACGTAACCTGCCTCCCGGTCTCGGGCCAGAGCCTCAAGGAAGTAACGCTCGGCCCGCTCGTAGTCGCCGAGGGGATAGGCTGCGAGCGCGAGATTGTGTAAAAGGCGGCCCATGGCCCGCCGGTCGCCCCGCGCCCGGGCCACCTCGAGCGCCGCCTCCCAAGCACGCGCCGCGGCGGTGTAATCGCCTGCGCGGTAGGCCTGGAGCCCGAGGTTATTCAGGGCTTTCTGCACCCCTGCCACATCCCCCAGCCGCTCCAGTACGCTCCTGGCGGCTTCGGAGACCTCCCTCGCCTCTTCGAGACGTCCGACCCGGGCCAAAAACCACCCCTGGACGGTTTGCACGTGGCCACGAGCCCGCGAGTCGCTCATTTTCGAAAGCGCTTTTTCCATCCAGAAAAGCCCTTCTTCAAAACGACCCTCGGCGTCGAAGAAGAACTTGAGGGTCTCCGACGCTTCCGCGAGCGCCTCGTCCCAGCCCCGGGCCACCGCCCATCGCCATGCCGCCCGGAGGTTCGCGAGAGCCTCGCGCATCTCCCGGAGCATTTCTTTCCCGAGGGTTTTCTCCTGCAGCCAGCTGAGGTAGTACCTGGCATGGGCGTCCCTGGCCTTTTGCGCTAAATCGCCGTATTCGGAGAGCTTGCGCAGAGCAAACCCTTGCAAGAGCGAGTGCATCCGGTATCGTCCTGGCGCGGGCTGTTCGAGGAGCGACTTTTGAACGAGCCCGCCCAAACCGGAAGCACTCATGCCCAAAACGGCCACCGCCGCCTCGGCGCGGAAAACCCCGACAAAGACCGAGAGCTTGAGGAACGCTCGCCTTTGCTCCGGTTCGAGCAGGGCCATGCTTTGCTCCAGCATGGCTCTCAGGGTTCGGTGGCGCTCGGGAACGTTCTTCCATGGAGCCGACGCGTAACCCGCGCCCCGCTCAATCGCCGCGGCGATCCCTTCCAGCCGGTCGTGTTCGGTCCACCCGGCGGCGAGCTCAAGCCCCAGCGGCAGGCCCTCGACCAGCTCGCAGATACGAGCCAGGACCGGCCGGTCCCATTCGCGGAGCGTGAAGCGATCGTTCAGCTGTCGGGCCCGCTCGAGGAAGAGCATCTCGGCCTCCGAAAACGCCCCCGCCTTTTCCGGGCGGGTATCGAGCCCGCCAAGGCGAATGACCCACTCCTCCTTGAGGCCGAGTCGCTCCCGGCTGGTCACCAGGATCTTGAGGCCCGGGAAACGGGCGAGGAGCCAGGAAAGCCGCGGCGCCGCCTCGATCAGGGGTTCAAAGTTGTCAAGGACCAGCAGCACGTAGCGATCCGCCAGCGTTCCCGCGAGCCGTTCCCAGGCAGAACCAGCCAACCCCGAGCGCCCGGCCAGGGCGGAGAGGATCGCTTCCGCCAGGGCATCGGGTTCGACACCCTCGAGATCGACCCAGTAGACACCGCCAACGAAACAACCGCGCTGGCACAGGCGGTGGGCGAGTTCGAGGGCGCTGCGGGACTTCCCAACCCCGCCCATACCGACCAAGCTGACCAGGCGAGTGGCGGGGTTCAGCAACCGGGCTTCGATCGAATCGAGCAGGCTCTGGCGTCCGATGAACCGCGTCGCCGGTTGAGGCAGCCGGCAGGGAACGCTTCGGGGAAGGCCGAGCGAGCGGGCGAGCGAACGGGCCAGTGGGCTGCCAGAAGCCGTGAGCAGCAAGAGCAGCCTGACCCCGAGGGAGTCCTCGATCGGCTCGCCAGCCCGGAGCGCCGCCTCGGCAAAGCGGCGAGCGGACTCGAGATCGCCCCTTTCAAGCGCCGCCTCGCCGAGGGCCAGCCGGGCCTCACTCACCCAGCCCTCGATGCGCTCGCGCCAGGTGTAGACCCACTCCTCGAGCTCGGGCCCGAGGGCGAGATCGAGCCCCTGGAGGAACGGACCCCGGTAGAGGGCATCCACTTCCGCCCATGCCCTCGACTCAACCGCGGCCTTGAGCACGGCCACATCGGTGTCGAGTCGGGCCTCGACTGCCGACTCGTCAACGAGGAGCACCCCGGGAACGGCCTTTTTGATCTGCGTCAGGGCCACCGACAGGCTCCCGGGGGGATTTTTGGCTTCCGGCCAGAAGAGCTCGGCCAGGTAACGGCGGGGCTTTGGGCCCTCGAGGGCCAAATACCCGAGCAAGAGTAAGGGCTTGGGGCGCCTGAACGTTGCCCCTTTGAATTTGAGCCCACCGAGCATTTCCAGGCGCATGCCCTCGTCCCCGTTCACCCTCGTTAAGGCTGCGTTAAGGCCATTGTTGCTAAGCTTGCATGCAAATGCAAGCGAGTGTCATTCACGAGCAGCGAGCGGCGCCGGCAACCCGTCCGCCGGGTACGGGGACATTCCCAGCGCCATTTACCCCTAGGCTTTGGGGTATCGGAGGTGGTATTGCATGAGGTGGAAACTCTTTGGCGTACTGGCCGGCCTGCTCTTATTGGGGGCGCTCTCGGCCTGCGAGCTCCCAACCACACCGCAGATGACCCTTTCCGTGACTTTCACGGGCAGTGGCCAAGGCCAGGTCACGGTTACGCCACCAGGCATCGCCAAGAGCCAAGACTTCACGCAAAGCTATGACCAGGGCGACCAGGTGACGCTCAGCGCCAGCCCGGCCTCGGGCTCGACCTTCCTCGGCTGGCAGGGCGACTGCAAGGGCAGCAGCCCCTGCACCCTCACCATGGACACAGACAGAAACGTCACCGCCGTCTTCCAGGCCGCAGCCAGCGGAAGCCTCACCGTTTACGGGCCGAGCGACTTCGTCGGCGACACGCTCACGGTCACGCTCCCGGGTCTGCAAAGCGGCGAGCGAGTGGCGGTCATTCCGGTCTACGCCACCCAGGACATCTCCCCCACCGCCCTCACCTACTCGATTCAAACCCAGAACGTGGTCGCCCCATCACCGGCTTTTTCCACCGCGGAAACGCTCTCGAGTCCCGGGCCCGTCGTTCCCAGCGACGCCAGTGTCCTCGAGGCCAGCGCC
>WIAM01000113.1 GCA_015519965.1 Thermaceae bacterium
GCGGCTGGCCCAGGAAGCCGAGATGCTCTACCGGCGATTTCCCAGGCCGCTCGAAACCCTCTATTTCGGCGGCGGCACCCCGAGCTTCTTACGCGAGGCGGAGCTGATCCGGCTCTTCACCCTGCCCTGGCGAGTCGTCCCCGGCGGCGAGGTGACGCTCGAGGCCAACCCCGGAACCCTCAACCCGGCGCGGTTAGAGCTCCTCAAAACGCTCGGGGTGACGCGGCTTTCAATCGGGGTGCAGAGCTTCGACGACGGGGTCTTGAAAGCCCTGGGGCGGGCCCACCGGGCTCGGGGCGCCTACCGGGCGATCGAGGAAGCGCAGCGGGCCGGTTTTCGGGTCTCGATCGACCTGATCCTCGGTCTTCCCGGCCAGGACGTTCGCCGGGACCTCCTCGAGGCGACGGCGCTCGGCGTCGGCCACGTCTCCGCCTACACCCTGATCGTGGAACCGGGAACCCGCTATGCCCTCGAGGGCCTCCACCCCGATCCGGAAGCGGAAGGACACGCGCTTGAGCTCGCAGAAGAGATTCTGGGCGAGGCGGGGCTGGTGCGCTACGAGGTCTCGAACTTCGCCCGGCCCGGCGAGGCGGCCAGGCACAACCTGGTCTACTGGCGCATGGGCTTTTGGGGCGGGCTCGGACCCGCGGCCACCGGACACCTCCCGCCAACGAGCGAAGACCCCGGCCTCTACGCCCAGCGTTGGCGGAATCCGCCCCTCCCCCGCTGGCTCGCCGGTGAAAGCGCAGACCTGGAACCGGTAACCCGGGGCGAACACCTGCGCGAGGCGATCATGATGGGCCTGCGGACCCGGGAAGGCGTGGACCTTGGGGCGCTTGAGGCGAGAAGCGGCCAGACGATCCGCGAGCGGCTCGCGGGCGCGATCGCGGCCCTCGAACAACGGGGGCTCGTCATCTACGACCCACCAAGGCTCCGCCCGACCTCAAGGGGATTGAATCTGGCGCACGCGGTCGTGCTCGAGCTCTGGGAGGCCCTGGAAGACGGCTAAAATACCCCGCCTTGGCCTTGAGCTAACGCGGTTGGAGCAGCTCGAGACGCTGGCGGAGCGTCCGCTCGTCGTCGGCCCAGAGCACGGCGTAGGGACGATCGAGGACGAAGGGTTTGAGCCAGGGGTGCGCCAGCGCCGCTTTCAGGCTTTTGAGGGGCACCACCGCCGCCGGACCGGTGAACTCCGGCTCGACCACCGGCCAGCCGAGGGCGACGCGGAGGTGTGCCTCGGCGTGGGAAAGGCTCCGCAGGGTATAGAGGCCGCGGGCGGTGGGATAGGGGGTGAAGTCCAAAAACGCGACCCGGCCTTCATCCATGCGGGCGCGAACCTCGATCACCCCCTCGTGGTCGAGCGCCTGCACCAGGCGCCAAAGCCCCTCGGCGATCTCCACAAGGAGCGATTCGCCGAGCGTCCAGGGCGCGACCCAGCCCGCCCCCACCCGGCCGGCCGGGGGATAGAGCCAAAACCCATCACGACTTCGAACCGCGATCAGGAGGAGCTCGGTACCGTCCGGAAGGGCGCGTTCAAACACCCACTGCCCTTCGGGCACGGTGAAATCCCGGCCCGAAACCCAGAGCGCCCGCGAACCGTCCCTGGCCCGGAGCCAGCCTTCCGGGCCGTGCACCATCTGCATGGCCTCGAGCTCGGCGGGACTCGCGACCCGGCCAAACCCCGGAGTCATAAGACCGATCGCCCGGAAGAGCCGCTTTTGCACGAGCAAATCCCCCGCCGCCTCCAGCACCCGCCGCCCCGGAAACGCGCCCTCGGCGTCTTCGAACTCGCTGGCGGCGAAACGGATCATGCGATCGAAGCCGCGAGACGGGCTGTCTGGAGGCACGAGCTCGACCTCGAGGCCCAACGGCCACGCCGCCCAGGCCACGAGCCTGGCCCAGGGCTGGGTAAAGGACACGCCGATCTTCACGGGCCGAGTTTACGCCACACCGCGAAGGTCCGGTGAGCAAACCCCCACCGCCCTTCGCCGAACGCGTAGAGGGAAAGGCCTTCAGGCGGGTGCAAAAGCTCCCAGGGCTCCCAGTACCTGGGACTTTCTCCCCGACCCCGCCGGATCGCCTCGTGGCGGTCGAAGCCCTCGAGGAGCACGAGCCCGCCCGGAACCAGCAGCCGGGCAAAGTGCCGAAGCAGCGGGCGGTGGACAAAATAGCTCATCACCACACCGGCGAACGGCCCCGGCGGCAAAGCCAGGCCGGGGTCCTCGAGGTCTGCGCGGATGGGATGCACCGGCAGCCCCCGGCGCGCGACCTCGTCACGCACCATGGCGAGAGCGACCTCGCTCTGCTCCAAAAGCAGCACCCGGTGACCGAGTGCAGCCAGGAAAAACGCGTTCCGCCCCGCGCCCCCCGCGAGGTCCAGCACCACCCCCTCGGGGAGAAGGCTGCCGTAGGTTCGCACCACGAAGGCGGGATAGCTCGGCGGCGCGCAGGTTTGATAGTGTTCATCCCAGTTCCGGGCCATGGCCAAGCCCAGTTATATCAGACCGCGTGCCGAATCGAGGGGCCTGCGAAAAGCTACTTCACCACCGAGATGAAGACCTCGACCGTTCGCGTCTTCCCCTCGCGGACCACCTTCAAGGTCACGGCGTCACCGGCCTTTTTCTTGAAGAGGACCGCACGCAGGTCATTGATCGAGGCGATGGGCTCTCCGTCGGCCTCGACGATCACGTCGCCACCGACACCGAGATCCACCACGTCACCGTTTGGCGCGTAGAGGTAGATGTGGTCCGTCGCCCCCTGGAGACCCGCCTTCTCGGCCGGGCTTCCCTTTTGCACCTCCTGGATCACCAGGCCCTGGTCCGGCAGCTTAAAGCGCTGGCGGATCTTTTCCGGGTAGGCGCTCACCGGCAACACGGTCACGCCGAGACGGGGCCGCGACTTGATGATCTCATCCGCGCTCAGGATCTTGCCCGATTTCATCTGGGGCAAGTAGTCCTTGGCCAGGTTGATGGGAATGGCAAAGCCGATCCCGGCGAACTGCGGCGCCCCCATCTGGCCGCTCGGGGTCAGAATCGCCGCGTTGATGCCGATGACCTCGCCGCTCGAGTTGAGGAGCGGCCCGCCGGAGTTGCCGGGGTTGATCGCGGCGTCGGTCTGGATCAGGTAAGGCACCAAACTGGTTTCAACCCCGGGGTTCCGGCGGATCGCGGAGACGATCCCCTCGGTCACGGTGAACTCCAGCCCGAAGGGGTTGCCGATGGCGATGGCCTTTTGCCCCACCCTCACCTGGTCGGAGTCGCCGAGAACGAGGGGCGAGAGCTTGTCTTTGGGGGCCTGCACCTTGAGCAGGGCGATGTCCATAGGGGGAACGGCCCCGACCAGCTTCGCCGAATAGGCCTTGGGATCCCCCTGGAAGCGAATCTCGATCTGGTCGGCGTCCTTGACCACGTGGTAGTTGGTGAGCACGTAGCCCTCGCGGTCGATGACGAAACCCGAGCCCGTACCCTGGCGGGGCGGGACCACGTAGGGTTCAAAAAACGGTGCAAAATCTTCAAAACCCGGCGGCAGCTGAGGGCGGACCACCCGCGCGGCACTCCTCACCGCGACGTAGACCACCCCCGGGGCATCCCGCTGGACGATTTCTATGGTATTTTTTTCGTTTTCCAAAAGCGCCCGGGAAGCGTCGAAGCCCTGGGCCACGGCAACCGCGCCGACCAGGGCAAGCGCACCGAGGAACAGCCTTAACTTTGGCCTCATAATCACCTCCGCATATAAGTTTAGCGTTGCATTCTAAACTCTTGGTGAGGGGCGGTGTGTATGCTGGAATCGTGCGCGTTTTCGTGATTAACCCTGGCTCGACCTCGACCAAACTGGCCCTCGCCGAGGTCCGCGAAGGCCGGGTCGAGGTGCTGGAGCGCGTCGAGAAACCATCCCGCCCAGGCGAAACGCCGCTTGAAGACTTCGAATCGCGCCTGCCCCTGGTGCTGGCCCAGGCCCGGGCCTGGGCGCCGTTTTCCGCCATCGCTGCCCGGGGCGGGCTGATCGGACCGGTGACCGCCGGGGTCTACCTCGTGGACGAGGTTCTGGCCAGAACCTCGCTCAAAAGCCCCTACGGCTATCACCCCGCCAATCTCGGTGCCCCGCTGGCCCTCGAGGCGGCCAGGGCGCATTCGGTCCCGGCCTACGTGGTGGACCCCCCGACGGTGTCGGAAATGCTCCCCGAAGCTCGCGTCTCCGGGGTGCCGGGCCTTGAGCGCCAAAGCCGGGTCCACGCGCTGAACCTCCGCTACGTGGCCCGCAAGGTGGCCAAGGAGCTCGGGAAACCGCTGGAGTCGAGCGTGCTCATCGGCGCCCACCTCGGCGGAGGCAGCAGCGTGGCGCTCTTTTTGCACGGACGCATGGCCGACGCGACCGATGCCCTGCTGGGAGAGGGCCCCTTTAGCGCCAATCGCGCCGGCACGGTGCCGCTCCACGGGGTTCTCTCGCTCATCCAGGCCCGCGGCATCGAAGCCGCCCGCCATCTCCTCGCCTACCGTTCGGGGTTTTTAGGGCTTTTAGGCACCGACAACCTCAAGACCGTCGAGGAGAATCTCGCCGACCCGGAGACCCGGCGCGTGGTGGAGGCCTATGCCCTGCAGATCGCCAAGAATCTCGCCGCTTTCGCGGTTCACGCCCGGCCCGATGCCTTTTTCCTCACCGGCAGCGCCGCGCGCTTTCGGTACGTCGTGACCCGCGTTCGCGAGCGCATCGAATGGATGGCGCCGCTGGTGGTCATGCCCGGAGAGTTCGAGGCCGAGGCCCTGGCCTCGGGCGCGGCACGGGTACTCACGGGCCTCGAGGAGGTGCGAAGGTATGCATCTGGAGTTTAAGGAAATCGAACCCATTCGCAGCATGAACGCCCTGCTCGACCTGGCAAGGTTGATCGCCCAGATCAAGGGGCCGAAAAAGGTGGCGGTTGCCGCCGCAAGCGAGGCTCACGTTATCGAGGCCGTCAACGAAGCCCGGATCGAGGGCCTTATCCAACCCATACTCTTTGGCAACCCCGAGCGCATCCGCAAGATCGCCACCGAGCTCGGCATACAAGCGGACAACCTCGAGGTCCACCCGGCGCGCGACCCGGTCGAGGCCACGGTCCTGGCCACCAAAGCGGTGGCCTCCGGCGAGGCCGACATCCTCATGAAAGGGCTCGTCCACTCTTCCGACTTTCTCCGGGCGGCGCTCAATAAGGAGTGGGGGCTGCGCACGGGCAAGCTGCTCTCGCACGTTCTGGTCTTTGAGAGTAAGGGGTACGAAAGGCTCTTTTTCATGTCCGACGGAGCGATGAACATCAACCCCGACCTCAAGGCCAAGATCCAGATCGTCGAAAACGCGGTGACCCTGGCCCACGCCCTCGGCATCCCGAGGCCCAAAGTCGCCCTCCTCGCCGCGGTCGAAGTGGTCAACCCCGAGATGGAGACCGCGGTCGAGGATGCGATCATCGCCAAGATGGCCGACCGCGGTCAGATCAAAGGGGCGACCATCGACGGCCCGCTCGCCCTCGACAACGCGGTGAGCCTCGAGGCGGCGCGTATCAAAGGCATCCAAAGCCCGGTCGCTGGCAAGGCGGACATTTTGATCGTCGACAACATCGATGTCGGGAACGTTTTTTATAAGAGCCTCATCTACTTTGCCCGCGTCCGGGGCGCCGGCATCATCATGGGCGCCAAAGCTCCCTTGGTCCTCACCAGCCGCGCCGATCCCGAGGAGGTCAAGTTCCTCTCCCTCGCCCTCGCGGTCATCCTGGCCGAACGCCTTCCCTACGTCGCCTAGAAGCGGGCGATACGGGCGTGCGCTGGTCTATCTGGCCAGCGCATTTTTCTTGACCAGAAAAAGAGGGGGCAGGCGGCCAACGGCACACTGTGTCTTGGGACACTTGTCCCGGTGGAACCTCGAAGGTATAAAAGGTGAACCAAAGCAGATTTCGGAGGTGCGCACTATGAAACAGGAAAATACACGTCATGTTTTAGACCGCCGGCAGTTCCTTATGCGGACGGGCGCCGCCGCAGCAATGCTTGGGTTTTTCCCTAGCGTTCTGCGAGCCCAGGCCCAAACGGCACCAAAAGCGAGTGAGGTCGTCATCGGCAAGGACCCAAGGCTCCTGGTCCACAACACCCGCACAGGCGTCCTCGAAACACCCCTCCCACTGCTGCGTGAGCATAAAATCACCCCTAAAGAACTTTTCTTCGTTCGAAACAACCAGGTTCTAGCTGGAGGTAAGACGCTCGAGGCGCTTCCCCTTGCCGGCTGGATCATCGAGATTGTCGGGCTCGTACGCCGGCCCGCACGCTTTGAGGCCACGGAGCTCAAGAAGCTTCCCCAGCAGGAAGTGACCATGGTCTTGCAGTGCTCCGGCAACGGGCGAAGCTTTTACGCCAAATACGCCAAGAAAACCTCGGGAACCCAGTGGAAACATGGGGGCATGGGGCAAACCGTTTGGAAAGGCCCCAAACTCAAGGATGTCCTCGAGTATTTCAAGGTCGAGGTGTACGAACAAGCCGCGAAGTACCTCACCGCAAACGGTCGTGACTTGCCATCAGGGACCAAGCCCGACTTCGAACACAGCCTCCCGTGGACCGACCCCTACGTCCGAGACAACGCGATCTTGGCCATCGAGATGAACGGCGAGCCTATCCCAGCGGTCCACGGTGGCCCTGTCCGTCTGGTCGTGCCCGGATATTACGGCACGATGAACGTGAAATGGATCGGCACGTTGCGCTTTGAAGCCCACGAAACCTACAACTACAACCACACAGTTCGCTATCGCGTCCCGCTCTATCCGGTCGAGCCAGGAAAATTCTCCAAATCGGATTACAACTTCGTGAACTCCAGGCCCAGCTGGCACCAAAAGATAAAAAGCGTTATCTTCTCTCCCCTGGACGGCGAAACCGTCAAGGCCGGGACCGTTAAGGTCAGCGGAGTCGCCTGGAACGACGGGGTCGTCCCCATCGACCAGGTCGAAGTCTCCATTGACCGAGGAAAGACGTGGCAAACGGCGAAACTGCAGGCACCAGACTCACCCTTCGGATGGACTCACTGGGAAACATACGTCGCCCTCAGTGCAGGCGAACGAGAGATCTGGGTCCGCGCGATCGACAAACTGGGCCGTACACAACCCCTCAACGGTGGAATCGACTGGAACCCCTCAGGTTACGAGTGGAACGGCGCCGACCGCATCACAGTCAAGGTTTCCTAAAAGTGGCCGGGTCCCGGGAGCATACCCGGGACCCTTCTCTTTCCCTCTTTGGTGATGGGAGACTCCTGTGAAACGCATTCTCTTGACGGCCTTGCTCTGGATAACCCTAGGCCTTGGGTACGCCCAGCTGACAACCTTGCCCGACGGTCCTGGGAAGGATCTGGTGTACGCCCGCTGTCAGGCCTGCCACGATCTCGGTTACGTACTCGATTCAGCGGGCATCGATCGAAGTGCTTGGATCGACACCATCCGGTCGATGGAGGACGCCGGCATGGAAATCACCCCAGAGGAGTTCGACATTCTCCTCAACTATTTCGTGACCTACATGGGCCCGAATCCGCCGCCACCGCCGGATCAGGAACAACGGGCCGAAACCCCAACGGCGCCCACCAGTCAGCTTGATGGCAGCAAGGTTTACGCGCAAAACTGCGCCGCCTGTCACCAAGCAGAGGGGCAAGGCGTCCCCGGTGCCTTTCCCCCGCTGGCCAAGAACCCGAAGCTGCTCGCCGACCCCGATTACGCGGCTCTCGTCGTTCTCTTCGGTCTGCAAGGCCCCATCCAGGTGGGCGAACAGACCTACAACGGCGCCATGCCGCCTTTTGGCCACCTCTCCGACGCCCAGATCGCGGCGGTGATCAATTTCGTACGCAGCAGCTGGGGCAACGACGCGCTGGCAAAAGAGGAAACCAAGCCCCTTGCGCCCGAGGACGTGGCCCGGCTTCGGGAAAAGGGGCTCAGCCCGCGGCAGGTCTTGGAATACCGAAAACGCATGGAATGACGCCGACTTCACGCGGCCGATCGCCTCTCGTCGAACCGGGCTTCGCGCCCGGTTTAACATGGTGGTATGGGAAAGCGGATTGACCTCAATGCCGACGCCGGGGAATCATTCGGTCGCTGGAAGCTGGGTCAGGATGAACGCCTGTTTCCTCTCCTGACCTCGGTCAACCTGGCCACCGGTTTCCACGCCGGTGACCCCCTGACCATCCGGGACGCGGTGCGGCTCGCCAAGTCGCACGGCGTGGCCGTCGGTGCCCATCCGGGCTTCCCCGACCTGGTGGGCTTCGGGCGCAGGGACATGGCCGTTACCCCCGATCAGGCCTACGCCGACGTGCTCTACCAGATCGGGGCCCTCAGCGCCTTTCTCCGCCTTGCCGGCCTCCCCCTCCACCACGTTAAACCCCACGGGGCGCTGTACCTGCGGATGCTCAAGGACAAACCGCTGGCCAAGGCCGTGGCCCAGGCCATCAAGGACTACGACCCCGAAGTTCCGCTCGTGCTCCTTAGCGGCACCCTGATGGAGGAAGCCGCACAAGAAGTGGGGGTGCGCTACGTGCGGGAGGCCTTCCCCGACCGCGCCTACCTCTCGGACGGCCGCCTCGCACCTCGCAGCATGGCCGGCGCCCTGATCCGCGACCCCAAAGCGGCGGCCGAGCGGGCGGTGGCCATGGTTTTGGAGCAGGAAATCGACGCCCTCGATGGCGGGAAGGTGCAGATCGAGGCCGAGACGCTCTGTATTCACGGCGACAACCCCGAGGCGGTCGAGATCGCCCGCGCGGTTCGCGAAGCCCTCACCGAGGCCGGGGTGGAGCTGAAGACCTACTGAGCGAGCGCCGGTGAACTCGAAGCCGCCGCGCCCGCCCGCTCAGCCCAAGCTGGCCCCGCCTGCCAGGGCGTACAGTTTGGCGTAGTATCCGCCCTGGCGGAGCAGGTGGTCGTGGTCGCCCTCTTCGATCAACTCGCCCCGGCGAAAGACCAGGATCCGGTCGACGTCTTTCACCGTCGAAAGACGGTGGGCGATGATGATCACCGTGCGCCCCTCGCTGACTCGCTCGAGCGCCGCCTGCATCTTGGCCTCGGTCTCGCTGTCAACGTTGGCCGTGGCCTCGTCGAGGATGAGCAGAATATCAGGGTTGTGGAGCATGGCCCGGGCCAGGGCCAGAAGCTGACGCTCGCCGGTTGAAAGCCCGGCGCCGCGCTCGCCGAGGCGGGTGTGATAGCCCTGGGGCCTTTTCATGATCATCTCGTCCACCCCGACCATGCGGCAGACCTCGCGGATCCGCTCGAGCGAAATCCCCTCGTCGCCCAGGCGGAGGTTGTCCAAAATGGACGCCGCGAAGAGGAAGGGTTCCTGCATGACGATCCCCACCGTCCGTCGCAAATCGGCCTGACGGTAGTCGCGCACGTCCACCCCATCGATCAAAACCCGGCCACGCTGAACGTCATAAAAGCGGGAGATCAAACTGATGACGCTGGTTTTCCCGGCCCCGGTGGCCCCGACGAGCGCCACCTTTTCCCCGGGACGGACGGTGAAGTTGACGCCTTTGAGCACCCACTCTTCGTTCTGGTAGGCAAACCACACGTCTTCGAATCGGATTTCCCCCCGGAGCCGGCTGACGGGTCTGGCCCCCGGGCGATCGGTCACGTACTCGGGCTCGTCGAGGAGGCCGAAGATCCGCTCGGCTGCGGCCATGGCCGACTGGAAGATGTTGAACTTATCGGAGAGGTCTCTGAGCGGCTCGAAGAAGTTTCGAGTGTAGTCGATGAAGGCCACCAGCAAGCCCAGCGTCACCGCGCCCCGGAGCACCTCTCCCCCACCCTGGTAGAGCACGCTGGCCACCGCCAGCTCACCCAAAAACCCCACCACCGGGAAAAAGGGCGCGAACCAGCGAATCACCTCGATGTAGGCCGCGAGGAGCTCGCGGTTTTTCTCCTGGAACTTTTCCTCCTGACGCCGCTCGCGAACGAAGAGCTGGATGGTGAGCACGCCCGCTAGGTTCTCGGCCAAGAACGCGTTCATCCGGGAGAGCCGGGCCCGCATCTCGCGATAGGCCGCCCGCATGCGGATGCGCAACCAGGTGGTGACCAAAAGGAGCAAGGGCATGACCGCGAAGGCGACAAGCGCCAGCTTCCAGTCGAGCACCAACATGAAGGCCATGATCCCGACCAGCATGAAGAGGTCGGCGGCAAACCCCACCAGCCCCCCGGTGATGAACTGCTGGATGGCGTCGACGTCCGAGGTCAGGCGGGTGAGCAGCCGGCCGGCCGGCGTGCGGTCGAAAAATCCCACGTGGAGACGGAGAAGTTTGTCGAAGATGGCCGCTCGCAGGTCATAGAGCACGTGCTGGCCGATCCAGGCCAGGGTGTAGGTCTGAGCATATCGGGTGACGAAGTCCAAAACCCGGAGGCCGACGAAAACCATGGCCGCAACCGCCAGGGTTTGGAAGCGCTCGGCCACCGGCAGCGGCGTTTTCGGAGCCAGGGCCCCGTCGATCGCGAATTTAAAGACGAGGGGCAAAGCGTTCGCGGCAAGGGTGGTGATGAGGATGAAAAAGAGGGCCAGACCCACCTGTTTCCAGTAGGGTTTGACGAATGCCAGCACCCGCCTGGCGAGCTGGGGGTCGAACTGGGTCGCGCGCGGTTCCTGGTTCACAGCGCTTCCTCCAGACGCTGCAAGCGCTCAAGCTCGGCATAATGGCCACCGAGCCGCAACAACGACTCGTGGGTCCCTTCCTCTACAATCCGGCCGCCCTCGAGGACCACGATCCAATCGGCGTGCCGGAGCGCACTCACCCGGTGGCTGATGATGAGGGTCGTCTGCTGGCCGAGCACCCCTTTGAGGCCCTGGAGAATCTTGGCTTCGGTCTCGGTATCCACCGCCGAGAGCGCGTCGTCGAGAATTAAGATTTCCGGTTTCTTTGCCAGCGCCCTGGCCAGGGCCACCCGCTGGCGCTGCCCGCCGGACAGGGTCACCCCCCGCTCGCCGAGCTTGGTGTCGTACCCTTTGGGAAACCGGAGGATTTCCTCGTGGACACCGGCCAGCTTGGCCGCCCATTCCACCCGGTCGGGATCCGGATGCTCAAGGCCGAAGGCGATGTTGTCGAACACCGACTCCGAGAACAAAAACGGCTCTTGCGGCGCCATGCCCACGTGCCGGCGCAGGGTCTCGATGGGGATCTTTCGCACCGGATGACCGCCGACGTAGACCGTCCCTTCGCTGGCGTCGATGATCCGGGGGATGAGGCGGGCCAGCATGGTTTTTCCGCTTCCGGTTCGCCCCGTCACCCCGAGCGTCATGCCTGGCTTCAATCGGAGCATGATCTCGGCCAGGATCCGCCGTTCGTCGAGACGGAGGCCCACCCGGTCGAAGACGACCTCACCGGAAAGGGCACGAATGCTGGGATCGGTCTCCGGGCCGTCGCGCACCCGAGGAACTTCGTCGAAGAGTTCGAGCAGCCGGCGCCAGCTGGTCTGGCCGCGCTGGAAAATGCCGAGGACCCAGCCCAAACCCAAAACCGGCCAGGTGAGCAGGGTCAAATAGGCGTTGAACTGGACGAACTCACCGAGGGTCATCCGGCCGGCGACCACCTCGCCCCCGCCCTTGAGCAAAACGATCAGCACCGCGATGCCAAGGAGCAGGCTCATGGCGGCTTGCAGCGGCCCTTCAACGCGGGCCAGGGCCAGGCTCTTTTCGATGTAGGCCCGGTTCAGGGCCACGAAGGCTTCCCGTTCCTTGGCCTCGAGAGCAAACCCCTTGATGACGCGGATGCCGGCGATATCCTCCTCGGCCTTAGCGGCGATGCGGTCGTAGACCTCCTGGGCCTCGCGCCAGCGCCGGTCGGCGAGGTGCATTAAATAGCGCGCGACCAGCACCGTGGGCACGGCGACGGCTAAAACCGCCGCCGCCAGAGCCGGGTTCACCAAGAACATCGCGGCAAAGGCAAACACGATGAAGAGGGTGACGCGGAACCCCATGTTGATCCCCGGCCCCAGCATGTCGCGCACCGCCTGGAGGTCGGTATTGAGCCGGTTCATGAGGTCGCCCACCGGTTTTTCGGCGTAGTAGTAAAAGTCGAGCCGCATGAGGTGACGAAAGAGGGATTCCCGGATGTCGGCCTCGACCTCGCGGCTCGCGCCGATCGCCACCCACCGCTGCAACCAGGAAAAGAGTCCGGCCAGGAGGCCGGCGGCGACGATGCCCAGGATGAAGGGGAGGTAGGCCTCCCCCGCCTGGATCCGGTCGATTGTCCGGCGAAGGAAGTAGGGCGCGAGCACCGAGAACACGAGCGAGAGCGTCCCCGATGCGATACCCACCACGTACTTCCAGAGGTAGGGGCGGACGAAGGACCAGAGCCGGTGCAGGGGTGGAACTGACCGGTCAGTTCTCACAGTCAAGAATTGTACCCCTCGAGCGCCGCCAGCGTTTGCTCCGGCGAGTCGTCAAGCCGATGCACGATCATGGGCTTTGGAAGCTTCCCGGCGATCCACCCGGCGACGCGACCCATGGCCTCGCACTCGGGCTCTACCAGCGACAGTACGACCTTCACCGAAGCCCGCCGGGCCAGGTAGTGCGCCGCCCCGGCCCACTCCAGATCGCTCGGCAACACCAGCCTGAGCCCCAGGCGCTCACCTTCGCGCCGGAGCTCTTCGGGTGCACGGTCGGCGAGCGCCACTCCGTAGGGGTCCAGGGCCTCGAGCAGCCCCTGATAGAGCCTTGGCTCTTCGATCAGGTAAGGCTCGCCAACGAGGCCAACGCTGGCCGCGCCCGCATCGGATCCGGGCAAACCGTAAGGACCGCAGGGCTTGATCTGAGCCCGGCTCCGCTCGAGGGCGAGCCGGATCTCCTGCGGATTCCGCACCAGCTCCGAGCCGAGCCGGGCCGCAAGGCCCAGAACGTGCTGGTCAAGCGCCGCCGGAACCACGAAGAGCTTGGGGGAAGCGGGGCGCAGCGACTCGACGGTCGATTGCAAGTCGCGCACCCAGGGACACTGACCGCCGCCCCGCTCCCCCTCGACGCCGAGCTGGGCGTCGGGGAGAAGGATCACGTCGGCGTCACGGGCCTTCAGCTCGTCGATTCGCCCCAAAACGGCCCGGAGCGGCAGGCTCACCCACTCGGGCGCCGGCGCTTTGAGGGCAGCCTCGAAGGGCTCTTCCGGAAAGAGCAGCGTCACGCCCAGGGCCCGCAAGAAGGCTTCCCAAAAGGACCGGTAGCGCCGCGGCAACCAGGTGTCGAGCAGGCCGACCTTCACAGCTCCTCCCGCCTCACCAGGTACGCCTCCTCGCTCTCGGGATCAAAATCGACCACCAGCCCCCGGGCCTCGGGCGGCAAACCGTAGAACACCGCCTCGGGCTCGGGATGATACCCCACTTCCGCATCCCACATCCGTGCCAGGACCTGGGCCTTGGCCTCGGTGGTGAAGGCGAAGAGGTAGCGGCCGTCCTCGAGGTCCGCCAGCGCGTACTCGGGCCCGTCCTCGCGTTCGCGGAAGAGAAAGTACACTCCCTCCTGTTTCAGGCGCGTGAGCATGTCCACGCTCCTATCGTAGCCGGGAAATAAAATTCGCGAGCGCCCGGAGCCCCACGTCCAGCGAATCGAGTTCGACCCACTCTTCCTCGGTGTGGGCGCCGCCGCCCACGTAGACCCCAAACGCCAGCGCGGGAATGCCCGCCTCGACCGCCGCCGCCGCGTCGGTGGACGCGGCCTTGATCGAAACCGGAACCGAGAGCGAACGGAGCGACTCGACCGCGGCTGCCACCATTGCCTCGGTCGCGGTCTTCCCCGCCGGCCTCCGTCCGAGGCGCTCGATCTCGAGCCGCACCCCCACCTGCGAGGCGGCCTCCAAAAGCGTCGCCCGCACCCGTTCGACCAAACGATCGAGGGCGCTGGCCTCGGTGGCGCGAAGGTCAAGCGTAAAGCCGGCCTCGGCGGGAATCGCGTTCACCGCGCTCCCACCCCAGATGCGTCCGGCGTTGAGGCTCTCGTTTTCTCCAAGGGGAAGGGCATACAGCGCGGCCAGGGCCACACCGACGGCGTGGGCGGTGCTGGCCCGCCCCCGGTCTCCCCAGGCGTGACCGCCCGGGCCCCTGAAGTGGGCCGCGAGCCGGACCGATCCCACGGCCTCGGCGATCACCGTGCCCAAATATCCGTCAACCGCGATCATCATCCGGGGCGAAAGCGCCGCCACCAGCGCCCGCGCCCCCTTGAGGTTGCCAAGGCCCTCTTCGCCCACGGTAAAGCCCAGGGTCGCATGGCGCAACTCGGGCGCAAGGGCCATGAGCACGGCCACCCCGGCGCTGTTGTCCCCCACCCCCGGCGAGTAGAGCCGGCCCTCGGCCTCCCGGAGTGGCTGGGGAGGCAAGACGGTGTCGTAGTGGGCCGCGAGCAGCAAATCGCCCTCACCGACGATCACGTTGCCCACCTGGTCGACCCGGGGAGAAAACCCAAGCGCCCGTAGCGTATCGACAATCCACGCCCGCCGTTCCGCCTCCCCAGCAATGGGCGCGAATGCCTTAAGAAGCGCCTTCGGGTCCACTAGTCCTCGAGGTCAGCCAGACCCTCGCGGATGGCGTAGAGCGCGGCCTGGGTCCGGTTATTGAGGTGGAGCTTGGCAAAGATCTCCGAAAGCCGGTTCCGGACCGTCTTCTCCGAAATTCCCAGCTCATCAGCGATCTCCTGGTTGCTCGATCCTTGGGCCAAAAGGCGCAGGATCTGAACCTCCCGATCGGTCAACTCGGCGCGCTTGGATTTCGGTATCTCCCCTTCCTTGGCGTGGAAATCCTGGATGATGCGTTCGGCGAGCTCGGCATCGAGCAGGACTTCGCCCGAGCACACGCGGCGGATGGCGTCGATGAGCTCCTGCGCGCTCGCATCCTTCAGAAGGTAGCCGCGGGCACCCGCCTTCACCGCCTCGAAGACGTAAGCATCCTGGCGGTACATGGTCAGCATGACCACCTTGGCTTCAGGATCCTCGCGCAAGATCTCCTTGGTGGCCTCCACCCCGTCGAGTCCCGGCATCTGGATGTCCATGAGAATGACGTCGGGCCGCACTTCCAAAGCCGCGCGAAGAGCCTCCCGGCCATCGCTAGCTTCCCCGATAACCCGGAAGTCAGGTTCGGACTCCAGAAGACTTTTCAGCCCTTCCCGAAACAGGGCGTGGTCGTCGGCCAACAGAATTCTAATCATTGCCTCTTATTTTAGGACATTCGGGACCGCCCGTGCTAAAATGGGGACCGCCCCGCGAGCGGGCGTTCCAGCCATAACCCACGAGGTGAACATGGTCCATCCCAAAAACGCCCTGACCGCTTACTGTCAGAAAAAAGGCCTCGGCAAACCGGAATACGACACAAAAAACGCGGGCCGCGACACCGACCCGCTCTACATCAGCGACGTGAGCGTCAACGGCGAGGTCGTGGCCACGGGCCAGGGCCCGACCAAGCGCGAAGCCGAGCGGATCGCCGCCGAGCTGGCCCTCGAGGTCCTCAAACAAAAGTATGGCGAGGCCAAGAGCAACCGCAGACGCCGCAACAAAAAATCCTCCGCCCCCGCCGAAGCCCAGGTGGAGAAGGTGGCGAGCGCCAACGGTCACTGGCCGGTCTTCCCCGAACTCCTCGCCGAGTCGCTCCGTGTGGCCCACCAGCGGATTCCCCAAGGGGTGCGTGGCCCCGAAGCCGCCGATCAGGTGGTCCGGCTGGCCAGCGAGATCTACAAGGGGATGATCGAGGAGATCGGGATCGGGGGTGAGGGATGAAGGCCCACATCATCACCTACGGCTGCCAGATGAACGAGTACGACACCCACGTGGTGGCCTCGGAGCTGGTCAGCCTCGGGGTTCAGCTGGTCGACACGGTCGAGGACGCGGATTTTGTGCTGGTCAACACCTGCGCCGTTCGCGGCAAGCCGGTGGAGAAGGTCAAGAGCCTGCTCGGCAAGCTCCGCAAGGAGAAGGCGCGGCGGGGCATCCTCATCGGCATGATGGGCTGCCTGGCCCAGCTCGAGGAAGGCCAGGCGATGGCCAGGAAGTTCGAGGTCGATATCCTCATTGGGCCCGGCGCCATCTCCGAGATCGGCAAAGCGCTCGATGCCCACGATAAGTTTTGGGACCTCTCGTTCCGTGACGACGTCAACCAGCTCGTCGCGCCGCCGCCGAAGGGCGCGCTCTCGGCCCACGTGGCCATCATCCGCGGCTGCAACCACCGCTGCACCTACTGCGTGGTCCCGACCACCCGCGGTGGGGTCGAGGTCAGCCGCCACCCCGATCTCATCCTCGATGAGGTGGAGAAGCTCAAGGCGGCCGGGGTGGTGGAGGTCACCCTGCTCGGTCAAAACGTCAACTCCTACGGCCGGGATAACCCGAGCTACCCCACATTCGCCGAGCTGTTGCGCCTGGTGGGGGGCGTGGGAATTCCGCGGGTGCGCTTTTTGACCAGCCACCCGGTCAACTTCACCGAAGACATCGTCCGCGCCATCGCCGAAACCCCAACCATCACCCATTACATCCACCTCCCGGTGCAGTCGGGATCGGACCGGGTGCTTCGGCGCATGGCCCGAGAGTACCGGCGCGAAGACTACCTCGAGCGTATCCGCATGATCCGCGACTACCTGCCCGAGGCGGTGCTTTCGACCGACATCATCGTGGGCTTTCCTGGTGAGACCGAGGAAGACTTCGCTGAGACGCTCTCGCTCTACGACGAGGTCGGCTTCGACCACGCCTTCATGTTCATCTACTCGGCCCGTCCTGGCACCCCGGCGGCCAAGCACTTCGAAGACATGCCCCGCGAGGTCAAGGTGGCCCGCCTGCAGCAGCTCATCGAAAAGCAAAAGGCGTGGAGCCTTGAGAAAAACCGCCGCTGGGTCGGCCGCGAGGTCGAGGTTTTGATCCGGGGCGAGGCCAAGGAGAGCGGTTTTGCCGAGGGCCACGACCGGGGCAACCATCCCGTTTTGGTGCCCGGGGAGCAGGCCAAGAGACCGGGCCTCTACCGGGTTCGGATCACCGAAGCCAGCCCCCACCTCCTTTTCGGGGAAGTCACTGGCAAGCTCTACGTTCCCGAGCCCATCGAGGCCGCCTCAGCGTAGGCGTTCGACCTGAAAGGAGCAGGGTCGGGTGGCAGAGAAAAAAAGCAACGAGCGACGGCCGGCCATCGCCGCGCTGCGCCTGGCGCTCGCGCTCACCGGCTTCGGCCTCGGCTTTTCGCTGATGTGGTTTTCCGTTCTCTCGCTCCTGCCGTCGGTCGTGGCCGGGGCCGCGAGCTTTGCGTTGGTGTGGGTCTGGGGCAAACGGATCGAAACCGCCGGACCCTCGAGGGCCGCCCTCGAACGCCTGGCCATGCGCCTCGCTTTCCGAAAGGGCTCGGTGAGCGCCGACGAGCTGGCTTCTGCGAGCGGGAAGACGCTCGCAGAAGCCCGGGAGGTCCTCGATGAACTCGCTGAGCGGGGTCTTGCCCAAGAGGAAGACGGTCGCTACCGGTTCCCCTGACCACGACTTCGTGGTGGTCGGCGCCGGCATCGCCGGGGCGACGGTGG
The DNA here is from genome assembly GCA_015519965.1 of Thermaceae bacterium. Taxonomy (GTDB): domain Bacteria; phylum Deinococcota; class Deinococci; order Deinococcales; family Marinithermaceae; genus WFXV01. The sequence continues at coordinate 17,490 of WIAM01000113.1, forward strand.
CCCGAACCCTGGTCGATCTCGGCCTTCGGGTGCTGGTGGTGAGCGCGGGCAAAGGCGCGAGCCACGCCCCGGTCGCGATCTTAAACCCGGTCCGCGCCCAGCGGGGCAAGGCCATCCCCGACGCCGCCGAGACGCTGGCGGTGGCGAGGTTGCTCTATGGCCGGTTCGCCAGGCTCCACTTCGGGCTCGAGCACGTCGTGCCCCCGGAAGCGGTGCCCAAGTGGCAGGCCAACCTCAAAGACGCCGGCATCGAAACCGTCTGGCGCGGCCACCGACTCTTCCTACCCCAGGCGTTCTGGATGCACCCCCGCACCCTGATTCCGGCGCTTCTCCGGAATATTCCCCGCATCCACGACCGCGTGGTGGCCTGGTTCCAGGAAGGCATCTGGCTCCAAAGCGGCCGTTTCCTCAAAGGGCCGGTCATCTGGGCGGCCGGCGCGGAAGGAACCGAGATCACCGGCCTCGAGGGCCGGCTCGTCGCCGGCACGCTGCTGCTCACCAAGGAACCCGGACGGGGCGTGATCCAGGGGTTTTTCTACGTTGGCGGCGCGCTCGGGGGGACTCACCGGCCGGTGCCCCGATTCCTGGCCCACACCCCGACCCACGACGAGATCGAGGAGCTCAGGGCCAAGGCCCGGGCCATCCTCGGCTACCCCCCTACCCCCATCGGGGCCTTCACCGGCGTGCGCTATCTGAAGGACCAGGTCCTTCGCGAGGTGCCTGGCGGTTTCCTCTTCACCGGCTTCGGCTCAACAGGCCACCTCCGCGCCCCAATTTGGGCGCGGAGGCTGGCTCGCGCGATCCTTTGATCAGGCCCCGGCCCGCCAGGCGGGGCGCGCGTCCCTCACCTCGGGCGCGAGCGGCAGCAACGCCGCGTCGAGGACCTCGATCACGTCCTCGACCAAAACGATCTCCAAACCCTCCCGCACTTCAGGCGGCAGCTCGGCCAGATCGGGACCGTTCTCTTTCGGCAAAAGCACCCGGGAAACCCCCGACAAAAACGCGGCCAGGAGCTTTTCCTTAATCCCGCCGACGGGGAGGACCTTGCCCCGGAGCGTGATCTCCCCACTCATCGCCAGATCCATGCGCACCGGGCGTCCGCTGAGGGCGCTGGCGATGGCCACCGCCAGCGTGACCCCCGCCGAAGGCCCGTCCTTGGGCACCGCGCCCTCGGGGATGTGGACGTGGAGGTCCCACTTTTCGTGGAAATCCGGCGGCAGGTCGTAGCGGTCGGCCCTGGCCCGGAGATAGGTGAGGGCCGCTTCGGCGGACTCCTTCATGACCGAGCCCAGATTGCCGGTCAACTTCAACCGGCCCTTGCCGGGAACCGCGAGCACCTCGATGGTCAGGAGCGCGCCCCCGTCGCCGGTCCAAGCCAGCCCCTGGGCCACGCCCACCTGGGGGTCCTTTTCTGCCCGGTCGGGGCGGTATTTCGGCGCGCCGAGCAGGCTTTCGAGGTCGCCGGGCTTCACGTCGTAGACGCCCTCCCACGGGGCCTCGAGGTACCTGCGGGCGAACTTGCGCGCCACTTTGGCGAGCTGACGCTCCAGGCCGCGAACGCCAGCTTCACGGGTGTATTCGTCGACCATCCGACGGAGCGCCGTCTCCTCAAGCTGCACCTTGCCCTCGACCCCCGCCCGCCGGGACACCTTGGGCCACAGGAAATGACGGGCGATCTTCACCTTCTCAAGCGGGGTATACCCGGGGATCTCGATGACCTCCATGCGGTCGAGCAACGGCCGGGGGATGGTCGAGAGGGTGTTGGCGGTAACGATGAAGAACACCCGTGAGAGGTCGTAGGGGACCTCGAGGTAGTGGTCCTGGAAGGCCTTATTTTGCTCGGGGTCCAGGACCTCGAGCAACGCCGAGGCCGGATCCCCGCGCCAGTCGGAGGCCAGCTTGTCGACCTCGTCGAGGAGGAAAACCGGGTTATTGGAGCCGGCGCGCTTCATCCCCTGGATGATCTTGCCGGGCAGCGCCCCAACATAGGTGCGCCGGTGGCCGCGGATCTCGGCCTCGTCCCGAACCCCCCCCAGGGAGATGCGTACGAAGTTCCGCTGCATGCTCCGGGCCACCGAGCGTCCGAGCGAGGTCTTCCCCACCCCAGGCGGCCCGACCAGGCAGAGGATCGGCCCCTTGGCGCCCTCATCACCCGCGAGCTTGCGGACCGCTAAAAACTCCAGGATCCGCTCCTTGACCTCGTCGAGTCCGTAATGATCTTCGTCCAGGATCTCCCGGGTCCTGGGCAGATCGATGACGTCCTCCGTGGCTTCCCGCCAGGGCAGATCCAAGAGCCACTCCAGGTAGGTCCGGACCACGCTGGCTTCCGGGCTACCGGGTTGCATGCGTTGGTAACGGTCGAGCTCGCGCTCGGCCTTTTCCCGAACCTCGTCGGGGAAATCCTTCTTTTGAATCCGCTCGCGCAAGACCTCGACCTCGGCCAGGTGGTCCTCGCCGCCACCGAGCTCCTTTTGGATCGCCTTCATCTGCTCGCGCAGGTAGTACTCGCGCTGGTTTTTGTCCATCTGCTCCTTGACGCGAGCGGCGATCTTACGGTCGAGGTCGAAACGATCGAGGTCGCGCGCGAGCAGCGTCAGCACCCGTTCGAGCCGGGCCTCGATCGCCACCTCGGACAAAATGGCGAGCTTTTCCTCGGTCGTCCAGGTGGCGTGATGGGTCACCATATCGGCCAGGCGGGCCGGGTCGGCAAGCCCCTGGATGGCCTCGAGCTGGTAGCGGTCGAGGCGCAAGCTCTTATGCGAGGCGACGTACTGGCCAAAGGCCCGCCGCACCTTTTCCACCAACGCCCGGACGAGTTCGGGATCCTTGATCTCGGGTTCGGGCACGTCCTCATACTCGGCCCAAAGGAGGTCCTGGCCGGAAAGGCCCAAGAGACGCGCCCGTCCCATCGCCTCGACCACAACCTGGAACGTGCCGTCGGGCAGCCGGTTCACACGGCGCACCTCGGCGAGGACCCCCATGGGGTGAAGGTCATCGAGCCCGGGGAAATCGACCTCGGGACGCTTCTGGGTGGCGAGGAAAATCTGACCCTCGGCCGAGAGCGCCCGCTCGATGGCCAGCTTCGACCCGGCGCGTCCAACGTCGACCTCGGCCTGGGTGTGCGGCATCACCACCAGGCTGCGAAGCGGCAGAAGCGGTCGTTTGGGCTTGCGCTGAAACAGTCGCATCCTCCTCCTAGCTCGCCTGCCTGAGATCCGGCTTCAGCGCCGAGAGCGGATCGTCCAGGTGCTTCGCGTCGAAGACGACGCGCTTCACGCCGGAACCAGGCAGGGCGTACATGATCTCGTACATGCTCTTTTCGATAACCGCCCGCAGACCGCGGGCCCCCGTGCCCCGGGCCTTGGCCCGGCGGGCGATCTCGCGCAAGGCTGCGTCGGTCAGGACCAGCTCGACCCCCTCCATGGCAAAAAGGGCCTGGTACTGCTTGACCAAGGCGTTTTTGGGTTCAGTGAGAATGCGGACCAGGGCCGCCTCGTCGAGGTTCGTAAGCTCGACGATCACCGGCACCCGCCCCACGAACTCGGGGATGAGGCCGTATTTGACCAGGTCCTCGGGGATGATCTCGGGAAGGCTGGCCTGCTTTTTGGCGGCGAAACCGATGGGGTTTTGATCCACTCGGGCCTTGAGGATCTCCGAAAGACCGTCGAAGGCGCCCCCGAGGATGAAGAGGATGTTCTTGGTGTTCACCGGGATCAGCTCCTGGTGGGGGTGCTTGCGGCCACCTTGGGGCGGCACGTGAGCCACGGTACCCTCGATGATCTTGAGCAACGCCTGCTGGACGCCCTCACCGGAGACGTCGCGGGTGATCGAAGGCCCTTCCGACTTACGGGCGATCTTATCGATCTCGTCGATGTAGATGATCCCCTGCTCAGCGGCCTCGACGTCCATGTTGGCGGCCTGCAAAAGCCTGAGCACCACGTTCTCGACATCCTCACCCACGTAGCCGGCCTCGGTGAGGGTGGTGGCGTCGGCGATGGCAAAGGGCACCTCGAGCCGCCGGGCCAGGGTCTCGGCGAGCAGCGTCTTTCCGGTTCCGGTAGGACCGACGAGAAGGATGTTGGACTTTTGGATCTCGACGTCGCCCTCAATCTGACGGTGGCGAATCCGTTTGTAGTGATTGTAAACGGCGACCGAAAGCACCTTTTTTGCTGCCTCCTGGCCGATGACGTACTCGTCGAGGAAGGCCTTGATCTCTGTGGGCCTTGGGAGGTGCTTGGGCCCGCGCTTGACCACGCGAGGCTGGGTCTCCTCGAGCAGCTCGTGCGCACGCTCGACGCACTCGTCGCAGACATAAGCCTCGCCGAGGGGCGACTCAAAAAGCCGGTCCACCTCGGGATAGCTCCGCCCGCAGAAACTGCACGAGGTCCTAGCTCTCTTCGCCACGTCGCACCACCTGATCCACCAGACCGTAGGCCTTGGCTTCTTCGGCCTCCATCCAGAAATTACGGTCGGTATCCCGGATCACCCGTTCGAGCGGCTGCCCGGTGTGCTCGGAGAGGATGCGGTTGAGCTTCTCGCGCATCTTAATGATCTGCTCGGCCTCGATGGCGATGTCCGCGGCCTGCCCCCGCGCCCCGCCCCAGGGCTGATGGATCATCACCCGGGAGTTGGGCAGGGCAAAGCGCCTGCCCGGCTCGCCGGCGGCCAAGATCACCGCCGCCATGCTCGCAGCCAGCCCCACCACGATGGTGGACACGGGGGCGCTGACGTACTGCATGGTGTCGTAGATGGCAAGCCCGGCGTCGATCTCGCCACCCGGCGAGTTGATGTAGAGCTTGATCTCCTGCTTGGGGTTTTGCGCCTCGAGGAAAAGCATCTGAGCTACGACGGTATTTGCGACCTGGGAATCGATCGGCGTGCCCAGGAAGATGATCCGGTCCTTGAGCAGCCGCGAATAGATATCGTAGACACGCTCGCCTCGAGCGGTTTGTTCAATGACGTAAGGCACAACCATGGTGTGACCATTCTACGCCGACCCGCGCCGGCGTCCGTGCCCTAAGACGGTATTGCTCAAGAAGCCGCCTCAAGGCTTTCCAGGGCCTCTTCGAGGGCCTTGTCGTGGAGACGGCGGACATAGAGCCGGCGCAAGCCGTCTTCCCCGACCGCCTTTTCAAAATCATCGACGCTCAGCCCGTAGCGCTGGGCCAGGTCCGCGAGGTGGGCCTTCCATTCCTCCTCGCCGAGCTCGGTCCCCAGCACTTCGATCAGGCGCTCCACCGCTAAGCCGCGGCGAACCCGGCGCTCGGCGGTCTTCTCGATGTCGGCCTTGAACTCGTCGAACTTCCCCTCGCGTTCGAGCTGCTTCAGGTAGTCCTCGAAGGGCACGCCCTTTTTCGCCATGTCCTCTGCGATTTCCTCCCAGATGGCCCGGATCTCGCGATCGATCATGGCCGGAGGGATCTCGACCGTAAGCCCCTCGGCGAGCTTATCGAGGAATTCAGCCTTCCGGGCTTCCCGGGCATCGGCCTCGGCCCGCTGCTCAAGCTCTTCCCGCACCTTGGCCCGGGCCGCTTCCATGGTGTCAAAGCCCAGGGTCTTGGCGAACTCGTCGTCGAGCTCGGGGCGACGGACCGCCTTGATCGAGCGGATGGCGGCTTCGAGGTTCGAGGACACCTCGCCCGACTCATCGAGGATAGGAAGCGTCACCGCATCCCCCACCGATTTGCCCTCGAGGGCGCTGACTACCGCTTTTGGCGCCTTGGCGAGGTCGACCGGGAGCTCGCCCTGCTCGGTGGCCACGACCACCAGGTCTCCGGCCTTTGCTGGACGCTCGACTTCTTCGACTTCGGCATAGCGATCGCGCAGCTCCTCGAGCGCCGAATCAACCACATCCTCGGTGATCTCGGGGGTGCTGGCGGTGAGTTCGAAGGTCTTCCAGTCCGGGAGCTCGACCTCGGGGTAGTTTTGCACCTCGATCTCGTAAACGAAGGGCTCGCCCTCTTTCACCTCGCCCTCAACCAAACGGGCCGCGACCGGCGAAAGGCCGAGCTCGCGGACCGCCTCGGCGAAACTCTCATCAACCAGGCGTTCGCGAACCTCCTCGAGCAGGGCCTCGCGACCGATTCGGGCCTCGAGGACCTTTCGGGGCACGCGCCCGGGCCGAAATCCGGGCACCCGAACCCGCGCCTTGTACTTGGCGAGCACCCGTTCATAACTCTCGCCGACCTTTTCGGCCGGAACCTCGACCTTGACGCGCACCCGGTAGCCCTCACGCTCGACGATCTCTGCCATTTGTCACCTCACACATGCGAAAGGCGGCCCGACCCCTTGGTGCGAGGAGCGGGACTTGAACCCGCACGGGAATACCCCACCAGATCCTAAGTCTGGCGCGTCTACCAAATTCCGCCATCCTCGCTGGCCCGGTCGGGCCGCCCTGCCTCCTTAAGAATACCACCCCGATATGGGGTGGCTCGCTGGGGTGAGCGATGGGACTCGAACCCACGACCCCCGGTTCCACAGACCGGTGCTCTCACCAGCTGAGCTACGCTCACCGCGCCCAGCATAGGCCATTGTAGGCAAGCGTCTACCTTGCGTCAAGGAAAGCATCCATCGGGACCCCGCGGCCGAGCAGGGGCGCTTAGACTGGTGGCGTGCTCCTTTTCCTCTTCGTCGACGGGCTCGGGGTCAGCGAAAACCCAGAAAGCCCCCTTTCGGCCACACCGCTCCCCTTCCTTAAAGGGGAGCTGGGAGCGCTCGGGTCTCGCCCCAGCAAAGGCCCCGAGGTCCGCTACCACCCGCTCGATGCTCGCCTCGACACCCCGGGCCTGCCCCAGTCGGCCACGGGCCAAACGACGCTGCTCACGGGGCAAAACGCCGCCCGACACCTCGGGTACCACCACGGACCCTTCCCCGGCCCCGCACTCAAGGCCCTGCTCCAGAGCGCCTCGTTGCCGCAAAAGGCCAGGCGGCTCGGCCTTCCCTACCACCACGCCAACGGCTACACTGATCGCTATCTGGCGCGAATCGAGAACTCGCGCCGACCGCCGCTTTCCGCCTTTGCCTACGCCGCCAGGGCCTCGGGCCTTTCCCTGTTGTCGCTGGGGGCGCCGGGCGCGCTGGACGCCGTCCTCGAGGCCCCACGCCGCGAGGCCCGCCGCGCCGCCGAACTGGTTCAGAGCTACCCCTTCGTGGTCCTCGAGTTCTGGGCGCTCGACCTCGCCGGGCACCGCGACCCCCGGATGATCCCCGAACTGCTGCAAAGGCTCGACGCCTTTGCCGCCGAGTTCCTGGAAGCCGCCCCCGGCGCGACGCTGGTTCTCTCGTCCGACCACGGAAACGCCGAGGAGCCCTGGCACAAGAGACACACACAAAACCCCGTCCCCTTCCTGGCCGCGGGCCCCCTGGTCCAACGGCTTTCTGCCCCGGAGGATCTGGTCGGGGCCGGGGTCTTTCTGGCGCAAGCCCTCGAGGCACTGGCGGATGGCGAGAGCGGTAGCCGAGGCCAAAACGAAAACAGTTCTCGTTCCTAAATTGATAAATCCTGAGCGGTTTACTTGACATTAAAACCCCGACCCTCTAGACTTCGTTCCGGAGGGACCTCGAGGCCCCCGAGGATGATGAAGGAGAGGTGTCGACGGTTGATGCGAACGCTTTATGGACTGCTCGCCTTGCTCATGCTCTATAGCGCGCCGGGAATGGCGCAAACGCTGGTGATCTATTCGGGTCGGGCCAAGGTACTGGTCGAGCCCCTGGTGAAAAAGTTCGAGGCGGAAACCGGGGTTAAGGTCAAGGTCCGCTACGGCAAGGACGCCCAGCTCCTCGCCGCCCTGCAGGAAGAAGGCACGCGGAGCCCGGCGGATCTCCTTTGGGCCAACACCCCCGGCGCCCTGATCGAAGCCAGCCGCAGCGGGATGCTCTCCCCCTTGCCAAAAGACCTGCTCGCCCGTCCCGCCCGCTACGTACCGAAAGACGGGCTTTGGGTTCCGGTCACGGTTCGTTTCCGCGTGCTGGCCTACAACCCCAAGCGAGTCGACCCGGCCACGCTGCCGAAAACGGTGCTCGACCTGCCAAAACTCGAGGCCTTTAAGGGCCGTATCGGCTGGACACCGGCCTATTCCAGCTTCCAGGACTTCATCACCGCCATGCGCAAGGTCCAGGGCGAAGAGGCCACCCGGGCCTGGCTCTCGGGAATGAAGGCGCTTAAGCCCAAGGCCTACGTTTCCAACACCCCAATGCTTTTGGCCCTCGCCTCGGGCGAAATCGACATCGCCCTGACCAACCACTACTACGTCTACCGGCTCAAGTATGGCGGCGCTGAAGGCGAATTCGAGGGCAAGGAGGAAGAAGAGGGCGAGGAAGGCGAGGAGCCAAAAGCCAACCCCTCGCTCCCAGTAGCCATGTACCACTTCGCCCCCGGTGACGTGGGCAACCTCGCCCTGATCACCGGCGCCGGGGTCTTGAAGCACAGCAGGGACCGGGCGCTGGCCGAGTCCTTCCTCCGCTTTTTGCTCTCGCAGGAAGCCCAAAGCTACGCCGCGAGCGCGGTCCACGAATACCCCGTGATTCCGGACGTGGCCACCCCGAGCTACATGCTCCCGGTCTCCGATGCCCTCAAGCTGAGCCCCGAGCTCGATTTCAGCGAACTCAAGGACCTGGATGGTACGCTAAAGCTCCTCAGGGCGCTCGATCTGCTCTAGCGCCCGAAGGCCACCCGGGCCGTCCGGGTGGCCAACCTCCTTGACCGGAAAGGCCGGGAACGGAACGAGATGCTGGACGCAAAGCGATGATGAGGCGACCACCGTTTTACCTGTTGCTTCCCGGGTTCATCACCCTCGCAGCCGTGGGGCTGCCCCTTTTGTACCTGGTGCTCAGGGCGCTGGAGATCGATCCTGAAACGCTCACCGACGTCGTGTTCCGACCTCGCAACCTCGAGCTGCTCGCGAGCACGCTCAAGCTCACCGCGAGCGTCCTCATCCTCTCGCTCCTGCTGGCTTTCCCGCTCGCCTGGCTCACCACCCGCACCGACCTTCCCGCGAGCCGGCTCGCCTCGCTCATCGGCGTGCTGCCGCTCGCGGTCCCGAGCTACGTCACCGCCTACGCGCTGCTCTCGCTCGGCGGCCCCTACGGCCTGGCGGCGAAGGTTTTCGGTATCACCCTCCCCCACCTCAGCGGCTATGTGGGGGCGCTGGTCGCGCTCTCGCTCTACACCTACCCTTACTTCTACATGAACCTTCGCAGCGCGTTTTTGCGACTCGACCCGGCCCTCGAGGAAGCCGCCCGCGTTCTGGGGCACGCACCGACCAGCGTCTTCATCCGGGTGGTCCTTCCCCAGCTCGCACCGGCGGTCATGGCCGGCGGCCTCATCGTGGCCCTCCACGTTTTCGGGGACTTTGGCGTGGTGAGCCTGATGCGCTACCCCACCTTCAGCTACGCCATCTATCTGCAATACAGCACTGCCTACGACCGCGTGGGCGCGGCCTGGCTCGCGCTTTGGCTCTTGGCCCTCACCTCAGTGGTGCTCTTCCTCGAGGCCAAGGCCACCCGGCTCGCCATCGCCCGCACGCAAAAGCGCCCGCCGGCAAAGCTCCGCCTTGGCCGGCTCCGGCCGATCGCCCAGGGGTACGTCACCGGGCTCTTTTTGTTCAGCATCGGCCTCCCCCTGTCTGTGCTGCTCTACTGGGCGCGGGCGGGTTTTGCCCGCATCGATCGCGGCGACCTCCTCGAGGCCCTGGCCCGTTCCGCCTTTGCCAGCGCCCCGGCGGCCTTTTTCGCCCTGGCCCTGGCGCTGCCCCTCGCCTACCTGGGCGTTCGCTACGCCCGGGGGGCGGCCAGGACACTCGAGCGTGCGGCCTACCTGGGCTATGCCATTCCACCCCTGGTGCTCGCCCTGGCGCTCATTTTCTTTACCCTCAAAGCGGTCCCCTGGCTCTATCAAACGATCTTTCTCCTCATTTACGCTTACACCTTCCACTTCCTCGCCGAGGCCCTGAGCCCGCTGCGGGGGACGCTGAGCCAAATCCCGGTGGCCATCGAGGAAGCGGCGCGAGCCCTCGGCACCCGGACCTACGCCGTGTTCACCCGGATCCTCCTCCCCCTGCTCTGGCCGGGGCTTGCCAGCGGGGGGATTCTGGTTTTCCTCTCGGCCATGAAGGAACTGCCGCTCACACTGCTCCTGGCACCGATCGGCTACGACACCCTGGCCATTAACGTATGGAGTTACACCCAGGAGGCCATGTTCGCCGAAGCCGCCCCCTATGCGCTGGTCCTCCTTGCCAGCGGGGCGATCTTCGCCGGAATGCTCTTGGCGTGGGAAGGGAGTGCGAAGTGAAGCTCTTGCGCGCTGTCGAGTTGAGCAAGCGCTTCGACGGCCAGCACGTGGTCCGAGGCATCAGCTTTGACCTCGAGGCCGGGGAGATCCTGGCCATCATCGGTCCCTCGGGGAGTGGCAAAACAACCACCCTGCGACTCATCGCGGGGTTTGAGCGCCCGGATCACGGAGAGGTATGGTTCGAAGCGCGCAAGCTCAGCGGCCCGGGAAGACACGTACCGCCGGAGTCACGGGGCATCGGTTTCGTTTTCCAGGATTACGCGCTCTTTCCCCACCTCACGGTTTTGGGCAACGTCACCTTTGGCCTCAAAGGGCTCTCGGCCAGGGAACGCCGGCGGCGTGCCGAAGAGGTGCTCGATCTCGTGGGCCTGACGCTCTTTGCCCGACGCTACCCGCACGAACTCTCGGGCGGGCAACAGCAAAGGGTGGCCCTCGCCCGGGCGCTGGCGCCGAAACCCAAGCTCATCCTCCTCGACGAACCCTTTTCAAGCCTCGACGCCGGTCTGCGCGAGAGCACGCGCGAGGAAGTTCGCTCGATCCTCAAACAAACCGGGACCGGCGCCATCATGGTGACCCACGACCAGGAGGAAGCGCTCTCCTTCGCCGACCGCATCGCGGTGATCCGGGAGGGACGGCTCGAGCAGGTGGGGCGTCCCGAGGAGGTCTACCACCACCCGGCGACACCGTTTGTCGCCCGGTTCCTCGGCAACACCAACCTGGTGCGCGGCCTGGCCCACGGCCGCTTCGCCGACACCCCCCTGGGCACGCTTCCCCTCGACAAGGAGGCCTGGGGCCACGTCCTCCTCTCGCTGCGGCCCGAGCACCTCGAACTCCTGCCCCCAGACAGCAGGGGGCTCAAGGGCCAGATCGTCAAGCGGAGCTTCAAAGGCCACGACCTGACGTTTAAGGTGCGCACCGAGCACGGAACCTACCGGGTTCAAACCGGTTACCGCGCCCCCTGGCAGGTGGGTGAGTCGGTGGTGATCCGGGTCCGGGAAGTCGCGGTGGTCCTGGGGGAAAAACTCGACGAGTCCGGATCGGCGGAAATTCCGGTGGAGGCGGGTCCACCGACTCACCGGGAGGGGTAGGGGCGGTAGCCTGCCGCCAGGAAGTAAAGCCCCTGGGGTGGAGCGGTCGGTCCCGCCTCGGCGCGGGTTCCCGATTCGAGCAACCGGGCCACGTCTTCCGGAGCTCGCTTTTTAAGCCCGACCTCGATCAGGGTGCCGACCATGGTCCGCACCTGCCCCCGCAAAAAGCCATCCCCCACGAACTCGAAGACCACCAGCGACCCCTCTCGCCACACTTCGGCCCGGAAAAGGCGCTTTTTCGTCGGTCGCGTCTCCTTGGTCGCGAAGGCCTTGAAATCGTGCGCCCCCACCAGCATGCCGAGCGCGGCCCGGATCGGTGCCAGGTCGAGAGGCGCCCTCAACCAAAGGGCGCGATGACGCCAAAGGGCACTCGGCGACTCCGAGACGCGCACGAGGTAGCGGTAGGCCCGCCATCTGGCGCTCTTTCGGGCATGGAAACTCAGTGGGACAGGCTCGGCCATGAGCGCCCGGACATCGGGCGGTAAGAGCGCGTTCAACGCCAGCGGCACCCGTTCGATGGGAATTCGGTCTTCGGTGTCGTAGTGGAGGGGAAGGTCGAGGGCATGAACCCCGGCGTCGGTCCGCCCCGCCGCCACCACCTTGGGACGGGCACCGGGCAAACGGCGAAGGGCGGCCTCGAGGACCTCCTGGACCGTGCGCTCGCCCTGCCCCTGCCTTTGGAATCCGGCAAACCCGGTTCCATCGTACTCGATGTGCAACTTGATCCGCCGCATCGAACCTCCAAGCGAATATACCGTCAGTGCCGGGCCCGAGGCATCCGCGGCGCTTGACAGCACCCCGGGCAGTACCTAAGATATGTGTTGCGCGTCGGACGCCGGGATGGCGGAATTGGTAGACGCGCTAGCTTGAGGGGCTAGTGGGCGGTTAGCCCGTAGGGGTTCAAGTCCCCTTCCCGGCACCAAAGCACCCCCCGTCACGGGGGGTTTGCTAAACTCTTTTTCGGAAAGTGGTCGTATTCACCGCCGGTGTAAGCTCATGCTCAAGATCTCCACACAGTCGCTCTGGGAAAGCCTAGCCCCGAGTCTCGAATACCTGGAGGCGCCAAAACGCCAGTGCATCCGGGAAGCGCTCGAATTTGCCTACCGGGCCCACGAGGGGCAAAAACGCCGGAGCGGCGAGCCCTACATCACCCATCCCGTCGAAGTGGCGCGCATCCTGGCCGAGCTACGCATGGACGTCGAAACCATCCAGGCCGGGCTTCTCCACGACACCGTCGAAGATACCGACGTGACCTTCGAGGAGATCGAACGAATCTTCGGACCGACGGTTAGACGCATCGTCGAGGGAGAGACCAAGGTCTCGAAACTCCCCAAGCTTGCCGAGCACCTCGAGGACGAACAGGCGGAAAACCTCCGCCAGATGTTCATCGCCATGACCGAGGACGTGCGCATCGTCATCGTCAAGCTGGCCGACCGCCTCCACAACATGCGCACGCTTCGGTACATGCCCCCGGAAAAGCAAAAGCGGATCAGCAAGGAGACGCTCGAGATCTTCGCCCCCCTCGCCCACCGACTCGGGATTGGCCAGATCAAAAACGAACTCGAGGATCTGGCCTTCAAGTACCTCTACCCCGCCGAGTACACCGCCCTGACCCGCCGCCTCCAACAGCACTGGACCATTCGCCAGGAGGTCATCGAAAAGGCAAGAGCCCGCCTGGAAAAAGCCATACGCTCAGATGTAATCCTCTCCAGCTCCATCCAGGACTTCGCCATCACCGGCCGAACCAAGCACGCCTACTCGATCTGGCGCAAGATGCAGCGCGAGAAGAAAAACCTGGAACAGATCTACGATCTCCTGGCGCTTCGCGTCATCCTCACCCCCAAGGACGAAGCACGGCTCGGCAAGCAGGTCTGCTACCACACCCTCGGCCTGGTTCACCAGCTCTGGCAACCGATCCCCGGCCGGATTAAGGACTACCTGGCCATGCCCAAGCCCAACGGCTACCAGAGCCTCCACACCACGGTGATCACCGACGAGGGCACGCCGCTGGAGGTGCAGATCCGAACCGAAGCCATGCACCGGCTCGCCGAGTACGGTATCGCCGCCCACTGGCTCTACAAAGAAGGCATCACCGATCCCAGGGAAGTCAAGCGCCGGGTGGTGTGGCTGCAGGCAATCCAGGAATGGCAGAGCGAGTTCTCGAGCTCCCGCGACTTCGTCGAGACCATCACTCGGGAGCTGCTCGGGGGGCGAGTCTTCGTGTTCACGCCCAAAGGCCAGGTCATCAACCTGCCCAAGGGCGCCACGCCCATCGATTTCGCCTACCACATCCACACCGAGGTGGGCCATCACATGACCGGGGCCAAGGTCAACGGGCGCATCGTACCCTTCTCCTACGAGCTGCAAAACGCGGACATGGTGCAGATCATCACCAGTCCCGCGGGAAAGCCCTCGAAAGACTGGCTCTCGTACGCCAAGACCCGAAGCGCGCGCCAAAAGATCCGCCACTACTTCCGCCAGCTCGAGCAGCAGGAGGAGCTGGAAAAAGGACGCCGCAAACTCGAACGCTACCTCAAGCGGCGGGGGCTCCCGTTCCCGAAAGAGAGCGATCTCGAGCGGGTGGCCAGGGCGCTGACCGGACACCCCTCGCCCGAGGAGCTCTTCCTCGCCCTCGCCCACGGCCGGGCGACGCCCCAGCAAGTGGTGCGCATTCTCCACCCCAGGCC
>WIAM01000114.1 GCA_015519965.1 Thermaceae bacterium
CCGTCGATGAGCACCGCCAGCGGCGCGCTCGCCTCCGGCTTGCCCCAAAAGGGGATGGTCGGCTGGGGCATCGCCGCGCTTCCCCGAACCACCAGCCGCCAGGGCCAACCGCGCATGAACAGCGACGCCACCTGAGCCATTCGCAGCGCGAGCCCGCCGGGGTTGCCCCTGAGATCGAGGATGTAACCCCGCACCCCCGTTTGCGCCGCGATGGCCCGGCGGAGGGTGGCGTAGGCCTCTTCGCTCACCAGATCGGGCAGCCTCAGGTAAAGGATGTCCCCCATCCGCCGGGCTTCGGGCGGCGCCCACGCCCCCAAGGCCCCCGCCTTTCCCTCGCCGGCCTGAACCGGCGGGGCCGGTTCCTGCCAGACCTCGGGATAGGGCACCGGGTAACAGGCCCCGTCGCCGAGCAGTCCCGCGGCCGCCTGTGGCGAGAGGAAGCGGGTATGTCCGTCGCCTATCTCAAGGTACATCTCGTCGATGAGATCGTAGAGCTCGTTCCAAGAGCTCACCGTCGACGCGCGCCGGAGGTATGTCTGTCGAATCCCGTCCCAATCGACGCCGCCGAAGGTTCGATCGTAGTAAAGATCGTGGACCAGCCGCCAGGCGACCTCAAGCCGCTCCCGGTACGTCGGGGTTGGTTCGGTGCCGGTTCCCGGGGCGGCCAAGGCCTGGAAGAGGAGTAACAGAGCCACCCACAGCCCAAGCCAACGCCTCACTCGAGGACCTCCCGCAGCGGTGGAACGTTCGCGAGCCGTTCGACCAGAACCTCAAGCCCCTTTTCAACCGCTTTATCGTGGCTCTCACCTGGGATGATGGGAATGCCGGCGGCCTCGGCGATCTCCAAGAGGTAGTCCTGAATCCAGCGGATTTCCTGAAAATGGCGTAAATAGCGGGCCCGGGAACGCTTCTTGCCGGTCTCGCGCTCCCGGAGGAGGAATCGGGAGCGGTGCACCTCCTCGTCAGTCAAAACCACGATCATCGGAACCTGGATCACCGAGTCCTGGTCGGGATGGTCGAGCTGGTGGGGCAACACGTGGACCCCTTCCATCACCATCGAGGTGGCCTCCCGGGCGCTCCGGGCCTGGATCGCCCGCAACCCGACCGCGACCCGGGAAACCTGGTCCAAAAAGCCGCGCAATACCCGATCCGGCGTCGGTTTTTCATCCTCATCGCCCCAGGCCAGGACCCGCCAGGCCTCGAAGGTCGAAACGTGTAGGGTCGGCAGGAGGTCTTTGGGCACGGTCGAACGCAAAATCTCGCGGACGCTGTCGGAACTGATCAAGCGGGTGATCCCGAGCCGCCAGGCGAGGGCCGAAGCCAGGGCGCTCTTCCCTACCCCGGTCACGCCCCCTATGAGGATGTGCAGCGGACGATCGAGACGCCGGGCCATCCGCAAGAGCAGGTAACGCCTGGCGATCTCCTCACCGGCCTCCTCCACCAGACGCTGGTAGACGATGTCGCGCAGCTGGTCGCGGGTGATGACCTTGCGCCCCGACTCAGAGAGCGCCCGTTCCACCTCGCGGGCGATGCGGTAGGCGCGCTCGGGGCTGAGCCCGGCGCTCATGACCGACTGGGCCAAAACCCCCTTGGAAAAGGGGACCCGGGGCTCGCCCTCGGGTTCGGCGACGAAGACCGAACCCATGAAGCGCAGCCGTTCGCGGTAACGGGCGCTGGCCTGGGGCCCGTAGCGCCGCTCGATCTCTTCAGCGACGACCGCCTCGAGGTTTTGCCCGCAGATCCTCGAGATGCCCTCGGCCCGGAGCCGCTGCTCGACGCTCTTCGCCAGCTCGTATGCCTCGCGAAGGGAAAAGCCAACTTCCTCCAGGCTCCTCACCAGCAACCCCTTGGAAAAGGGGCGGGTCCCCTCCTCGTCCTCGACCACAACCTCTTCAAAGCTCTGCGTCTGCTGCGCAAAGCGGGAAGCCACCTCGGCGAAACCGCGCCGGCGAAGCTCGTTCGCGATGCGTCCTTTGAGCTCCTCAACGTGCACGACACGCCGGCCCTCCATGAGCAGCGAGGCCTCAACAGCGTGGGCGAGGGCGCTGGCCTCCTCGGCATCGAGCCCGGCCCGAATGAGCGACTCGGTCACCAGGCCCTTTGAAAAGGGCCAGCGGTAGCCCCGTTTGGTTTGTACCTCCAAACCCCGGTCCATCATCGAAAGCCTCAGATCCCGCCTTGGTTGACGGCGGCCATGACGCATGCTAGCATGCCTTTTGGCTGCGGGGCGCCGTAGCCAAGTGGTAAGGCAGAGGTCTGCAAAACCTCCATTCGCCGGTTCGAATCCGGCCGGCGCCTCCAAAAGGCAAGGGCGCGTAGCTCAGGTGGCTAGAGCGCCGTCTTGACACGGCGGAGGTCAGAGGTTCAAGTCCTCTCGCGCCCACCAAGCAAGGCCCCTTCGGGGGCCATTTTCATTGGAGACCCTGGAGGCGGTAGGCGCCGGAGATCGAAAACAAAACGCCGGAACTGTTCCCGAGCGCGCTCACCTCCACTCCCCATTCCGGCCACCAGTAGACCACACCCCCGCCCCAAAGACCGAGCCCGTAGTCCCGGCCGAGAAGCCGGATCCCCGCGTAGACGCCTTTGGCGAAGAACGTCCAGGAACCCCGGTCGACCAGGAGCGTGGCGTCAAACGCCGGTCCCGGCAGCGAAGCGCCCCCCATGAGCGAGATCCCTTCCGCGAGCTCGGCCCTGGCGTATCCCCGCAGCGCCACCTGGGCCGAAACGCCATAGGCCAGGCCATCCCTCCCCCACTCGACCGACACATAGGGCAGGGGGACGACCTGGAGCTGCCCCTGGCCAACGGAAAAGGCCGCCGTGGCCCCGAGGGTGGCCCCGAGTCCGGGCTGAACCGCCGCCGGGGTCAGCGTGGCAAAGGGCGCGCATGCGGAAAGGAGAACCGACAGCAAGAGAAAGAACAAACCGGTACGCCTTTTCATTTGCCATCACTCTACGAAACCTCCGCCGGGAAGACAACGTGATCCAGCGTCCGATCGGGCCTTTTTGGTAAAGTGAGCCCCAGCTTGGTCTTGGGAGGCCCGAAGATGAAGATACGTCTTCCCGACGGAAAAGAACTCGAACTTCGACCCAACGCAACCGTCGCCGACGTGGCCGAAGCGCTCGGAGGTCGGTGGCGAAAAGAGGCGGTCGGGGCCATCGTTGACGGCGAACTCTACGACCTTTTGAAGCCACTCCCGGAAGGCGCCGAGGTTCGGCTGATCACCAAGAAGGATCCAGAGTTCCAGCACCTCTTCCGGCACACCCTGGCCCACGTCCTCGCGCAGGCGGTCAAGGAATTCTTTACTCAAAAAGGCTATCCCGAGGACGCGGTCAAGCTGGGGATCGGTCCGGTGATCGAAAACGGCTTCTACTATGACATCGATCCCCCGGAGCCCATCTCCGATGCGGATCTCCCGGCGATCGAGGCCATCATGCGCGACATCCTGCGACGCAACCTCCCCTTGCGTCGCACCGTACTCTCGCGCGAGGAAGCGCTCGCCCGCTACCAGGATAAAGACCCCTACAAAACCGAACTCATCGGCGACATTCCGGAAGGCGAGCCGATCAGCTTTTACTCCCAGGAGGGCTTTACCGATTTGTGCCGGGGCCCCCACGTCCCCAGGACGGGGATGATTCCTCCGCACTTCAAGCTGACCCACGTGGCCGGGGCCTACTTCAAGGGCGACCACACCCGCCCCCAGTTGCAGCGGGTCTACGGCGTGGCTTTCCGAACCAAGGAGGAACTCAAAGAACACCTCTGGCGCATCGAGGCGGCCAAGCAGCGAGACCACCGCAAGCTGGGGCGTGAGCTCGAGCTCTTCCTGGTCGATCCGATGGTGGGGAAAGGGCTGGTGCTCTGGCTGCCCAAAGGGAACGTGCTCCGCGAGGAGCTCATAACCCTCATGCGAAGTGAGCAAAAAGCCCGGGGGTATCAGCTCGTGACCACGCCCCACATCGGCAGCCTCGAGCTCTACAAAACCAGCGGCCACTACCCCTACTACGCCGAGAGCCAGTTCCCGCCCATGACCCTCGAGGACGACGAGGCCTACCTGCTCAAGCCCATGAACTGTCCTCACCACATCCGCATCTTCGCCGCCAAAAAGCGTTCCTACCGGGAGCTCCCCCTGAGGCTCGCCGAATTCGGAACCGTCTACCGCTTCGAACAGTCCGGCGAGCTGCACGGCCTGACCCGGGTCCGCGGGTTTACCCAGGACGACGCCCACATCTTCTGCACCCCCGACCAGGTCAAGGACGAATTCAAAAGCGTCATCGAGCTGACGCTTTACGTCCTCAAGATCCTCGGCCTGAGCGACTTCCGCGCCCGAATCGGCACCCGCGAACCGGGCTCGGACAAATACGTGGGCGACGACGCCCTTTGGAACCGGGCCGAACGGCAGATCCAGGAAGCGGCGGAAGAAATGGGGCTCGATTTCACCCTCGAGGCGGGCGACGCTGCTTTTTACGGCCCAAAGCTCGACTTCGTGGTCAGGGACGCGCTGGGTCGCGAGTGGCAGCTGGGCACGATTCAGGTGGACTACAACCTCCCGCAGCGCTTCGACCTCACCTACACCGGCCCCGACGGCACCCCCCACCGGCCGGTGATGATCCACCGGGCGCCCTTTGGTTCCATCGAACGTTTCGTGGGCATCATCATCGAGCACTTCGCGGGGGAGTTCCCGCTCTGGCTGGCGCCCATCCAAACGGTGATCATCCCCATCACCGATCGTCACACCGAATACGCCCAGAAGGTTAACGCCGAACTCAGCGCCGCCGGCCTGCGCAGCGAGGTGGATGGCCGCCAGGAGCGTATGCAGGCCAAGATCCGCGACTGGGAAAAACAGAAGGTCCCCATTATCCTGGTGGTAGGTGACCGGGAAATGGAAGAAGGCACGGTGGCGGTTCGTGACCGACGGAAGAAAACCCGTTACGTGATGGCCGTCGACGAGCTGATTCAAAGCCTCAAAGAACGCATCGCCGAACGACGTTTAGAATAGTGCGCGCTCGATCAACGCTCTTCACCCTCTTTATGGAGTTTTTGTGGCCCACCAGCCGGGCCCCGGTTTGGCTCTTGGTCCGCTGGATGGAGCATCTCGGATTTTCAGA
Organism: Thermaceae bacterium; assembly: GCA_015519965.1. GTDB lineage: Bacteria > Deinococcota > Deinococci > Deinococcales > Marinithermaceae > WFXV01. Next base: position 5,104 of record WIAM01000114.1, read on the forward strand.
ACCCGCCGTGAGGGCCGCGGTCTCCCGGAGCGCCGCCCGGGGCTGGCTGGTTCGTGAAGACGGGCCCCGGGCGGTCTACCGGCTCTCCGCCCGGGTGCAGTGGCAGGTGACGAGGGTACGGGAGCGTCTTTACGGAACGCCCGAAGAATGGGACGGGTTGCTTCGGGTTCTTCTCTACCACGTGCCCGAAGAACGTCGGCCCGACCGGGATCGTTTCCGCAAAGAGCTCGCCTTGCTCGGGTTCGGCACCCCCAGCCCCGGCGTCTGGGTCACCCCGAGCCCGCGGCTGGAATCGGCGCTCGATCTGGTTCGCTTTTACGACCTCGAGGGCTACGTCGAACTCTTCGAAGCCAGGCGTTTTTCACCCCGCCCCCTCGAGGAGCTCATCCGCCAGAGCTTTGACCTCGAGGCGGCACGGGGCGTCCACACTGACTTCCTCAACCAGGCCTGGGCGGTTCCCAAAACGCCCGAAGCCGCGTTCGCCAACCTGGTGAGGCTGGTCCACCAGCGGAGGAAGGCCTTTTTCACCGACCCGGGCCTCCCCAAAGCCCTTCTCCCCGAGCCGTGGCCCGGGGAGAAGGCGCAGGCAAGGTTTCTCTCGCTCAGGGAAACGCTCTACCGCCACGCCGAGCCGATCATTCGGCTTCGGGAGTCCACCTGAGGACGGGCCTGCGGTTGGCGCGGACCTCGTCGAGCCGACGGACCGGCGTGGTGTAGGGAGTCCCCTCGAGCCAGCCGGGATTGGCCAGGCCTTTTCGCGCCGCCTCGCCGAGCGCCTCCGCGAAACGCTCCAGCGTTTCCTTGGCCTCGGTCTCGGTCGGCTCGATCATCATGGCTTCCTTAACGATCAAGGGGAAGTAGATGGTGGGCGGGTGAAAACCGGCGTCGAGCAGGGCCTTGGCCAGATCCAGCGCCCGCAGCCCCTCCGGCGGCTGAGCTACGAACTCGTGCATGGTGGGGCCGTCGTAGGGCACGCGGAAGCCCTTGGCCTTGAGCAGGGCTTTCAGATACCTGGCGTTTAAAACGCTGAGCGCGGCCGCCCGCTTGAGGCCAAAAAGCCCGAGCAGGCGGATGTAGGCGTACGCCCGGACCAAAACCCCGAAGTTGCCGTAAAAGCTCCTGACCCGGCCGATGCTCTTTGGCAGGTCCTCGTCGAGGACATACGCCGACCCCCGCTTGCGGACCAGCGGCACGGGCAAATAGGGCGCGAGGTGCGCCTTCACCCCGACCGGCCCCGACCCCGGGCCGCCTCCACCGTGGGGCGTGGCGAAGGTCTTGTGGAGGTTGAGGTGGACGACGTCAAAGCCCATGTCGCCGGGCCGGACCCAGCCCATGATCGCGTTCAGGTTCGCGCCGTCGTAATAGAGCTGGACCCCGGCCTGGTGCGCCGCCTCGGTGAGCTCGAGGATCCGCTTTTCAAAAAGCCCCAGGGTGTTGGGGTTGGTGAGCATGATCGCCGCCACGTGAGGCCCGAGCTCCCGCTTCAAAGCCTCTGTGTCGACCTCACCGTCCGGGCCCGAGGGCACCTCTCGAACCTCGAAGCCGGCCATCGAGGCCGTGGCCGGGTTCGATCCGTGGGCGCTGTCCGGGACCAGGACCACGCGCCGGCGATCACCTTCGCCGCGGTCCTCGTGGTAGGCGCGGATCACCAGAATGCCGGTGAGCTCGCCGTGCGCCCCCGCCGCCGGCTGCAGTGTCATCTCGTCCATGCCGGTGATGGCCTTGAGGTACTCGGCGAGTTCGTACATGAGCTCGAGGGCTCCCTGCGCCGTCTCCGGGTCCTGGTAGGGGTGCAGTGCGGTAAAGCGCGCTGCCGCCGCCTCGAGCACCCGGGGGTTGTACTTCATGGTGCAGGAACCCAGGGGATAGAAGCTGGTGTCGACCCCGATCTGCCGCCGGGAAAGCAGGGTGTAGTGGCGCACCACGCTGAGCTCATCCACCTCGGGCAGCCTCGGCGGGGATTCCCTTACATTCTCCCGGCCAAAGAGCGCTTCCGGATCCACATCGCCGACCGAGGGGGGACGGACCCCCCGGCGCCCCTTTTGCGAGCGCTCGAAGATGAGGGGAAAGGCCCGATCTTCACGTCGGTCCATCAGAGAACCTCCCAAAATGCCCGGGCAAAGGCCTCGAGGTCCTCGGGGCGCGCCCGCTCGCTGGCGGCAAAAAGCGCCGCACCCTCGCCGTAATCGGGGATCGGGTAGGCGCCGTGGAAGCCACGTCTGGCGAGCAGGCGGCGCACGTCCTCAGGCGGCCTCGGCAGCACCAGAGCGAACTCGGCAAAAAAGGGCGGCCGGGTCAGGGGCTTGACACCTGGGGCCTCGAGCAGCATCTCGTAGAGGCGCCGGGCGCCCGCGGCGCTGGCCAGGGCCGCCTCGGAAAGCCCCTTTGGCCCCAGAGCGGCCATGTGAATCGTCGCCCGGAGGGCGGCGTTTTGGCTGTTGGTGGTGATGTTCGATTTGGCCTTCGAGCGCCGGATGTGCTGTTCGCGAGCGGAAAGCGCCAGCACGAAGCCCCGCCGGCCCTCTCCGTCCTCGGTCATCGAGACCAGACGGCCCGGGAGCTGCCTGAGCAGTCGTTCGCGGACGGCGATGAAACCGAAGTGGGGACCGCCGTAGCTCATGGCGTTGCCGAGCGGCTGCCCCTCCCCCACGGCCACATCGGCGCCCCAGGCCCCCGGCGGGCGAAGAACGGCGAGCGCCAGCGGGTCGGCGACTGCGACCACCAGCGCCCCGGCCCGGTGGGCGGTCTCGGCGAGGGGCGCCAGGTCTTCGATCGCACCGAGGAAGTTGGGATTCGCCAGCACCACCGCGCCCACGTCGTCCCCGACCTCGAAGGCCGGAGTCCGGTCTCCAGCGAGGGCAACCGTTTCCACCGTCGCCCCCACGGCGTGCAGGTAGGTGGCGAGGACCGCCCGGTATTCCGGGTGAACGCCCTGGCTCACCACCACCCGCATGCGCCGACTCGCCCTGAGCGCCAGCAAAACCCCTTCCGCGAGCGCCGTCGCCCCGTCGTAGAGCGAGGCGTTGGCGACATCGAGCCCGGTGAGCTCGGCGATCATGGTCTGGTATTCGAAGATCGCCTGCAGCACGCCCTGGCTCGCCTCGGGCTGGTAGGGGGTGTAGGCGGTCAGGAACTCCCCCCGACTTGCCAGTTCATCGACGATCGCCGGCACGAAGTGATCCCGCACCCCGCCCCCAAGGAAAACGGGCCCGCTGCGATTTTTCGCCGCGAGCCCATCGATCACCCGCAACACCTCGTCCTCGCTCAGGGGTTCTGGAAGCGGGATCTCGGGGTTCAGGAGCGAGGGGGGGAGGTGCGCGTAGAGGTCCTCGAGGCGCGAAAGCCCCAGCGCCTCGAGCATGGCCCGAATCTCCTCCTCGGTGTGGGGGGTATAGGCCATGCTATCCCTCTTCCTCGAGAACCTTCAGGTACGCGTCGGGATCGAGGAGGCCCTCGTACTCGGAGGGGTCCTTGGGCCGGATTTTGAAAAGCCACCCCTCGCCATAGGGGTCCTCGTTGACCCGCTCGGGACTCTCCTCGAGGGCGCCGTTGACCTCGACGACCTCACCGCTCACGGGTGCGTAGATGTCGGATGCGGTCTTGACCGATTCGACGACGGCCACCGCCTCCCCGGCTTCGACCTCGCGCCCCACCTCGGGCAGTTCGACGTAGACCACGTCTCCGAGTTCGTGCTGCGCGTAGTCGGTGATGCCCACCGTGACGACTTCGCCCTCGAGCTTCGCCCACTCATGGGAGTTGCGGTATTTCCGATCCGCTGGTACGTTCATCGCCTACCTCCGAATAAAGGGTAACGGATGGACGCGGGCGGGGTGCTCGCGTCCCCGAACCATTACCGCGAGATCCGCCTCGTCCTCGAGGACCTCGCTTTTGACCCAGGCCAGGGCGATCCCCCTGCCCAAGACCGGTGAGAGCGTTCCCGAAGTCACCCGGCCGACTTCCTCTCCCCCCGACACTACCGGGTAGCCTTCGCGGGGAACCCCGCGCTCGAGCACGAGTCCAACCAAACGCGTTTCGCACGCCTGCCCGAAGATCGCATCCCGACCGAAAAACGGCTTGTCCTTGACCACCCAGGCATAAGGCGTGCAAAGGGGGTTCGTCGCGTCGTCAAGCTCGTGGCCGTAGAGGGGAAACCCCATCTCCAGCCGCAGCGTGTCCCGGGCCCCGAGCCCGGCGGGCGTGGCCCCGGCTTCACGAAGCGCGGTAAAGACGTGCGCCGCGTCTTCCGGCTTCAAGAAGATCTCAAACCCGTCTTCACCGGTGTAGCCCGTCCGGGCCAGCATCGCCTCCCTGCCGGCCACCCTGGCAAAAAAGACCGCGTTCTTCTTGTAGGCGCCCAGATCGGCATCGCACAGGTCGCGAAGAAGTTCGGCCGCTTTCGGGCCCTGCAACGCCAAGAGCGCGGTCTCATCGCTCCTATCGGTCAGGCGAACGTCGAAGTCGCGGGAGAGGGCCTGGAGGTGGTCCCAGTCCTTGGCCACGTTGGCCGCGTTCACGACCAGGAGATAGCGCGCGTCGTCGGGTCGGTAGAGGTAGGCGTCGTCGACCACGCCCCCGCTCGCGTTTGGGAACATGGTGTACTGGGCCCTTCCGGGCTTCAGCCGGGCGGCCTTGTTGGTGGTGACGTACTCCAAAAAAGCCAGGGCCTCCGGCCCCTCGATCCAGAATTCCCCCATATGGCTGACATCAAATAGGCCAGCCCCTTGGCGAACCGCCAGGTGCTCGGCCTTGATCGACCCGTAATCGAGAGGCATGGCCCAGCCGGCAAAATCCACCATGCGGCCACCCATCTCTCTATGGAGCGCATCGAGCGGTGTCTTTTTCACGGCTCAAGAATACTTCACGAAAGGCCGTCCACCGGCAGCGTCTCGAGCGCCCGAACGCGATCCCGAACCGCCTGGGGCAGGGGCGTCGGACGCCCGTCCTTCCCCAGCCAGACATGCACGGTCTTGGCCTTGGCGGAAAGCGCCCCGTCGGCCTCGATGCGATAGTGCATGTCAAAGCTGCTCCGGCCGAGCCGTGAGACGCGGGCCCCGACCCGCAACTTGGCGCCCAAAAAGATCGGGCGCTCGTAATCCACCTCCGCCCGCGCCACCACCGGCGCCGCGTCGCCACGGACCACGTCGGCGCCGAAAGCCTCGAAATATCGCACCCGGGCCAGCTCAATATAGGAGAGATAGACGGCGTTGTTCACGTGACCGAGGGGATCGAGGTCCCGATACCTGACTTCGAGCTCTACGACGATGGGAAAACCTTCCATGTCCCCATTAAATAACCCATTATCGCCCTCCGTGGCCGGGGCAAATGCCGCATTGCCAGCGATGCCCCCCGTGGGTATCATTTCCGCATGCGAGGCGTTCTCATTCTCGTTCCACTTCTCCTGCTCTTACTCGCCGCCTGCCAGCCCAAAGGACCATCGCCCCTCGGCGCCGAGGTCGCCTTTGATCCAAACCCACCGCTGCTCGGCCCAAACCGAATCACGATTCGGGTCGACACCAAGAAAAAGCTCAGCGAGCTTAAAGTGGTCGGCGACATGACCCACGCCGGTATGGTCCCGGTTGAGGCCGAGGCCAGGCAGGTCTCCCCCGGCCTTTGGGAGACCCAGGACTTCAAGTTCACCATGCGGGGCGACTGGGTAATCACCCTCGAGGCCAAGGACAGCTCAGGAAAACGCTACCAGCAAGAGGTTCGAATCACAGTGCCATGAAAACCCTGCGTTTCGACCTCTTAAGGCTTCCCCTACTGGGACGTTTCCTCCGTTGGCGCTACAGCCGCTTCGCGCTGCAGCTGCCGCTCTTGCTCCTCGCCCTGCTTGCCCTCTATGACGGCTTTTTCGGCCGGCAGCTCGCCCCCAAGAACTTCGCCACCGTCTCCGTGTGGCTCCATTACCGGGGACTCTTGGTGCTGGCGGTGGCGGTGGCAGGGAACCTCTTTTGCGCCGCCTGCCCGCTGCTCCTCGTTCGCGGACCCACCCGGTTCGCCAAACGCTACCTGCCTCAGCTTTCCTGGCCCACCCGCTTGCGCAATAAGTATTTCGTCATCGCGCTCACCCTCGTCTACCTCTTTGCCTACGAGTACTGGGACCTCTGGGCCAGCCCCTGGCTCACGGCCTGGCTCATCGTGGGCTACTTCGGCGCCGCCTTCGTGGTCGACGCGCTCTTTCCCGAAGGCACGTTTTGCAAATACGTCTGCCCGCTCGGCAACTTCAACTTCGCCCTGAGTACCGCAAGCCCCAGCCAGATCGGTGCCCGCGATCCCGAGGTCTGCCTTCGCTGCGAGGGAAAGTACTGTGTCAACGGGCGGGTCGACACTCCCCAGGGTCCAAAAACCCTCAAAGAGGCCCCAACCGAGAATGCGCCCCGTTACCCGGGGTGCGAGACCAAGCTCTACGTGCCCCAGATCCGCTCCAACATGGACTGCACCTTTTGCATGAACTGCGTCCGGGCATGCCCCTACGACAACGTCGCCTGGGGCCTGCGCTGGCCTGGCCTCGAGTGGGTGCGGGCGCGCTACAAGCAGGACGTGGTGTGGCTTGGCGTGTTGCTCTACTTCGCCGGGTTCATGAACGCATTCGGCATGATCCCCGCCTACTACTCGCTGGCGGAAGGCCTCTCCCGGCTCCTGGGCACGCGGAGCGAGGCCTTGCTCTTGGGCAGCATCTATCTCCTGTGGACTGGGCTCGGCGTTGGCCTGACCCTCGGGGTCTCGGTGCTCGCGGACCGGGTTTCGGGAAGGCGGGACCGCCCCTGGCGTTCGCTCAGGCGCTGGGGCATCGCCTACTTCCCCATGGCCTTTGCCATGTGGGCCGGTCACTACGCGTTTCACTTCCTCACCGGCTGGGCCTCGATCGTCCCCGTGGCCCAGCAGGCCCTCCTCCACCTCGGCCTGCCGCTCGGCCAGCCGGACTGGACGCTCGCCGCCCTGGTGCCGGAGAACTGGCTCTACCCCCTCCAGGTCGCCATCATTTACCTCGGCCTCGCCGGGGCCAGCTACACCCTCTTCGCCCGAGCCAAGCGCGAAGGCGCGACCGCCGGCGCCGCCGTGATCTTCGCCTATCTGCTTATCCTCGCCACCCTCACCCTTTGGGTGCTGGCCCAGCCGATGGAAATGCGGGGCACGCTGCTTCTCTCTCCTTCGACGTAAGGGTAAGGTGAAAGCCGTGCGCAGATGGATTTTGTTGCTCGCCACAATCTTTTTTTCCGGCCTCGCCGGGGCTCACTCGGAACCGGTGCAGGTGGTGGCCATGCTCGAGCATGGCAGCGGTGGCCTCGAGATCAAGGTGAACCTGGTCGGTGAGGTGAGCACGCTGCCGATCAGGGGCGCGGTCCTCGAGGCCCGCCTCACCAAAGCCGACCCCGGCATTC
>WIAM01000115.1 GCA_015519965.1 Thermaceae bacterium
TGACTGGTGTTCCCACCAGCCGGGTTCCCCCATTCGGACATCCAGGGATCAACGCTCGCTACCAGCTCCCCCTGGCTTTTCGCAGGTAGCCACGTCCTTCATCGGCTCGGGTGCCAAGGCATCCACCGTGCGCCCTTAATACCTTGACCCTCATTCACTGCTTCACTCGCTCTGCCCGCTTGTCATGGTCCCCCACGCCCCGTAGGACGCAAAGATAAAATTACCACCGGGATTGAATGCTGTCAAGAGGGTGTAACCGGTCAGCGCTCTGGGGCCCTTTCCTGTCAAGTACGCCCTTTCCGCACCGACCCCGGACCTGTGCGGCCGCTTGTAAGAATGCCGGACTTCGCGCCGCCGGAGGGCGTTGTGGTCGTCCGGCCACCCTTCCGTGGCCCGGCGCGCCTCGGCGAAGGAACGAAGCAGGACCCTACTGAGCCCGGGGCAGTCGAAGCCCAAACGCCCGGCTCGACATGCGAACCAACACGGTGATCGCTGCAGCCAATGGCACCGCTGCCTCACTGCCCGCGAGGTAGAGCACCGCTGACCCAGCGGCAGCGGCACTGGCGTAGAAGTCTCCTGCCCGGTAGAAAACCCCTGGAACCCGACCGGTAAGGAGATCGCAGAGTACCCCGCCCCCGATCCCACTCACGGTTCCGGCGAACACCGTGCCCCAAAAGCCAAGCCCAGCCGAGAGCCCCTCAGCCGCCCCCAGGGCGGCAAAGACACCGAGACCCAGGGTGTCGATGTAGTAGAGGAATCGCTCGAACGTTCCCAGGGTACGGGGGAGGAAGAACACCACCACGCCGGTGAGCGCCACAAACCACAGCATCCCCTCGTCAAGGAGTGCACGAGGCGGGAGACGGCCTACGACCAAATCGCGCACCGATCCCCCGCCCACGGCGGTAACACTGGCAACGAGCAGGACCCCGACCAAATCGAAACGCCTGCGGGCGCCCTCGAGGGCGCCCCCGGCAGCAAAGGCCAAAGTGCCCAACCAGACCCAAAACGCCATGCCGATACTCTGACACACCGCCGAAAGCCTCGCCCCCGAGGCACTCCCCTACCTTCCGCAGCGGGAGCGCAGCGTCCGCGCGCACCGGTCCTCGGCCAGTTCTGGATCTCGAGCAAGGGATTAAAAAAGGCGGACAGGAGGGCCTGTCCGCCAAACACGACGCCGGAAACGTTACTGGCCGAGCTCGATCTCCAAATCCTCCCGCGTTTTTGACCCGTGGTAGGTCTGGAAATCGTCCGCGGTGGGGTGGTATGCGATCATGATGCCGATCTCCTTGCCCAGCACCCCATCAAGAGCCACGTCGTAGCGGTCGCCGGTGTTGAGTTTGCGCATGAGTTCGACGGTCGTTCCGTTCGCGTCCTCAGTACCCGCGACCTTTAAAATGTCGTTCGTTCCCCCGAGCTCGGTGTCCAGCTTAGGCTGACCCGGCGCCGGAACGTAGAGATCCTCGGCGTAGGCCTTGCCGTCCTTCACGTAGGCCATGAGCAGATCGGATTCCAGCATCGCCGGGTGGGCGTGACCTTCGTCTCCCTCGCCGGGCCCCTCGATGCTCTCGAGGCCAAAGCCGACCCAGCCCTTGCCGGGGGCCTTCAGACCCAGGTAGAGGTAGCCATCGGACACCGTCCAGTAGATCTCCATCCCGATGTCGCTCTTCAGGGAATGCTGATATTCACCGGCTTTGATCACGCCGTCGACTTCAGGTCCACCGTGGGCCAAGGCCAAACCCAAGAACGTTGCCAGCAAGAACACCAAAGACCTTCTCCCCATAAACTTCACACCTCCTTCGCTCTGGACGACACCTCGTCCACAGCCGTCACCCTATCCCCACCCCCCATGGGGTGGGTAGGGGCATGTGTCCCGAGTTCTCCCGGACCACCGTATACTACGCCCTCAGTACCGAGCGCGCGAGCACCGGAAAAAGGGCTTCCGAAAAAATAGTTTAAGTATTAAAGTATGTTCCATGTCTGCGATGGGCCTCCTGTTTGTCACGCTATTCAACAGCATCCTCGGCCTTTCCATCCTTTTCCCCATCCTCGGACCCCTCGCGAGAGAGCTTGGCCTCAGCGAATTCCAAACCGGCCTTTTCTCAACCGCCTACGCCCTGATGCAGTTCCTGATGAGCCCCTATTGGGGAAGGAAGAGCGAGCAGCTGGGGCGGAAACCGGTGCTCCTCATCGGCATCACCGGGTTTTCGATCTCGTTTTTCCTCTTCGCCTTCTTCGCCCAGCTCAGGCTCGATGGCCTTTTGAGCACCGGGGCCGTCTTCGTGCTGCTGCTCCTGGCCCGTCTGATCGGGGGAACGCTCTCCTCGGCCACGCTTCCCACGGCCCAGGCCTACGTCGCCGACATCACCGGCCGCGCCGACCGTACCGCAGGTATGGCCATCATCGGAGCCGCCTTTGGTCTCGGGGTGATCGTCGGCCCGGGCATCGGGGGTGCTCTGGCACGGATCAACCTCCTGGCGCCGGTCTACTTCTCGGCCGGACTCGCTCTGCTCAACGCGCTCTTCGTGTGGCGAAGCCTTCCCGAGCCCAAACGGCACCTCCAGGTCCAGGCCCCGCCGCCGCTTCGCGCCACCGACGCCCGCATCTTCCCTCTTCTCCTGATCGGATTCGCGATCAACCTCGCCTCGGTCGGCATGGAGACGACCGTGGCCTTCTATTTCCAGGACAAGCTGGCCTTAAGCGGCGAGGCCACCGCCCGCGCGGTCGCCATCGCCCTGGTGGCCTACGGCCTGGTGGCGGTGTTCGTCCAGGGCTTTCTCATCCGGCGCTTTAAATGGCCGCCTCGCCTTTTGCTCTACGCCGGAATCCCCATCGCCCTGGGTGGCTTCGTCGTTTTCCTCTTCGCCCAAACCTTCCTCGCGCTCGCCGTTGCCCTGGTGCTCCAGGGCCTGGGGCAAGGCCTGGCCTCCCCCGGGGTAACCGCAGCCCTCTCGCTGGTGGTGGGCGAGAACGAACAGGGCGCGGTGGCCGGCCTCAACAGCGCGGCCCAGGCCCTCGGGCGCATGGTGGGGCCGCTCCTCGGCACCGGGCTCTACCAGGCCGTGCGCCCGGAAGCGCCCTACGCCTTCAGCGCGCTGCTCCTTCTGGGCGCCTGGCTTTTCAGTCTGGCGCCGAATACCGCCAGGCGCCTCCGGGCTTGACAGCACCTTCCGGCGCCGGCATCATGAAAAATGCGGTCTTGGGCCGCGTTAGGGAGGGTTGGCCGAGCGGTTGAAGGCGGCGGTCTTGAAAACCGCTGTGGGCGAACGCCCACCGGGGGTTCGAATCCCTCACCCTCCGCCAGAGCGCACGGAGAGGTGGCCGAGTGGTCGAAGGCGGCACCCTGCTAAGGTGTTGTGCGGGTAGCCCCCGCACCGCGGGTTCGAATCCCGCCCTCTCCGCCAAAAAGCCCGCGAAGGCGGGCTTTTTACTTTTGCTTCCGGGGTTTTTGCATACCGGTGCAAGACGACGGTTGCTGGCGTCCGCCTGGGCCCCTGCCGTGGCCTCTGCCACGGCAGGGCACTTAGAGTGGCGAGGGCGCGAAGCGGACCGAGAGCCAATCCAGCCGGACCCAGCCTTTGGCGCGGCGGAGGGCGAAGTGAACGAAATAGACCCCGGGCTCAAGCTTTTCCTTGACCAAAGCCTCGAAGCGACCCTCATACACCCGCACCTTGGTCAGGGGCCGCCCCTCCTGGCCGATCCAGACCCGCAGCTGGCCCTCGCTCAGATCGCCGCTCACCTGAATCCGGATGCCGTCCTCGAGGCCCAAAACCTTGATCTCGTAAGCCCGCTCGCCGGTGTAGTTCCAGACACCCACCGGGGTAAAGGGCGGCACCCCGACCCAGACGCCGTAGGTATTGGCGTACCAGTAGCCGGCCAGGGCGATCAACGCGAGGAACAAAAGTTTTCCCACGTCTTCAGTATATTGAGGCCATGACGACGGATGCGGCCTTGGCGATGCTCGAGCGCGGTGCGCTCGAAATCGTGCCCAGAGAAGACCTCGAGGACAAACTGCGCTCCGGCAAACGCCTGGTGGTCAAGCTCGGCGCCGATCCCACCCGACCCGACCTCCACCTCGGGCACGCGGTCGTGCTCAGAAAGATGCGCCAGTTTCAGGAGCTCGGGCACCGGGTGGTCCTGATCATCGGGGATTTTACCGGCATGATCGGCGACCCGTCGGGAAAGAACAAAACCCGACCCCCGATGACCCTCGAACAGACCCGGGCCAACGCCCAAACCTATGTTGAGCAGGTGGGCAAAATCCTCATCACCGAGGATCCCGAGCGCTTTACCCTCCGCTACAACTCCGAGTGGCTCGAGCCGCTCGCGTTCAAAGAGCTGGTCTTCATGGCCAGCCAGATTACCGTGGCTCAGATGCTGGAACGCGAGGACTTCAAAAAGCGCTACCAGGCCAAGGTGCCCATCAGCCTCCACGAATTCCTCTACCCCCTGGCCCAGGCCTACGACTCGGTCGCAATCGAAGCCGACGTCGAGATGGGGGGATCGGACCAGAAATTCAACCTCCTCGTGGGCCGCGAGATCCAGCGCGCCTATGGCCAAAAGCCGCAGGTGGCCTTCCTCATGCCTTTGCTCGTGGGGACCGACGGGCGCGAGAAGATGTCAAAGAGCCTCGACAACTACATCGGCGTGAGCGAACCCACCCCGTCGATGTTCAAAAAGCTCATGCGCGTTTCGGACGAGGCCCTAAAGGAATACTTCTTCCTCTTGACCGACCTCGAGGCCAAAGAAATCGACGCCCTCCTCGAGGCCGGCGGGCCGGTGGGCGCGCACCGGGTCCTCGCCCGCCTGGTCAGCGGCGCCTACGCCTTTGACCGGATCCCGGCCCGAATCGACCGCGAGCTCTACGAGCGGCTCGGATATCGCCTCGAGGCCGCCGGGGCAGACAAAACCCCCGGGCCGAGCGAATATCCCCAAATCAGCCAGCAGCTCGCCGAGGCCGAGGCCCGCTATGACCAGGTGGCCAAAGGCGGCATCCCCGACGACGTCCCCACCGTCACCGTCGCCCCGTCTGAACTCAAGGAAGGGCGCATTTGGGTGCCACGCCTTTTCACCCTGGCCGGGCTCACGAAATCGAACGGCGAGGCCCGCCGTTTGATCAAGGACCGTGGCCTTCGGATCAACGGCCAGATCGTGGGCGACCCCGAGGCCGAGGTCAGCCTGGAAGCGCCCCTTATCCTTCAGCGGGGAAGGGACAAGTTCGTTCGGGTGCGGCTCGAGCCAGAGGGTTAAACTCTGGCCGATGGGGCTCAAACTGCGTTTTGGGGCCTGGGTAATAGGGAGCACGATCGTGCTCGCGGCCGCCCTCAACCTGCGCGAGCTCCTCGGCACCTGGCCCTGGGCACGGCTTTTCGCTCAAGGAGCGGTGGTCACCATCGGCGCGGCGTTCGCCTCCTGTGCCACCGGCTACGCAAAGGCGCTCGGACGGAAGCAGGCGCTTTTGATCCTCATCCTCGCCAACCCGGTGAGCTGGGGCATGCTCTGGCTGCTCGCCCTCGGCCTCCTTTCGCTTTCGGAAAAGCCGGACGCCATGAACCTCAACCTGGCGATCGGTACCTTCGCCCTGCTCTGGGTCGGCGTCTACGCCGTCTGGTTGCTGGGGATGGCCTGGATTTTCAAGCGTCGGAACCGGTGGCTGGCGCTCGCCTACGGCGGGGCCTGGGCCCTCGCCTTCCCCTCATTCGTCCCCATGCCGCCCCCCTGGCTCCTCTTTTTCGGCGTGGGGCTCTTGGCTTTTGGCGGGCTCAGCCAGCCGCGGTGCGGGCAGGGACCCGGCTCTCGAAGGGCCTGAGCGGCACCTCGTGACCGGTGGCGTAGATCACGCCTCCCTCGTGCTCCAACCGGAGCCTCGGCAGCGGGTAGCGCGCGGGGCCGAACACCGCCTTGCCGGCCTGCAGGGGGTCGAAGGCCGAGAAGTGGCAGGGGCAGCCCAGGAAGGGGTGGTCGCTGCGGTAATTGTAGGTGATGGCACCCGCCTCCGGGTCGGGGACGAAGTAGACCAGGCAGCCCTGGTGCGTACA
>WIAM01000116.1 GCA_015519965.1 Thermaceae bacterium
CCGCGGCTTACTACCGCTTCGACGTCAACGGACGCACCGAAGAGATCTACGAGGCCGACCTCGGGCGCCTGCTGATCCTCGACGAGCCCCCGCGCCCCGACCCCCTGCTCGACCGCGAGCTCGCCGCGCTGTCGCCCCAGCGTGACCCCCTCGCCGAGACCTGGCGCGAGGCGGTCCCCGCCTGGGGGGTCCACTTCCTCCGCCGCCAGGAGGAGCGGCGGCGGCTCTCCTGGCTCCTCCCCGAGCAGGTGTCGGGGGAGGGAGGCCCGGGCTTGTCAAATGGTCCATATCGCGCCGCTACTGCGCCCGAGGCAATTCTTCACGATCCGAAAGCGTACCTCCACGCCGAGTTCGAATACCGCCCGGGAACCCTGAAACTCAAGGTCGCCGGAAAGCTGACGCCCACCCGCCGGAAAGCAACCCGGGGCGAGATTCGCCGCATCACCCCGGCCTCGGGTCGGCGGCTCCTGCTCTTCATCCGCGAAGTGGACCACGTAGGCTTCACGCCGGACGTCCTGGTTACGACTACGTATCCCGCCGACTGGATGGGCCCCCTGGGCATGGATAAGGCTTTCATCGCCGAGTACCGGCAAGCGCTCGCCGAGCTTGAGCGCTGGACCAAGCTCATGGCCGAGGTCAAGAAAAAGGCGGCCCGTGACGGCTGGCATCCCCGCTTCGACGCCATTTACGAGGCCCATCGGGCAGTCGTGGAGAAGGTTCGCCGCCTCGCTGATGAATTCTTCCGAAAGCTGCCCGACGGCCGCATCGTCAAGCGCCACCTCGCGGCCTTCCTGAAGCGCTTTGACCGCCGCTTCGGGCGCAAAGTCCTGGCTATCCTCCCAAACCGCGAGGCTGCCGAGGCACTCGCCGAGCACTACCGCGAGACCACCGACTACCCCATGGTGAAGGTGCTCAAGCGAAAAAAGGGCGGCTACGAGGTGGTGGCGATCCTCTACCGCGTCCTCTGGTGGATGGAGTTTCAAAGACGCGGGGCTCCCCACCTGCACTTCCTATTCTTCGACACCCACGAGATCGACTGGGACGAAGTCCGGCGGTGGGCAGGACCCGCGTGGGCCGGCGTGGTCCACGGGCTCCGGAACCTCAACCCATACCTCTCCGCCGAAGTGGGCCAAGCCTACGACACGCTCCGCGCCCTTTGGGGCAAGGAAGCGGGCGAGGCATTCTTCGCCGAGTGGCTCGAAGCCCGGGGGCTCTCCTACGAGGTCTGGAAGCACCTCCGCGCCGGGACCCGCGTCGAGCGCATGGAAAAGCCGGGCTGGGGCTACGCCGCCAAGGAGGTCTCGGGCGGCAAGGCCAAGGCCTACCAGCGCCGAGTTCCGAAGATGTTTCGGAACATCGGCCGCTGGTGGGGCTACCGCAACTACAAGCGCGTAAAGCCGAAGACCATACGCCTACCGATGGCAGACCCCAAGGCCCGAGAAGCCCTTATGCAGTCGATCGCCATGGCCGAGACCCACATGCCTAAGCCCGCCTTCAAGTTCAAGCAGAAGCTCGAACGCGCCCGCAAGGCTATCGAGGACGGCGAGCCCTACGCCTACCTGACCATTTGGGGATGGGCTGGAACCCACGCGTTGCGGGCAGTAGAGGAGGCCCTGAGTGCCTAGGAAAGGAGGACAGAAGATGAAACCCAAGTACCGGCGCCGCTTCCGCCTCGGCGAAGCGGCCTACCGCGCTCTGACGCGTAAGGAGCCTGTGGACCTCGGCAGCCTTACCCTCGCCGAACGGCTGGCCGTTCTCTTTGGCCAGCGCCGGGGGATCCCCGAACTTGTGAAGGCCGCCGACGGCGACCTCTTGAACCTCGTCGGGATGGACGTTGCCGACCTGGAGGCCATCCCCGGCGTGGGGCCCGCGCTCGCTGCCAAGGTGGCGGTGTTTTTGTACGAGGTCGGTTTGGCGCATCAGCGGCTCAAGCAGCGCCAGGACGCGACTTCGGCGGGTGCGTAACTTACGCAGGCGATTATGCGTAAGTTACCCTTTCCTTTTTTCGGCACCCTTGCGACCGTGAGGTGATGCCAGTATTACGCGCCGGACGGCAGTACCGCTTCAACGTGTTTGACCCTCAAAGGGGCAACTGGCCCCCTGGCTGGCAAAGCCGCGTCGCCTCGGCGCTCGCCCGCCTCGGCTACCGCGGCACGCTGACCTGGCTCCGTGACCCGGTGCCCTGGTGGTCCGTCTTCCCCTCGAAGTGCGGGGGCGACGCCGTGATCGTGTGGCTCGACGTGGCCGTCGCGGGGGAGGACCTCGACACCACCACCCTCGAGGCCGCGCTGAATCAGGCGATCGGCTGCATGGAGATCGGCCAGGTGGGTGACAAGCCCGATACCCCGCCCGACCACGCCACCGACCCCCGGCCCCCGGCGGGCTCGCCGCGCTGGCTCCGGGCACTCGTCGTCGGAGGGGCCATCTACCTGGGCATGTCCGTCCTGGCCGCCGCCGCCAACGCGGGCGCGGCCGTCCGGCGCCTCGTGGGAGGGACACGTGCTTAAGGGAGACTTGGCGCGAGTCTATAACGCCCTCAAGCGGCGCGGCCGTGCGACGCTGCCCGAGGACCTGGCCACCGCTACCGGCCTACCGGCCGCGCAGGTACTCGGCCTGCTCACCCAGCTTGAGCTCAAGGGTCTGGTCGAATCGGTCGGCGGTCGATACCGGGCAGTGACGCCGAAGCAACCTGCAGCACCCAAGGCCAAGCCAAAGACGAAGGCCAAGGCGAAGGCCAGGGAGAAAGCGGCTTCGAAGCCAGTCAAATCCCGCCGCGTGTGCCACGTGCTGTGGTTCGACGCGCGCGGAAGATTCACCCGCCCGCCAAAGGACCACCGCGAGCCCAAAAAGCCGCGCATCGTCAAGCGATCGCTACTCCAGGACGTTGACGGCAACGGCCAGGCCGTCGTCACTCAGGCGGGCTACCGGGTGCTCTCAGTGCGCTTCATTCCGCCGCGAGACATACGCCAGGCCCTGGCCGAGGCCCGGCGCCGGGGAGACAAGGCCTACATAGAGTCCTATCGCAAGTGGAAGGAAGCCGTTGAGAAAGATCTCGCCGAACAGGCTCAAAAGGAACTCGACCGCCAGCGCGCCCGCGAGGACGCCCGGGCCCTCGAATCGGCCTACAGATCCGAGAAGGCAAGGAAGGCGGCGAAGACGCGGGCAAAACGCAGGGCCGCCCTCACCGACGACGACCGCCTCAAAGCCCGCGCCCTCGCCGACGCCCTCGGCATGAGGATTAAGTCGGCCAGGCTCGAGCTCGACGCCACCCGCAAGGGAACCAAAAAGGCGGAGAGGATTAAGCGACGCATCGAACGGTGGGCGAAGGCCCG
>WIAM01000117.1 GCA_015519965.1 Thermaceae bacterium
ACTCCGGTAACCGCGGCGGAACTGAGACGGGTCAGCTCTGCCAGCTCGCTGCGCCCCAAAACCCCGTGCTGTCGGAGCAGGTTGAGCACCAAGGCGCGGTTAATGGCACGAACGGTAGACTGATCGCCCTTGAGGATCAAGTGAGGCCTCCTTCGGGACTTACTTTATTCAGTGAGTAAAGTCACTGTGCCTGGAGTATAGGTCTGTCGAGCGCGCCTGTCAAGGCTTTCGTCAACCGGTTCGACCCGCGGACCCGGGCCTCAACGGCCGGCGAACTCTAGCCTCGAAGCAGAGCCCGCCGCACCCCGTAAGACGTACGGCTGAGGCGGCGCGCGGTGAGGACTCGATGGCGTGCGGCTCGCAGTTCTTCGCGTTTTCGATAAGACTTTTGTCGTGCCCCGGGGTCCCGTCCACGAGTCCTTCAACTCGCTCCTCATCCTCGCCGAGTACGTCTTCACTCGATCCGCGGTGGCGAACGGAATCCTAAGCGAATCGCTGGTCCTGTCGCACGTACTCGGTTTCGCCGCAGGCACCTACCTGATTACCCCCGACCTCGACATGGCCGACCGCAAGGCGGTCACGCCGCTCCGATTCTGGGGTCCGCTCCGGGCCCTCTGGTGGCCCTACGGACGCGCATTCAAGCATCGGCGGTTGTCGCACACCTGGCTCCTGGGACCGGCAACGCGTCTTGCTTACCTCATGGCCCTGGCGGCGCTTATCCTGGCGCTCGCTGCCCGGCTGAAGTCCCCCCTACCCGGGCTCCTGTTTCGGTGGGTCGGCGACCATCCCGGCCTTGTTGGGGCCTGGGTGTTCGGGTACTTCAATGCCCAGTGGGCGCACCTGATCGTCGACCGCGTTCTGGGCAAGCCTCGCGGACGTCCCCGGGCCACAGGCTCTCGACATGCGCGAGTGCACCCGCGCCCCAGGGGTCGCGCATAATCCCACCGTCGTCCCTGGCCCTGCTCCCCTAAGGGGATCCTTCCCGTGAATCAGCGTGGAATGGCTCGTCAGCTACTGACGGCTAAAGCCGTCAGCTTGCCGGGAGGTGGAGGTGCTTAAGACGATGCCCCAGCACCAGGGCCAGCTGACCGTGGCCCGGGCCCGCGGAGCCTGCTCCTTGGGCCAGTGCTCTCCGGGCGATGTTCACGCTCGCCACCCAGTCCGCGTTATGCTGAAACCCGCAAGCCTCGCAGCGGAAAAGGGCCTGGCTCCGGCGGTTAGCCTTGGAGACGTGGCCACACCGGGGGCAGGCCTGGCTGGTGTGCTTGGGCTCCACGTAGGCTACCCGCGCCCCCTTAAGCCGGGCCTTGTACTCCAGGAGGAAGCGAAACTTCTCGTAGGGCCAGAGGTTGTGCAGGTGACGCCCGACCTTGCCGCGCCTTGTGGTACGTTTTCTCAGGCCCCTGAGATCTTCGAAGGCCAGCACGTCGCCGGGCTCCAGCATGTCCACGATGCGTCGGGTGAGAGTGTGCAAGGTGGCATGTACGAAGCGGGCCTCCCTTCCAGAAAGCCGTACCCAAAGGCGCTTCATTCCTTTGGTGCGTTCGGAAGGGCGGTCCAGCTTGGACCGGACCTCGGCCCGCTTCCTGAGGTAGCGCAAGCGCTTAGCCTTCAAAAAGCCGCCGGAAAACTGGGTCCCGGTGGAAAGCGTAGCCAAAGCTTTCTGGCCAAGGTCTACCGCTACGATCTTGCCCCTTCTGCCGCTTCCCTCGGAGACCTCCGGCGCATCCACCCGAATCGTCAGATGGATGTACCACTTCCCCTTGGGGCCCTTCGTAAGGACGCCTCCTTGGACGCTTTTGGCTTTGCGCAAGAGGTGGCGCTGGTAGTTGCCGAGCTTGAGTGGGATGCGAAGCCGGCCTTTGACCGTGGTCAGGGAGACGGTCTCGTCGGTCATGCGGAGAGAGAGGGTGCGCTGGTCGTAGTCGCAGGAGGTGGGCTGGTAGTGCTTGGCCCGTTGCCCCTTGCGCCTCGCCACCCGGGCGATGGCTTGGACGGCGAGGTTGGCGGAGAGGCCCATCGCCCGGAGGTCCCGGTAGACCAGGTGGTGCAACTTGAAGCGGCGGAAGGTACCCGTGCGCTTGGCAACCCGCAAGGCGTGGTTGCACCCTTCGGCGAAGCGCTCGACCGTGGCCTCCAGGGCCTCGGCCTGTTCGGGGGTGGGCTTCAGAGTGCAACGCACCGTGAGGGTCTGCACGAAACCACTATATCCTATCATGCGAAAGGAGGTGGGGGCCCATCCGTCGGCTAAAGCCGACGGTCTCCTGCGCCCGTTTTCTATGATTGGGGGATTGACTGAACGGTTCATTCAGTCTATCCTCGAACCATGTCCGTTGACAGGGCTAGCAGATACCGCGCTCTCATCACAAGCGCCACGGCAATCTTCAGGAAGAAAGGCTACCGGCGGGCCAGCGTCGCCGAAATCGCCCGCGACATGGGGGTGGCGCCCGGAACCGTCTACCTCTACGTCGAGAGCAAGGCGGCGCTCTTCGATATGGTGCTCCGCTACCATCTCCTGGACGAGCGCGAGCCCCCTCCCCTCCCCTACGCCCTCACTGACCCTACCGACACCCCCCGGCGCTTACAGAGCCGGGCTCGGGAAATCGCCGATCGTGCCCTCGCGATCGCCAGCGACCCGGGAACGAACCGACCGTTTACCGGCGAGCTCGCTCGGGTCTTCTTCACCCTGTACGACGTGATCTGGCAGCACCGCCAAGGTATCGCGGTGATCGAGCGGGCAGCTCTCGACCGACCCGAGCTGGCGGCGCTCTTTTACGGCCAGCTCCGCGCCCGCATTCTCGAGGGGCTCACCGCCTATCTCGAGGCCAACCAGCGACGGGGCCATCTCCGACCGGGACTGGTTCCGGGACTGGCGGCGCGCCACGCGCTCGAGGCCCTGGCCTGGTTCGCCATGCACCGGCTCGACGATCCCCTTCCCCCGCCCTTTCCGGAAGAAACGATCCGGCGAGGCGTGGTCGACATGCTCGTCGCCAGTATGGTTGTGGAACCTGCGGAAGGCGCGGGCGGGTGAAGGCCGTACCTCCCCGTGGGGCGCAGCGCGGCGTCACCTCGCTGTTCGCTGGCCGCGGCTTCCTTCTGCTCTGGCTGGGGCAAACGATCAGCTGGATCGGCGACAGTTTCTATTTCATCGCCCTGCTCTGGCTGGTCATCGACCTCACCGGATCGCGCTCGCTCCTCGGGGTGGTGGCTGCGGCCCGAACCCTCCCCTCGCTCTTAGGATTTGCCAGCGGCGCCCTGGTTGACCGCTGGGACCGCCGTCGGATCATGATTCTCAGCGATATTTCCAGGGCGGCACTGGTGGGCCTGGTCCCGCTCCTCCAGTGGGCGGGGCTGCTTCAGCCCTGGCACCTCCCCGTCATCGCCTTCGCTCTGGGTTTACTCTCCATCTTCTTTGTCCCCGCAAGACAGTCCCTGCTCCCGGAGCTGGTTCGACAGGACCAGCTCGTGGCAGCCAACGCCTGGATGAGCGCCTCACAGCAGCTGTCGGGGGCGGCTGGCTTCGCCTTCGGCGGTGTGCTGGCGGGCCTTGCGGGTATACGAGCCCTGCTCCTCGTCGATGCCGCCTCCTTCGCGATTTCGGCCGCTCTCCTGGCCACGATGCGCCCGACGGCGAGAGCGGCCGGAACCATCCCGTCCCCGCCGGGAGGGTTATTCGGCTCCGTTCGCGAGGGCCTGGTCTTCATCCGCAGCGACGTGGCCCTCTCGCGCGTCCTACCCCTCATCCTGGCCATGAACTTCGTCATCGTCCCGGTGTTCGTTCTGATCCCCAGCTGGGTTTCGGACGTCCTAGGCTCCGGAGCCCGCACTTTCGGCTTCATGGAAGCGGCGCAGATGCTCGGAATGGTGGCCGGGGCACTGGTCGTGAGCCCGCTCACCCGCCGCCTGCCACGCTCCAACCTCATCCTTCATGCCCTTCTCGCCCAGGGCCTCTTCCTTCTCGCTTTCTCTTCCACCAGGAGCGTCCCCCTGGCCCTGGGGGAAATGTTCGGTTTCGGTCTCACCGACGCCCTGGCCGTGGTGGCCTTCACTGCCTACCTCCAGGCCGCGGTTCCAGTCCATCTGCGGGGACGGGTCTTCGGAACCGTAGACACCTTCAGTCAAGCCCTTGTCCCCCTGGGACAGGCCCTCGGCGGAGCGATTGGCGCACTGGTTCCGTTGCCGACGCTCTTCGCCAGCATCGCCGGTCTCAGGATCGCCGGTCTCGCCCTGCTGGCCGGGCAAAAACAGGCCAGGGAAGCGCTGGACCTCGGCCTCACCAACACCTCCCGGCACCGCGCTGGCGATGAACCTTCGACCGGCACCCACAGCGCGCCCATCGGAAATCGCGGCCAGTCTCCATGACTCAGCAGGCCGGATCGGGGTTCAACCGCGGCAGC
>WIAM01000118.1 GCA_015519965.1 Thermaceae bacterium
CCCTTTCGCCCGTGACCCGGTCCGAGAACCCGACGCTGGTGAGGGAAGTCGAGGCCATGATCCTAGAGGCGAGGTCCGAGGGTGTCGCGAACGCCCTGCTGGCCATGGCCGAACGGCCGGATTCCACCGACCTCTTGGCCAGGATGGACTTCCCGGTCCTTTTGCTTTTTGGCGAGCAGGACGCCCTGACCCCGCCTACCGAAGGCCTGCGAATGCTGAAGCGTTTGCCCAACGGACGCATGCTGGTGATTCCCGAGGCCGGACACCTGGCCAATCTCGAACGGCCGGCGGCGTTCAACACCGCGCTCCGGGGTTTCCTCGAGGAGGTCTATGATGGCTGATACCGACCCCTTTGAAAAGCTCACCCTGATCCGTTCCATGCTCCTGCACGCCCGGGAAAAGGCCCAGAAAGATCGCAACTTTGAAGAGGCCGAGCTGATCCTCGACCAGGCCAAGGCGCTGATCGAGGAGGTCCGGCCCCACGTGACCGAGGATCTGGCCGAGGAGCTTAAAAACGAATACATTGGCGCGGTGCTCTACGTCGAGCACGCGCGCGGCGACTTCCCTCCGGACCCCGAAAAAGAGCCGTGAGGGGATAGGGCGAGCCCGGCTAGGTGGCCGGGCTCGCACCCCACTGGCTTTTGAGCTCGGCGTCCGGGATCAAAAGGGTCGCGAGGAATCCGAACACGGCGAAGAGCGCCCCGTAGAGATAGACCTTGCGGATCGCGGTGACGATGGCCTCGTCGAGGGCCTTTTTCATGTCCTCGCGGAGCCTTTCGAGCTGGGCCTTGAGCCCCGATTTCACCTTCTCCAGGATCGCGGCGCGCATGGCCGGCGGTGGCGGCGGGCCCTGCAGGAGCCCTTTGAGCTCGCCGGGCAGGAGTGGGGAGGCGAGCAGGGCCTTGCGCGCCGCCTGGTCTCCGGAGAGCGCCTTTTGGAGCTGATCCAACAGGCCATCGATTTGCTGGTCGAACCCCTTGGTCAGCGCGGCGGGGTCCCGGGGTGCGTTGACGTCGATCTGAAGCCCGGTTGGGAGGTTCGCCTGGATCGCGCTTTGCAGGCTGGCCGCGAGCACGGCGCCGAGCAAGGCGGTCCCGAGCGTGGAGCCGATCTGGCGGAAGAACTGGGTGGCCGAGCTCGCGGTGCCCATGCGGGCGGGTTCGACCGAGTTCTGCACCGCCAGGGTGTAGAGCGGCATTGAAGGCCCGAGGCCAAGGCCGGTACTCACCATCAGCAACAGGACCACCCAGAGCGGGGTGTTGAGGTCGATGAGGTAGTGCATTGCCAGGAGGTTGAGAACCAGCCAGACGTTCCCCAAGATCATGAGGATCTTATAGCGACCGACGCGGCTTGCCACCCGGCCCGAGAAGAAGCTTCCCACCACCACCCCAAGCGTCAGGGGTGTCAGGGTGAGGCCGGAGCTGGTGGCGCTGATCCCCTTGACCTGGATCAGGTAGAGCGGCAGGAAGAACATCGCCGAAAGGAAGGCGGCGCCGAAGAAGAAGAGCGCCACGCTGGCCCAGCGAAAGACCGGGTTTTGCAAAAGCGTGAGGTCGAAAAGGGGCTCGCGTATGTGGGTCTCGACCCAGATGAAGAGGAAGAGACCGATGGCGGCGGTGATAAAAAGGCCGATCTCCACCGGGCTGTTCCAGGCGTAGGTGTGCCCGCCCCACGAGAGCGCGAGCAAGAGGGGCACCGTCCAGGCGATGAGCGTGGCCGCCCCCCAAAAGTCAAAGCGGTGCCTCGAGGGCGGCGCGGTGCTCGGCATGTGCTTCCAGAGGAAGTAGATCGCCACCGCGCCCACCGGCATGTTGATGTAAAAGACCCAGCGCCAGCTCAGGTTGTCGGTGAGGAGCCCGCCGAGCCAGGGACCGACCACGCTGGCGATGCCGAAGACCGCGCCGAAAAGCCCCTGGATCTTCCCCCGTTCGCGGGGCGGGATGAGTAGCCCGATGGTGGTCACCGCCACGGCAAAGAGCGCCCCGCCGCCGATGCCCTGCAGCCCTCGGAAGGCCACCAGCGCCTCGATGCTCGGCGAGAGCCCGGAGAGGGCCGATCCGATGAGAAAGATGACGATGGCCCACGAGAGCAGCACTTTTGTGCGCACCAGGTCGGCGAGCCGGCCGAAGATCGGTACCCCTACGGTGGAAGCGAGCAGGTAGCTGGTCGCCACCCAGGCGTAGAGGTTGGTGCCGCCGAGCTCCTCGACGATTCGGGGCAGAGCCGTGGCCACGATGGTCTGGTCCAGCGCGGCCAGGAAGATGCTGATCATGATGCCGACCAGGGTGAGCCGCACCTCCCGAGTCATGACCGATCACCGTCCAGCCGTTCGAGCAGCCCCAAAAGCGTCTGCGCTTCCTCGGGCCTCAGGGATTCGAGCCACCCGCGAACCACGCCCTCAAGGCACTTCCGTGCCGCCTCCAGCGCCGCCTCGCCTTCCTCGGTGATCTTCAAGAGGTAGCGGCGGCGGTCCTTGGGGTCGGACTCGCGGACCAGGTAGCCCGCGTCCTCGAGCGCCCCGATCAAATGGCTCACCGTCGGTGGGGGCATGTGGAAGGACTCGGCCAGCTCCTTCGGGTAGGCGCCTTTTTGGATGTGGGCCAGGAGAAAGAGGCCTTTGGGCTTGATGCCCGCGGCTTCCATGCAGGGGCGGGCCTCTTCGAAGAGGCGCCGCTGGAGCCGCCAGATCCGGGTAAGAAACAGCCACGCGTCCACGCCCCAAATATAGTTCGAGAGTAAAATAATTGTCAATAGAAAACACGGCTCGCGCCGCTTATTTTTATGCGGTATCTTTAAGGCCTATGAAGCGGGACTTCCTCGATGTCGATGACCTCAGTGTACAGGAACTGCGGGGCGTTCTCGATCGCGCGCAGGCGATGAAACGAACACGGGCTCGGGAGAACGTGCTCGAGGGCAAGACCGTGGCCCTCATCTTCGAAAAGCCTTCTTTGCGGACCCGATCGACGCTTTCGGTCGCGACGTACGAGCTCGGCGGTTACGGTCTCTATCTCGATCACAACATCGGCCTCGGTTCCCGCGAGCCCGCGCGCGACGTGGCGAGAAACCTCGAGCGCTGGGTGGCGGCGATCGCGGCCCGGGTCTACCGGCACGAGACCCTGATCGAGCTGCGCGACAACGCCCGCATCCCGGTGATCAACGCGCTTTCCGATCGGGCCCACCCTTTGCAGGCGATCGCCGACCTCATGACCCTGGAAGAGGCCTTCGGCCGTCTTGAGGGGCTTCGCGTGGCCTGGGTGGGGGACGGCAACAATGTCCTCGCGTCCTTCGCCAAGGCCGCGGCCATGGTGGGGATGGAGGTGGTGGCCGCGATCCCGCCCGGTTACGATCCGCCCGAGTCCCTGCCCCTCGAGATCGTCCGCGATCCCAGGGCGGCGGTGGTCGGCGCCGATGCGGTCTACACCGACGTGTGGATTTCGATGGGCCAGGAGGCCGAGGCCGAACGCCGCCGGGCTGACTTCGCGGGGTTCCGGGTCACGCCCGAACTCTTCGCCCTGGCCAAGCCTACGGCCGCCTTCTTGCACTGCCTGCCTGCGCATTACGGGGAAGAGGTCGATGAGGCGGTCGTGAACCACCCCCGTTCCCGGGTCTTCGACCAGGCCGAAAACCGCCTGCACGCGGCCAAGGCCGTGCTCAGGTTCTTGCTGGGGGAAGGATGATAAGGGCCAGCGTTGTCGGGGCTTCGGGGTACGGCGGGGCCGAGCTCATCCGTCTTTTGCGCGCGCACCCCGAGGTGGAGCCCGTCGGCTTTTTCAGCCGCACCTTCGAGGGCCGGCCTTTGGCCGAGGCCTGGCCGCAGCTTTCCGAGGGAGCCTTTCATGGCCTTGAGCGGGCCATCGAGGAAGCCGACGTGGTCTTTCTCGCCACCCCGAACGGGGTGGCCATGGAGCTTGCCCCGCGCATCCTCGAGGCCGGAAAACGGGTCATCGACCTCTCGGCTGATTTCCGTTTGCCAAAGGAAGTCTTCGAGGCCTGGTACCGCATGCCCCACAGGGCCGAGGCCCTCTTGTCGCAGGCCCGCTACGGGTTGGTGGAGCTGCACCGCCCCGAACTCCCGGGGGCTCGCTTGGTCGCGAACCCGGGATGCTACGTGACCGCAGCCACTTTGGCCCTTAGCCCCCTGGCGGCGGAGGGTTTGATCGAAACACTCTTGGTGAACGCGGCGAGCGGGGTTTCCGGGGCCGGTCGCGGGGCCGAAGGGACGGCGTTTGCCGAGGTCAACGAGGACTACCGGCCGTATAAGCCCGCCGGCGTTCACCGCCACACCCCGGAGATCGAGCAAAACCTCGGGCGCGTCGCCGCCCAGGGCCGCTGGGTGGAGACGCACGGGCCGGCCCGCCCGCTGCGGCTGACCTTCGTCCCTCACCTGGTGCCGATGACCCGGGGCATCCTGGTGACCGCCTACGTGCGCCTGCGGGAGGCGCTTGAGGAAAGCGCCATCTTTGAACGCTACCGCCAGTTTTTTGCCGGGGAGCCCTTCGTGCGCGTGACCGAGGCGCTTCCCCGGACCAAAGGGGTCTTCGCCGCCAACACCACCTGGATTTCCCTGCGCAAGGATGCCCGCACCGGCTGGGTGGTGGTCTTCGCCGCGATCGACAACCTGGTGAAGGGCGCGGCCGGCCAGGCGGTCCAGAATATGAACATCATTTTTGGCCTCGAGGAAACCCTCGGCCTCAGCGCGGAGGGCCTTTGGCCATAGCAGCGGCTAGACTAAAAAACATGCATCTGCCGGAAGGATTTCAGGCCGGAGCCACCCGAGCCGGGATCAAGCCGTCGGGGAAGTTAGATTTGGCCCTCCTTTTCGGAGAGGTCCCCCTCCGCTGGGCCTACGTCGCCACCACCAACAGGGCCGCAGCGCCGTGCGTGCTCCGCGACCGCGACCTCTATGAGCAAGGGTCATTGCTTCGGGCTCTGGTTGTGAATGCCGGGAACGCCAACGCCGCCACCGGCGAACGCGGCCCGGGTGACAACCTGCGCATGGCCGCGAGTGCGGCCGAGCGTCTTGGGGTTCCGGTGGAAACGGTGCTCACCGCCAGCACCGGCGTGATCGGGGTGCCCCTGCCGGTGGAGAGGATCGCCTTTGCCCTTCCCGATCTTGAGCTGGGTTCAGATCTCCAGCGTTTTGCCGAGGCCATCATGACTACCGACACCCGGCCGAAACTCGCCGAAGCCTCGCTTCCTGGCGGCGCGCGCGTGGTGGGCGTGGCCAAGGGCAGCGGCATGATCCACCCCAACATGGCCACGATGTTCGCCTTCCTCCTGACCGATGCTGACATTCCCGAGCGGGCGCTCCGCCGGCGCTGGCCCGAAGTGATCGCCCGTACCTTCAACCAGGTGACGGTGGACGGCGATACCTCGACCAACGACATGGCGGTGCTCCTCTCGAGCGGCCTCAAAGAGGTCCCCGACGCGGATAGCTTTTGGGACGCCGTCGAGACCGTGGCCCGGTCGCTGGCGCGCCAGATCGCCGCCGATGGCGAGGGGGCCACCAAGCTGATCACGGTACGGGTTCGGGGGGCCGCCAGCGATGAAGAGGCGCGAATCGCCGCCCGGGCGGTGGCCGGCAGTCCTTTGTGGAAAGCTGCCGTCTATGGCAACGACCCCAACTGGGGCAGGGTATTGGCAGCCCTTGGTTACTCTGGGGCCAGGTTTCACCCCGAGCGGGCTCGGATCGCACTGCAGGGCTTTTTACTCTATGATGGTGCGCCGCTTGAGTATGACGCTGCGGCCTGTTCGAGGGCCATGCGGAAAAGCGAGGTCATCGTTGAGGTCGACCTTTCGCTCGGGGAGGGCAGGGGAGAGGCCTGGGGCTGCGATCTGACCGAGGGCTACGTCAAGATCAACGCCGAGTACACCACATAGATTCTTTTTATGATATCCTCATAATTGTAATCAAAGTCGCAGGAGGTGTTTTGTTATGAAGAAAGTGCTTGGCGTGTTCGTGGTTGGTTTGGCTTTAGGTTTCTTAAGCTTCGGTGCTGCCCAAAAGTTTGGGGTCTATACCGGGTACCCAGGCGGCATAGGTGGACACTACTTCACGGGCGACATGCGGGTCAGCGTCGGCATCCCCTTCTTCTACGGTTTCGGGGTCGATGCCTCGCTCGACATGATCATGGGCCGCGGAATGATGGATATGTCGATGGAGAATCCCTTCTCCTACTATTACGGTGGCGGCGTGGGCGGCTCCTTCTACAGTGTCGTAGGAGTCTCAGTCATGAGCGTTTACCCGCATATGTTGGCTGGCCTCGAGTTCGATCTCCCCGGATCGAACATGTCGGTCTTCAGTGAGGTCAATGTTGGCCCGATGTTCTCGTTTGGCTCGCTCTTTGGAGGGTTTGCCGTTGGCTACGGTGGGAAGGTTGGCGTGAATTTCCGTTAAACCCGGCGCGGTGGGCCGGGGCGGCCGGGGTTCCCGGTCGCCCCGGTTTTGTGCAATGACACCGGGCCCCGTGCCCGGCGCGTGCTAGCATTTCAGGCAGGAGGTGCAGTGATGCGAGGGGTGAAAGGCTTATCCGTGGCTGCCGTCGTCACCCTGGCACTGGCTTTGGTTGCGCCGGGCTATGCCCAGTCGCGTTACTTTGGCGAGTTGCTGCTGGGCGAGATCGGACTGTCACCGCTTTCCCTCAACGTCCAGCTGGCCGGTGGTCAGACGGATGCGCTCGGGCCCATGAGCGTCCGGGGGGCGGTCATTTTCAGTACCGTGAACGGCGGTGTTTATGCGAGCGTTCAGGCGGAGGCGCTCTATCCCGTGCCCACGGACGTGTTTACGCTCTACGTTGGCGGCGGGATGGGCGTGCGCTACAGCAGCGGGAGCGGCGCCGACGTGGCGGCCCTGGGGACGCTTGGGTTTGACTGGCCGTCGGGAACGCAGCAGGACCTTTCGATTTTGAGCGAGGTCGTCTTTGGCTACTGGCTGAACTCGGGTCCGGGCGTGTCGGTACGTGTTGGCCCCAGGCTTTACTTCGACCTCCCAGGCCGGACCAAGGAATCCCCCTAAGGCCCGGTATGGGCGCCCGGCTCACCTTGGGGAGGGGTAGGATCGGGGGGATGCGAAGGGCTTTGCTCCTCTCCGTCCTGGCGGTGGTGCTCAGCGCCTGCGCCGCCCGCCCCGATCAGACCGCGCCATTCCTCGGAATTACCCACCCGACGGGCGGAGCGGTCGCCAAGGGGCGGGCCGTGACCGTCGAGGGCTACGCCTTCGACGACACCGGTGTGGCGAGCGTTGAAGTGGCGGGCACCGAGGTGTTGCTTCCCGAGATGAAGGGGAAGCGGTTGGTGCGCTTCCGCTTCCAGCTCAAGGCGCCGCAGGCGGGCCGGATCAAGGTTAAGGTCGTGGCGAGGGACCTCGAGGGCCACACCACGAGCCGTGACCTCGACCTGGTCCTCGACGAGGCGCCGCCCCAGGTCACCATCGAGCGGGTGGAAGAGGTCGATGGGCGTCTGCGAATCGTTGGCGTGGCCAGCGATGATGTGGAGGTCGACCGGGTGGTGGTGCGCTATGGCGAAACGTTTAGCCGGTTGAACCTCCCCAAGGGGAAACGGGTCAGGTTCTACGCCGAGGTGCCGGCCAAGGGTGCGACGATCATCGCCGTGGACGCCGTCAACCAGCGCACCGAGGCCAAGGTGAGCCCTTGACCGGGTGGGGGGAAACTGCTAAGTTGTTGGGTGCTGGGCGGGCGATTAGCTCAGCTGGTTAGAGCGCACGCCTGATAAGCGTGAGGTCGGTGGTTCAAGTCCACCATCGCCCACCAAGAGCAGAACGAGGAAAACCCCCGGTCTTCCGATCGGGGGTTCCTCTTTTGGGCTGCCCCGCCCGCGCAAATGTTTAAAGCCGCCTGCTCCCCCTTCGCCTGAAAAGGCGTTTTTGCCGGAGGGGTCTTTATTCGCCCTTCCGGGCGGAGGGGCGTTGTAAAGTAAGTACGAATTCTTCTCGATTTGCTGAGGCAAAGAAGGGGGTGGGTATTGCAAGTTGCAAAAGAGCAAGGGACAATTGTCTATAGCCCACCCCATGGGGGGTGGGCTAAGGTGGAATCCGTGGAGGAGGTATGGTATGGAAGGGCATGACGGCTGTCACGTAGAACCGATCGAAAAGCCGTTTCGCGAGGAGGACCTCGAGGGCGCCGAAGTCGCCTACCTCAGGGTGTTGGGGATGGGGTGCCCGCGTTGCGCGACGCGGGTGCGCAACGGGCTTTTGTCACAGCAGGGCGTGAAGCTCGCCGACGTTTTCCTCGAGCACGGCGTGGCTGCGGTGGCCTTTGACCCCGCCGCCGTGAGCGTCGAGGACCTCGAGGCGGCGGTGGCCAGTGCCGGCAACGACTCGCGTCACCACTACGAGGCCAGCCTGCTGGCCAGAAAGCCCGTGGCCGAGGCGCTCTCGATCGAAGGAGGACGCAGGATCTGGCGCTAGGCCCGGTTGGATGCACTGACTGAGGTTCGGAATCAACCCGAAAGGGTTCGATGCGCGCGGGCTTTGGCCGCGCGAGAGAGGGGGAGTCGTGTTGCGTTCTTTGATGGCGGTATTCGTTGCTCTGGTGTTCTTGGGTATTCCTGTGGCGCTCGCGCACGGTGGCGACGAGGGAGGCGCGGATGCGCCGACCCTGGTTTCCCGGGCCGTCGGCTACCTGAAGGCCGAACCACCCCGCACGGGGCTGGCCAAGGACGCTCTCGATGAGGCCCTGACAGCGGAGGGCGAGGTCAACCGGCGTTTTGTGGAACTCGCGATTTCTGCCCTGGATGCGGGTGCGGTGGAGGAAGCCGCCTCGCTCGCCGAACGGGCTTTGGGCGAGACCCCGTCGGCCTCCGGTCCGGTGGTACGCGTAGATCTGGGGCCGGCGGTGTATGAGGCCTTCGTGGTGGCGGTGTTGCTCGTCGGGTTTGGGGCTTACGGCCTGGGGCGCAAAACCGCGGCCCACGGGAGGTAAAGAGTGGCCACAAAGCAGGCGCGGCGCGGTTTTTGGGAGGCCTTCGACGAGCGGGTGGGGATCTCGGCGCTGAAGTACGACGTCCCCGAGCATGCTCAGGGGATTCCGTACTCGCTCGGCGGGCTTTCGCTGGTGAGCTTCATCATTCTGGTGCTCACCGGCCTCTACCTGGCGCAGTTCTACAGCCCCATGCCGGAAGGGGCCAGGGATTCGGTGATTGGAATTTTGCGGGATGTTCGCGGGGGCTTTTTCGCCCGGAACCTCCACTACTGGGCGGCCAACGCCATGGTGCTCACGGTGCTCTTGCACATGCTCCGGGTGCTCTATACCGGCGCCTTCAAGCGGCCCCGCGAGTTCAACTGGCTCATCGGTCTCGGCCTGCTCGCCACCGTGCTCGGCTTCGTCTTTACCGGGACGGTTTTGAAGTGGGACCAGGAGGCGATGGAGGCGCTTGAGCACAACGAGGAGATCGCCGGTCTCCTGGGCGGGCTGGGGGTGTGGTTTTCTACTGAGTTCACCAAAAACGTTCCCATCCTGACCCGCCTTTACGTGGCCCACGTCTCGATCCTGCCGGCGCTTTTCGTGTTGCTCTTCGCCGTGCACGCCATTTTGATCAAGCTCCACGGTCTCGCGCCGAGCGCGTTTAAGTCCAAGGACGCCACCACCCGGAAGACGGCGGGTGAGCCCAGCAAGGCGACCTTCCTCGAACATCTGGTGGTGGTGGGGCTTTACGGCCTCATCGGCTTTGGAGTTCTCGTTTTCCTGGCCATCGCGGTCCCGGCGCAGCTCGGGCCGGCGCCGGTTTCCGGGGTCGAGGTCACCAAGCCCTGGTGGATGTTCATGCCCATGTTCGCCGTGGAGAACTGGTTCGGCATTTCTGGGCTCTTTTGGGCTTCGGGGGCGATCTTCGCCGCGCTCGCCATCG
Organism: Thermaceae bacterium; assembly: GCA_015519965.1. Lineage (GTDB taxonomy): Bacteria > Deinococcota > Deinococci > Deinococcales > Marinithermaceae > WFXV01. Next base: position 9,865 of record WIAM01000118.1, read on the forward strand.
TGCCCGTGGTGGACCGGAGCCCCTACCTGAGTCCCGCCCGGCGGCGAGGGGTGATCTGGGCCTACGGTCTTTTGGCCCTCCTCTTGATCGGGCTTGGGATCTACGCCAAGGTCGCGCCGGCGGCCGTACACCTGGGGATGTGATTGTGAGCCGAGCCATCTGGTTTTTCTGGGGCAACCTCTTCGCCGCGCTCGCGGCGGGGGGGTTGCTCGGCCGCTATGTCGGACTCTTGGCCCGCGGCGGTGGCGATGCCGCGTCGTGGGTGATCGCGGTGCTGCTGCTGGTTACACTGACCTTGAGCACAACGATTCTGGTTCGAATCGTGCTGACCGCGAGCGGGCCTTCGAGGCAGGAATAGCCGCGAGCGGGGCGGGGGTGCGTGGCATGAAGGTGGTGGTCGCGGGCGGAAGTTTCGCCGGACTCGCCGTAGCCCTGGGGCTCGGCGGGCGGAATACGGTTTTGGTCGAGCCCCATCCCATCGGCGAGCACACCAAATCGGCCAACGCCATGCCCTTTCCGCTCGCTGTCCGCTTCGGCGGTCGGGCGTCGATCCTGGAGGTTCACCCCGAGCTCGTCCTGCACGTGGGGGGTCGGGTGTTCCGGCAGCCCATAGATCCCCCCTACGTGACCGTCGACTACCGCCGTTTTTGCACCCACATGCTCGAGGCGGCCGGCGTTGAGGTGATTCCGGCCCACGCCCTCGCCGTGAGGCCCGGGGGTGTTTCTACCACGAGGGGCGAGATCGAGGCCGGGGTTGTCGTCGATGCCACCGGGCCGATGGCGGCTTTGGCCGCCTCCATTCGCCCTGGATACGCCGAGCGAAGCCACGCCGGGGTGGGGCTTGAGGTCGAGGTCCCGCGGCCGGCGGGGCTTTCACCCGGGCTTCACTTCTACGTCGAGGACGCCCTCCCCCCCGGTTACGGCTGGGCGTTCGGCGCGGGGGACCGGGCCCGGATCGGCGTCTACCTCTATCAAAGGCGAAGCTGGCGGGTCCGCGAGGTGCTCGAGGGGTTTCTCGCCCGCTTTGGCGTCGCCGGGGGGTCGCGGCACGGCGGGCTCATCCCCTGGCGACTGCGTGCGCCGGTGGTGGGCGACGTGTTCGTGGTCGGGGACGCCGCCGGCCAGGTGATGCCCACCACCGCCGAAGGGATCCGTCCCGCCCTTTACTTCGGCTACTTTCTGGGCCAGCGCTTGCGCGAGGTGGTCGAGGGCCGGGTTGAGCTTGCTGAGGCAAAGCGGCGCTACCAGGCGGAGGTCTGGCGGCGGCGGCGGGCCTGGCGGGGCCTCGAGCTACTCCAGCGCTTCGTCTCCGTCGTCCCGGCGTCGCTCGATGCCGCCCTCCTCGCGGGAGGCCAGCGTCTCGGCTTCGGTGACAGGATGTTCCGTCGTTATGTCAGGGCCATGGGAGGCGGTTCATGAGGGAAGTGACCGTGGTCGGCGCGGGTCCGGCAGGGCTTGTGGCGGCGATGACCCTGGCCAGGGCCGGCTGGCGCCCGGTGGTGTACGAGAAAAACCCGCAGGTGGGCGGGCGTTTCGCCGGCGATTTCCAGGGGCTTGAGAACTGGAGTACGCGCGAGGACGTCATGAGCTGGCTCGCCAATCTGGGGCTGGTGGTGAACTTCGACGCCGGTCCGTTCTCTGAGGTGAGCTTTTATGGCCCCGACGGCCGGGTGAGGCGATTTGAGTCGGAAAGGCCCATGTTCTATCTGGTGCGGCGCGGCGATGTGCCGGGGAGCCTCGACCGGGGGCTCTTGGCCCAAGCGCTCGAGGCCGGGGTCGAGATCCGTTTCGGGAGTGCGCTCAAAGAAGTGCGGGGTCCGGCGATCATCGCCACCGGCCCGCGCTACGGCGACGGCATCTGCGTGGGCTACACCTTTGCCACCGACCTTCCTGACCAGGCGCACTGCATCCTCTCCGACCGTCTGGCGCCGCTCGGTTACAGCTACCTGCTCATCCGCAAGGGGCACGGAACGCTGGTCAGCTGTCAGTTCGCCCGCCTGAAGGAGTGGAAACGCCACCTCGAGCACACCGTCGAAGCGTTCCGGCGCCTGGTTCCAAAGCTCGACCTCAAGGGCGCCCGTTTCTTCTCCGGGTACGGCAACGTGTTCGTGCCCCCGCGGCTCGTGCACGGCGAGCGGCTCTACGTGGGCGAGGCGGCGGGGTTGCAGGACGCGCTTTGGGGGTTCGGGCTGCGCTATGCGCTCGCTTCGGGGTACCTGGCGGCCAAGAGCCTGATCGCGGGGGTGGATTACGAGGCTCTGGTGCGCAAGTTCCTGCTCGGGCGTTTGCGGGTGGGTATGGAGAACCGGGCCCTGCTGGAGCTCTCGCACGCCCTCCTGGGCGAGCGGATCTACGGGTGGCTCCTGGACCGGGTGACCTCCCGGCCCGACCCCATGGCGTATTTGCGCAAGCACCACGCTCCCCTCCTGTGGAAGCGGCTCCTTTGGCCGGTGACCCGGCTCGGCATGCGATTCCGTTCCCACTACCGCGACGCCCGCTGCTTCCACCCTGACTGCGGCTGCGTCTGGTGCGCCTGCGGGCGTTCGGCGGAGACCTGTGCCGGCTAGGTCGCGAAGTGGGGGCGTTTTTGCCGGGCGTCCGGGGGACGGACGTCACCTTTTCGCTTTCTTAACATACCTGGGGTAGCCTCTAAAAGGCTGATCGTGATAGGGGGTATGTCATGGGTAAGAAAAAATCGATTCGGAAACCGCAAAAGCGCAAGGGAGGCTGGCTCGGTGCGGCGGTGGTCGTGGCCGTTCTCACCGTCGCGATCTACCTCTTCGCCGCGCCCTATTTGCGCACCACGAGCGCCAGCGCCTCGGGGCAGAAACCGGATGTGGTCCTGCGTATCAGCATGTCCGGTTGGGAGCCGGCGGTGATCCGGGCCGAGCGCGGCAAGCCGGTGACCATCGAGATCATTAACCTCGACAACCAGTTCCACACCGACGGCGGCGGCTGGCACAACTTCGTCGTTGAAGCTTTTGGTATTGAAAAACGGGTGCCCCCCAAAGGGACGCTGACCTTTACCTTCGTCCCCGATAAACCCGGAGAGTACCTCTTTTACTGCGATATCTGCTGCGGCGGCAAGGACAACCCCTTCATGCAGGGCAAGCTGGTGGTTCTGTGAGCCAAAGAGGCTTTTGGCGCCATCGTGAGGCCTAGTTATGGATACGCGGTCGAACGCGGATGAAAACGGCGCCGGGCGGCGAAGATGGCTCTGGCTTTGGGCCGCCGGGCTGTTTTTGCTTTTTGCCGGCGGGATCTACCTGGCGCTTACCAGGCCGTTTGGCATGCCGAGCGTGGCCTGGCTCGAGGCCCACCCCTTGCTCGCCTTCGGACTTTCCGGGGTCGCCGGCTTCGCCGACGGCCTCAACCCCTGCGCGATTACCACGCTGCTGCTCTTCCTCGGGGCGCTGATGGCGGTGGTGGAGCGCGCGACGCGGGTGGGCGATGCCTGGCGGGCCCGCCTTTACGTGTGGTCCGTCGCCGGCGCCTATATCCTTGGTATCTTCCTCCTTTATTTCATCCTGGGCGCGGGCTTCATCGAGGTGACCAGCCTGCGGGTGTTCGGCAACACCCACATCTTCACCCGGATCGCGGCTCTCTTCGCGGTGCTCCTCGGCCTGGTCATGATCTGGGAGTATTTCCAGCCCAATTCACCCATCCGGCTTTCGATGCCGGCCTCGCTGCACGGGCTTGCCAAGAAGTGGGGGCGGAAGACCACAGTCGCGGCGGCGTTCGTGGGCGGCGTGTTGATCGGGACCTGCACCATCCCCTGCGGCGGCGCGATGTACCTGGCGGTGGCCTCGCTCATCGGGAGCCTTCCTTCGAAGACCTACGCGTATAGCCTCCTGCTCACCTACAACCTCTCGTTCATCCTGCCCCTCGTGTTGCTCGTCGCGGTGAGCGGCAGCCGGACCGTGCTCAGAGAACTCTCGCGGCTGCACATTACCCAGCGCGGGAAGGTCAAGCTCGGCCTTGGCCTCTTCGTGGTATTGGTCGGTCTGTTCGCGTTGATGTGAGGCCTGCCGGGCCATTTTTTTAAACGCCTACCCTTGCCGGAGGTCATCCCCACCCCACCCGGGGTGGGGTGTGCTATCCTGAAGTTGAGGTGAGACGTGATGACGGTCTTGAAAGACCGAAGGAGGTGTGAAGGGTGAAGGGGTTTTTAGACGTATTGATCCGTTTCCGGGTGATCATCCTGGCGGTCATCGTTCTGGTCACCGGGTTTTTAGGGTACGAGGCGACCCGCATCCAGCTGAATACCGACTTTTCGACCTACCTCGCCGCGGACGACCCGCTGGTTGAGGACTTCAACCGCGTGGGCGAGGTCTTCGG
>WIAM01000020.1 GCA_015519965.1 Thermaceae bacterium
GAAAGCGGGGGCTTGATCTCGGCCTCGCGCCAGCTCTTGCCGTCGTCGAGCGACACCTCGACCTTGGAAATCCCCCGGCGCCCGGCGAAGGCGATGCCGCCGATGCCGTAGCTGCCGTCCTCGAAGCGGGTGGCGATGGGGGTGTCGATCCGGCTCATGGTCTTGACCACCGCCTCGTCGCTCCAGCCGCGCTTTTCCCAAAAGCCCTTATAGTCAAAATCGACGAGCTCGATCTGGGTCAGCCACTTGACGTTTTTCATCCCGTAGATCCCTGGCACCAAGAGCCGCACCGGATAGCCGTGCCTTCGCTCGAGCAGCTCGCCGTTTTGGGCGTAGGCCACGATGGTCTCGGCAAAGAGTGCATAGGAGAGGGGGAAAGAGTCCGAGTAGTTGTCGGCGGCCCGCAAAATGAGCTCGCTGGCCTCGGGCCTGACCCCGGCGGCCTCGAGCACATCGCGCAGACGCACCCCCCGCCACACGCTGTTGCCGATCAGTTCGCCCCCCACCTGGTTCGAGATGCAGATGAGGGTGGTGGGCTGTTCGACCGCGGGCATACGCATAAGGTCCTCGAGGGTGAACACCGTCTCTTTTGTCACCAGCCCCTTGATCACGAGCCGGTAACGGTCGGCGCGAACGCGGGGATCGGCGAAGTTCTTGGAGACCACGTAGTGGCGCCTGGTCGGGGTGATCTCCTTTGGCATGCCGCTCATGCGGCGCAACCAGCGCCAGGCCTCGCCGCCCTGGGCAAGCCCCCGCCCGATCCCAGCGGCCGCGGCCAAGAGCAAAAGGCGCAAAAGGCCGTCGCGACGGCGCGGGTCGTAGCGGATGCCCCGCCAGGCGAGCACGACCCCGAGCAAGAGCGAGGTCGCGACCAGCACGAGCGGCGGGTAGGCGTAGTTTGCGCCGGAAAAGCCGAAAAACCCGTAGCCGAGGAGGGGAAGGAGCAACCCGGAGAAGAAAAGGGGCAGGAAGAAGGCGAGGCGGGCGCCAAGCCGCGCCGCCGGCCAGGCCAGGAGGGCAAAGAGGACGTAAGCGAGGAACAAGAGCCCGTATTTGGCACCCCGGTCCAGGCCGAAGGGAAGGGCGTGGATCAGGTTGAAGAGCCAGGGCACGCCAAAGAGCCGGGATAGCCCCTCGTAGATCAGGTCCACCGGCGTAGGCAGACCGAGGGCGAAGCGCAGGAAAGCGGCGGTAAGGCCCAAAGCCAGGGCGGTTTTGACCGTCGAACGTTTCACGAATGACCCCCCCGAAGACGCTTGTCATCCAGCGTACCGGCAAACGGCGGGGCCATTGCTGTCTCAGGGAACGATTGCGGCGGGGGCACGCCCCCCGCCGCACGCCGGACCCGGGCTCAGGCCTGGCTCGGCTCGTCTTCGGGTTGGGCCTCGGAGAGGATCTCCCGCACCCGTTCGCCGGAGATGGTCTCCTTTTCCAAAAGCTCGGACGCGATCCGGTGCATGGCCTGGGCGTGTTCGCGCAGGAGGGCCTTGGTGCGGGTGTAGGCCTCGTCGAGGATCTTTTGCACGTCGCTGTCGATGAGGTTGGCGGTGGCCTCCGAGAAGTCCTTTCGCCGGGCGATCTCCTCGCCTAAAAACACCGGGCCGGCATCGGAACCCCAAGCGATGTTCTTGAAGTGCTCGCCCATGCCCCAATCGAGGACCATGCGCTTGGCCAGCTGGGTGGCACGCTTGAAGTCGTTCTCGGCGCCGGTGGTCACGGTACCGGTAAAGAGCTCCTCCGCCGCCCGGCCGCCCATCAGCACGCTGAGCTCGTCCATGAGGTGCTCCCGGGAGATGAGCACCCGCTCCTCGGGCCGGGGCACGGTGACGCCGAGGGCCATGCCCCGGGGCACGATCGAGACCTTGGTCACCGAGTCGGCGTGGGGCAACACCTCGCTGGCCACCGCGTGGCCGGCCTCGTGGTAGGCCACGGCACGCTTTTCCTGCTCCGAGAGCTTGAGCGCCCCCCGTTCAAGCCCCAGGGTGATCTTGTCGAGGGCAGTGAAGAAGTGGTCGCGGGCGATCCGGGCCGAGCCCTCCCGGGCCGCGATGAGGGCCGCCTCGTTGGCCAGGTTCTTGAGGTCGGCGCCCGAGAACCCGGGGGTGAGCCTGGCCAGCTCCTCGAGGTTGACATCCTGGGCCAGGGGTTTGTTCCTGGTGTGCACCGCCAGGATCTCTCGCCGCTCTTCCAGGCTTGGCAGCCCCACCACCACCTGGCGATCAAAGCGCCCGGGGCGAAGGAGCGCGGGGTCTAAGATGTCGGGCCGGTTGGTCGCCGCGAGTACGATGACGTGGGTGTCCTTTTCAAACCCGTCCATCTCGGAAAGGATCTGGTTGAGGGTCTGCTCGCGCTCGTCATGGCCGCCGCCGATTCCGGCGCCACGCTTTCGGCCGATCGAGTCGAGCTCGTCGATGAAGACGATTGAGGGCGCGTTGCGGCGGGCCTCCTCGAAGAGGGTGCGGACCCTCGAGGCCCCGACCCCGACGAACATCTCCATGAACTCGCTCGCCGAAACCGAGAAAAACGGCACCCCCGCCTCGCCGGCCACCGCCCGGGCAAGGAGCGTCTTGCCGGTGCCCGGAGGGCCGACAAGCAGCACCCCTTTCGGGATTTCGGCCCCAAGCTTTATGTACTTGTCGGGCCGCTTCAAAAACTCCACCACCTCGCGCAGCTCCTCTTTGGCTTCCTTGTGTCCGGCGACGTCGGCGAAGGTGGTGGGGACTTTGCGCTCCTTGCCGTACATCCGCGCCCGCGACTGGCCGAACTGGGTGACCTGCCCCATGCCCCCCTGGCTGCGCATGAAGAAGAACCAGAAGAAGACGATCAAAAGCAGCGTCGGGCCCAGGTAGATCAGAAGCTGGGGCCAGATCGAGGGGCTCTTGGTGATCACGTTGACGCCGTTTTTCTCAAGGAAGGGGAGCAACTCGCGATCGGCGACTTGGGGCGGCGGAAGGTCCACGGTAAAGCGCTTGGTGGTAGCGCTCCCGGTAGGGGTCGGCAGCCGCTCGGGGGCCTTCAACGTGCCCACCACCCGGGCGTCGTCGAGGACCACCCGCGCCACCTTGCCCTCAGCGACGAGCTGTTTGAACTCGGTGTAGGAAACCTTGGGGGCCGCCTGCGTGCCCACCTGGGTAAAGAGCCAGTAGCCAAGCAGAATGAGAAGGACGATGCTCCATGGGTTGATTCTGTTCGCCAAAGCCTTCCCTCCGAAGACACATCCTAACCTGAGGCGCGCACAGAGTCTTAAACTTTGATGACAAAAGACGCGCCGGCCCCATCAGAGAAACGAGGGGAGCGTTGTAGGGTGGGAAGGGGCCCGGCATGCGGAGGCAGCTGGGCAGGGAAACGATGGAACGGGTCATCGCGCTCATCAACGAAGGAAATTATGAGGCGGCCTTCGACCGCCTGACACGGCTCATCGAAGCCGAACCCTCGCCCGAGGCGCGAGCAGCGCACCTGCTCCTTTTGGCCGAGCTCTATAGCTTCTACGGCCCCGACGGGCTCGGGGGGCTGGAAGAGGCGCTCCTTTTGGCCGAGGAGAGCTGGCCCCAGATTGCTGAGACCCCGCTCTTTCAGGCCCTCGCCACCGAGATGGAAGCGATCTCGGGCCAAACGCCGGAAATCTTTGCCACCAGCGACCCCCGGGCCTGCTACCACCTGGCCCAAGTGGCGGCGATGCAGGGTCAGGCAGGCAGCGCCCTCGACTGCCTCAAGGCCGCCCACGAGCTTCCGCCCTACCTCGCCTGGCGGGCGCTGGCCACCCGGGGGCGGGTGCTGGAAGAGATGGAAGAACACCTCCGGGCGCTCGCCGCCTATAGGGAGGCGGCGAGGCTCGCCCCCAAAAACGAGCGCTTTTTTCTCATCCTCGATGCCGCCGCGGTGGCGGTCGAGGCCGGACAGGCCGAAGAGGGCCGGGCGCTGCTCCTCAGCGTCAAGGACGAGGCCCAAAGCGCCGACGCCCTCGCCACCTGGCACTACCTCCTGGGCCGGGCCGAGCTGGCCCTGGAAAACCCGAACCGGGCGCTTACCGCCTTTGTCGAAGCCGAGAAGATCGAGGCCGAGGCCGGCGAGCCCAGTTACGGCCTGCCGCTGGCCAAGGGGCAGACGCTGATGCAGCTCGGCCGCTACCGGGAGGCCGCCGAAGCCTTCGCCACCGCCCACGCCCGGGCGCCGGAGGAAGAGCGGACCTACAGCCTGCACGAGCTGGCCCTGGCCGAACTCGAGGCCGGCGACTTCGCCAAAGCCGAAACCCACCTCAAGGAGGTCTTCGCCGACAGCGACTACCCCCACCGGGGCGCCGCCGCCTCCGACCTCGCCGAACTTTATTACCGGCTCGGGGACCTCGAGGCCGCCCGGGCCTGGGCCGAAGACGCCCGCGCCCTCGGCCACCTGGCCGGGGCGGAGCTGATCCTGGGGCACGTGGCCTTCGAACGCCTGCGTTACGAGGAGGCCCTCGAGCACTACCGCCGCGCCGCCGAGGTCGCCCCCGAGGGCAGCCGCGACTGGCTCACCGCCCAGCAGATGGCCGCCGACACCCTGGCCCAGCTCGGCTTCCCCGACCCCGCCGAGGCCCTGCGCCGGGCCGAGGCCGCCCTGGCCCACACCCCGCCCTCCGACGAATGGTCGGCCACCCTTAGTGCCTACGCTAAACGGGCCCGGGAACTGCTTTCCCAAGGCCGCACCCTCAACTAGGGATCGCTTCGTGCTAGACTACAAAGCCGGGTGCGCGCCCGTAGCTCAGTAGGATAGAGCGAGCGCCTCCTAAGCGCTAGGTCGCAGGTTCGAATCCTGCCGGGCGCACCAATAGAGGATGCAAAGCTTCCGCCCCCCTAAAGGAGGGGGCGGAAGCTTTTGACACCAGAGACCCAGCACCGGATCTGCCGGGCCCTCGCACGATCGCCACCGCAGAGAAGCTTCGCGTCATTAAAGATGGCGGTCTGCAGGGTCGAACCGGCACCAGAGCAACAGGGCCGTTTTGAGTCCGTGGAGGTCGAGGTGCCCCATGGCTGTAAGGACCATGCTGGCCACTTGGAGCCCGGGACACGGCTTGCTCTTTTTACCGTTCATGCCCAAGGTGAGCGTGACTGTTTGCAAAGCGGTTCGTTTATTCCCGTCTACGAACGGGTGAAGCTTGACGATGAAGTAGGCGATGGCAACGATCTTGGTAAAAAAAGGTCGGGTAGGCGTCCTTGCCTCCGACCGTAGTGAAAGGTTTATCGAGTGCCGCCTTTAGAGATCCGAGGTCCCGGATTCCCGCAGTCCCACCGGATACAGTCAACACTTCGTCGTGCAAATGAACCACCGCCTCTACCGTCGGGTACGTCTTCCCCTTATAGCGCCGGTAGAGGCGGTGTTTGGCCACGGCTTAGTACTTGGCCAGAATCTCAAGCGCCTCGCGGTTCTCGCGGACCTGTTTCTTGATCAGGCGCTGCACGTCAGAATCGGTCATCTCACGGCGACGCTTGGTATCAACAATAGCTTTCGTGGTTTTCTTCGCCGTCCTCATCGTGACACCTTCTCAAGCAGCTTACCAGGGAGGGGCCTCATGTCTCGCTGTAGAGTCTCACCACGCTGTTCACACTAAGCCCCAAGCGTGAGATGGGGGCCTGGTTCTTCAGGCTGCTATGCCGCCGGTGCCAGTTGTAGGAGTGACGTTTGTATCTAAGACAAGCCGCACGACCTTTGCCGTTTACGGGCACGGTGAAGCGAACGCACCCTGCGAACCTCTTCGACGGCGATCCGCATGGCCTCTTCGTCGCTGATGCCCTTTGCCATTTGCGCTTGACGCTGGCTCAAAGTCAAAAAGCGCCGCTTAGCGCGTTCCTTCGCCAGAAGAATTCGCAGCGCTTCGACGCGCGAAGTTCGCAAGCTGCGTCGAAAGCGCTCAAGCTCCTCGAAGAGATCGTCGGGCACTTGGATCTGCTTCACCGGTCCCATTATACGGGCTCACCTCATCACAACGTCCGGCTTCGCCGTGGCGGCGGTGGCGGAGCGAGGTGGAATAATGGGATCGTGGAGCCCGCGCCCATCCACCTTCCCCCCGGGGCCGCGAGGCCCTACCTCGGGGTGCTCGCCGCCGCGCTGCTGGGTATGGCCGGGAAATACCTCCTGGCGGTCCCGCTTTTCATCTACTTCAGCGCCCAGATCCTCTATCCGGCGCCCTTCGCCCTCGATCTCGACGTCGAGGGGCTCACCTTTCGCACCGTCTTCAAAAAACACCACTACCGCTGGGACGAGGTCGGCGACTTCACCGTGCGCAGCGTTCGGGTGCTCGGGATCACGCTGGGGCGCACCGTGGCCTTCCGGGTGCGGGGGCGGTCCACCGAACAGGCCCTGCCCGAGACCTACCGCCTCTCGCCCCAGGAACTGGCAGCCCTGCTCAATCGTTACCGCGCCGCCGTTTTGCCGAAAGACCGGCTGTTAAACTGAGCCCGTGGCGTTCCTGGTCGAAGACCTGGGCTTTTTGGGCTACAAGGAGGCCTGGGACTACCAAAAAAAGGTGCACGCCGAGGTGTCGGCGGGAAAGAGGCCGCCCACCCTGCTCCTCGTCGAGCACCCGAGAACCATCACCCTGGGCCGGAAGGCCAGCGGCGAGAACCTGCTCTTTCCCGAAGCCTGGTACAAAAAGCAGGGGTTCGAGGTCTTCTGGGTCGAGCGGGGCGGCGACGTAACCTACCACGGCCCCGGTCAGCTGGTCGGCTACCCCATTTTCCCGGTCGAACGCCGGGTCCGCGACTTTTTGCGCAAACTCGAACGCGCGGTGATCGAGGTGGCGAGGCACTACGGCATCTCGGCCTACGCCACCCCCGGTTACGCCGGCGTGTGGGTCGGCGACGACAAGCTCGCCGCCTTCGGAGTGGCGGTCAAGGAGGGGGTCGCCCTCCACGGGTTCGCCCTCAACGTGAACACCAACCTCGAGGACTTCCGGGTGATCGTCCCTTGCGGGATTCGCGATAAGGGCGTGACCAGCCTGGAAAAAATCCTCGGCCACCCCCTGCCCATGGATGAAGTGAAGGCCAGGGTCGTCGAGGCGATGAAGGAGGTTTTCGGTGAAGTACGTACCGCGGGGCATCAAGCGCAAAGCGGCGCCCCCACCGGACAAGAACAAGCCTGAGTGGCTCAAGGTCGGGCTCCCGACCGGACCCACGGTCAACCGGCTGCGCTCGCTCGTGAGCGAGCTCGGGCTCCACACCGTGTGCCAGGAGGCGCTCTGTCCCAACCTCGGCGAGTGCTGGGGCCACGGCACCATGACCGTGATGTTGATGGGTGAGGTGTGCACCCGGGCCTGCAAGTTCTGCGCCGTCCACACCGGCAACCCCGGCGGCGTCCTCGACCCCGCCGAACCGCAAAAAGTCGCCGAGGCGATCTCGGCGCTCAAACTCGGCTACGTCGTCCTCACAAGCGTGGACCGCGACGACCTCGCCGACGGCGGCGCCGCTCACTTCGCCCGCACCGTACGCGAGATCAAGGCCCGCCGCCCCGAGACCCGCGTCGAAGCGCTAACCCCCGACTTCCAGGGCGATCGCAAAGCCATTCGAACCGTGATCGAATCGGGCCTTGACGTCTTTGCCCACAACCTGGAGACGGTCCGCCGCCTCACCCCCAAGGTGCGCGATCCCCGCGCCAGCTACGAGCAAAGCCTTGCCGTCCTCGCCTTCGCCAAGGCCTACATCCGGGAAAAGAACCTGCCGGTACTCACCAAGTCGAGCCTGATGCTGGGGCTTGGGGAGACCGAGGCGGAAATCAGGGAGGCCATGGCGGATCTCCGTGCGGCGGGGGTTGACATCCTGACCCTGGGCCAGTACCTCCGGCCGACGAGAAACCACCTCCCCGTCGAACGCTACGTCACGCCCGAGGCCTTCGAGCGCTACCGTCACTGGGGGCTGGAAGCCGGTTTCCTCGAGGTCTTCTCCGGCCCCCTGGTCCGGAGCTCGTACCGCGCCGAGCGGATCTTCCACGAGGCCAAAGCGCAATGAGTCCCGCCCTCACCGACGCCCTGGCCCTGCTTGCGTTCACCGCCACCGGCGTCTGGGCCCACGAAAACGCCCTGCCGCTCGGGGGCCTGATCCGGGCTGCGCTACCCTTTCTCTTCACCTGGTACCTGCTCGCGCCGTTCACCCGACTGTACCGGAGCCGCGGTCTGCGAGCTCTGCTCGCGCACTGGGCCATCGCGGTACCGAGCGGGGTCATGGTGCGCTGGATCGCGCTCGCCGAACCCCTGGAACCCGCGCGGGCACTCTTTCTCCTCACCAGCCTGGCCTTCTCCCTGCCCTATCTGCTCCTTTTCCGGCTGGTCACCGGTAACCTAAGGAGGGAGGCAAAATGAAGGTCGCGTTCCTGGGGCTTGGCGCCATGGGGTGGCCCATGGCCAAGAATCTCAAAGAGGCTGGCTTTGAAGTTTTGGTCTGGAACCGGACCGAAGCAAAGGCCCGCGCCCACGCCGAGCGCTTTGGCACCCGGGCGGTGGCGCTCGAAGAGACCTCGGAAGCCGAGATCCTCTTTACCTGCCTGCCGACCTCGAGCGAGGTCGCGGCCATCGCCGAGCGCCTGGCCGGGCGACTGCGCGAGGGGACGGTGTGGGTGGACTGCACCTCGGGCGACCCCAGCCAGAGCCGGGCCATCGCCGAGGCGCTGGCGGAGCATGGGGTGGCCTTCCTCGACGCCCCGGTCTCCGGGGGCACCCAGGGCGCCGAGGCGGGCACGCTCACCATCATGGTCGGGGGCGATCCGGAGGCGTTCGAGCGGGCCCTTCCCGCGCTTAACGCCATCGGCGAGCGCATCGTTCACGTCGGGCCGGTTGGGGCCGGTCACGCGGTCAAGGCGGTGAACAACACCCTGCTGGCCCTGAACCTCCTGGCCGCCGCCGAGGGCCTCGCCACCCTGGTTAAGGAGGGGGTGCGCGGGGAGGTGGCCCTCGAGGTCATCAACGCGAGCTCCGGCCGCAGCTTCGCCAGCGCCGATCTGATTCCAAACCGGGTGCTCGACCGCAGCTTCCCCCTGACCTTCAAGCTTGGGCTCCTCGCCAAGGACGTGCGCATCGGGGCCAGGGTGGCCGAGGCCGCCGGCGTTCCCGCCCTCGCCTTTCACCTGGCGCGCGAGGTCTACGAGATCGCCCGGCGGACCCTCGGCAACGACGCCGACCACGTCGAGGTGGTGAAGCTTATCGAGGAGTGGGCGGGCACCGAGATCCGCTGAGCCAAAAAAGGAGGCCGACATGCGAGGCAAAAGGGTGCTCATCGCCGGCGCGACCGGCAACGTGGCCCCGGCGTTCATCCGGGCGTTCCTCGACGCCGGGGCCGAGGTCATCCTCACCGGGCGCGAAGCGGATCGGCTCGCCGAACGGGCGCGCGAGTTTGGCCTTAGGGGGATCCCCGCCGACCTGGCACGAGCCGGCGCCGCTGAGGCGCTCATCGCGCAAACCGGCCCCCTCGATGGGGTGGTGAACCTGTCCGGTGCGTTTGCCAGCGCCCCGGTGCGCGAGACCCCACCCGAGGTTTACGACCGGATGATCGCCGCCAACCTGAGCGGCCTTTTCCACCTGGCCCGGGCCGCCCTCCCCTCGCTGGCCGAGCGAAGGGGGTTTCTCGTCGGCGTCTCGGCGGCGGCGGGGTGGCGGGGTGGCCAGGCCGGGCTCGGCGCCTACGCCGCGGCCAAAGCCGGCGTGCTGGCGCTCCTTCGCAGCATCGGCGCCGAAGAGCCCGCCGTGCGCGTCTTGGCGCTCGTGCCCATGGGCGCGATCGACACCCCCGCTAACCGGGCCGCGATGCCGGGGGCGGACCCTTCGAAGTGGATCAAACCCGAAGCGCTGGCCGCGGCGACAATCGGCGCGCTCTCGCTTGCGGGCGGCAAGCACCTGGAGCTCCCCGTCTACCCCGCCACTTAAGGCCAGTGTCCCCGCGAATGGTTCGTAAGATGGGGGTGGAGGCCAAAAGATGCTCAAGGTTCTGGCGTACACCATTCACAAAGATCTCGGACGCGGTGGCCCCAATGAAGAGCTCCACATGACCCTCGACCACCTTCAGGGTCACCGCAAGAAGCACGTGGATCTGCTGATCGAAACCGACGTCGTCGACCGGCCGGTCAAAAAAGACCTGATCGAACGCATGCGCCGGGGCGAGGCCGATGTTCTTGCCCTGGGGCATCTGCACCATTTCTTCGAAAGCCTGGAGGAACTGAAGGAGATCTACTACCAGGTGATGCGTCCCCACGGGGTGGCCCTGGTCTCGTGGGGAGCCGGGCTCGACACCCGAACGCCCCGCGGGGTGGGCTCGGAGCGAACCCTGGAGGAGTTTTTGGCCCTGGCCAAGCTCACGAGCCCGGTGGAGCCTTAATAGGAGGCCTGTTTTTCAACCAGACCCTGGGCCTTGAGCATGTCGGCCAGGTGGCCGGTGGCCCGGCGCACGCCCGGGGTCACCAACGGATCGCCGAACCGCTTGAGCCCGGCGTAGACCCCTTTGCCACTCGGCCGCACCTCGAGGACGACCTCCTGCACCAGAGCCTCTTCCTCGACCCGCACGAAAGCGTAGAACCCTTCCCGCGGACGGGGCGTGAACTCGAGAAAGATCACGTGCCCGCCGGGAATTTCGAAAACCCGCTTCTCATTGGGCGGCGCGCTCGGCACCGGCCCCTCGAAGATCGCGTGGGGCATTTCCTTCCACCTCTCTATGACCGGATAGGTCGCGGCATCCTCGGCGATCTTACTGAAAACGGCGTGGTAGAACGTCCGTCCCGCCTGACGCCACTTGGTCGCGTACTTGGTGGTCAGGGCCAGTGGCGGCGGGGGCGCGATTTCGACCTCGAACAAACCACTTTTTTTCGCTTCCTCGATGGCCTGCTCGAAATATTCCCGGTGGTCGGTGGTCAGCAACAACCGGCCACCATCCACGAGTCGCGTCGAGAGCAGGCGGAAAAAGGGCACCCGGAGGAGCCGGCGCTGAGCATGGCGCTTTTTGGGCCAGGGGTCGGGAAAGTTCACGTATACGGCGTCGAGGGACCGCGGCGGCACCAGGTTTTTTAGCGCAAAGTCGCCGCTGCCTTTGAAAAGACGAACCTGCCCTACCCCCTCCCGGCGAAGCCTGCGCAGGGCCCGCTCCACGCTCGCCGCCGAGAGCTCAACGCCGAGGATGTTCCAGTGCGGCGCCGCTTGGGCCAGCCCCACCAGAAAGCGCCCGTCCCCGGCGCCCACCTCCATCACCAGCGGGCCCTCCCGGCCGAAGTTGGCCTTCAGGTCCAGGGGCAGCTCGATCTCGGAAAAACGCAGGAGCATTCGCTTTGCCACCACCCAAACGGGGCCCTCCGGCCCCACCCTTTTATACCTTGAACCTCAAAAACGAGCCATCGGCATTAGAGTGAAACCATGCGCGGTTTTTTCCTCCGCTGGTTTTTGAACACGGTCGCCCTGTGGGTGGTCAGCGAGCTCTATAGCGGGCTTTCATTTGCACCCGGGAGCGACTTCGCCGACTACCTGGTCGCGGGGCTCATTCTCGGCCTGGTCAACGCCCTGGTCAAACCCTTCCTCCTCCTCTTCACTCTCCCCATCAACCTCCTCACCCTCGGCCTTTTCACCCTGGTGATCAACGCGGTGGTCCTCGAGCTCGTGGCCATGAGCACGGCCCTCGAGGTCCAGGGGTTCACCGCCGCCTTCATCGGCGCCCTCTTGCTCTCGCTGGTCGGCTGGGGCCTCAACCTGCTCGTAGGTGATGGCTGAGCACGTTGAATTCCGACCTCAAAGCTGTGGTTTAATTCTGGCATGGCGAGCACCAAGGCACCCTCTGTTCCCCTGAAAAGCGTGGCCCTGCCCGTCGAGCA
This sequence comes from Thermaceae bacterium, assembly GCA_015519965.1. Lineage (GTDB taxonomy): Bacteria > Deinococcota > Deinococci > Deinococcales > Marinithermaceae > WFXV01. The sequence goes on from WIAM01000020.1 coordinate 11,809, forward strand.
CGGCGGCTGGGGCTTTACCCTGGAACCCATCCTGCTCGGGCTGATTCTCGCTCCCAGCTGGCCGGGCGCCGCCTTAGGATTGCTCGGCCTGTTCGCCTTTCTCGCCCGGCACCCGATCAAGCTGGCCCTGAACGACGTCCGCCGCGGGCATGTCTACCCGAGGACGACGCTCGCCGCCAAGGTCGGGGCGCTCTATGCCAGCCTGGCCTTTGCCGGCCTGCTCGCGGCCTACCTCTGGGGCGAGCATGCCTTCTTGATCCCGCTCTTCGTCAGCCTGCCACTGGTGGCCTACCAGATGGCGCAGGACGCCAAGGGGCAAAGCCGCACCCTGGCCGCCGAGCTCGCCGGAGCGCTCGCCTCCGGCGCCCTGGCCAGCGCGATCGTCCTCGCCGGTGGGGGCGATCCGGTCTGGGCCTGGGGGAGCTGGTTCTTGCTCGCGCTCCGCTCGCTGGTGGCCGTCCGCTACGCGCGCGCCCAGGTTCGCCGGGCCCGGGGCCAAACGGCTAGTCTCGCCTCGGTCCTCGCCACCGGTCTGCTGGCGAGCCTCCTCGCGCTCCTTGGCGCCTGGCAGGGCGCGCTCCCCTGGCTCGGCGCCGGAGCCATCTGGGCGCTCTCGGCCTACGCCGTGATGATGCTGAGACGCCCCCCGATCCCGGCGCGCGCCATCGGCTGGGGGCAGATGTTTTGGGGCTGGACCACGGTCTTGCTGATCGCCGTCGGATACCGCTTCGGCCTCTAAGTGCCCAGAGGAAAAAGGTAAACGAGGGCCAATCTTGCCTCGGTAAGTTGAAAAGCTCGTGGGCGCTTGCTCAAGACCGGTTTTTCCGCGACTCCCGGGCCTGCCGCAGGCGCCGGAGCATGTCGGCGGTGACCACGCGCTGGTGCATGGCGTAGGCGAAGATGGCGATGGCGACGAGCTGCAAGAGTGCGGAAACCACCAGCACCCAGCGAAGGTCACGCCCGGGGTCGAGCAGCCAGAGGGGTTCGAAAACGATCCGGAGCCCAAGCCCCAGGTTCAAGCTCCAGTAGGTCAGGCGTTCGAGCGCGTCCTGGCGCAGCTGGCCCGGGCGCGGCATCATCCAGTAGGCCACCCCGAAGACCATGTTGAGGAAAAACCCCACCAGCCCGGCGTGGGTGTGGACCGGCAGGAGAAAACCCCGGCTCGCCGGCCAGAGGTAAAACAAAATCCCGAGGACCCCGGTCAAAAGCAGGTAGAACAGCGAGCTCCGGACGAAGAGGAACTCGTAGAAATACACCGCCTACCTCACCAGGAGAACCGGTCCCACGGCGTGGCGCAGGACGTACTCGGTAGTCGAACCGAGGAGCCACTCCACTACCCGCCCCCGGCCAAAGGCGCCGATGGCCAGAAGATCGCTCGGTTCCTGGAAGCTGATGAGTTCCTCCCCCGGATCCCCCGAGAGCGCCTTGGCATCGGCCGAGACCCCGTGCGAGCGCAGGTATTCGGCCCCTTCGGCCGCGAGCATCGACGCCTGCTTGAGCTCCGCCGCCACGCTCACCACCACCGGCGAGAGCGAAAGGGCGGAGATAAAGTCGGCCACAAAATGCAGCGTACGGGCGGCGAGGTCGGAGCCGTCGTAGCCCACGAGCACCCGTCGCATGGGCTCGAAGCCGAGCGGGGCGACGAACACCGGCACGGCGCTGGTTCGGGCCACCCGCTCCACCGTACTCCCGAGCCCGGTCGCCAGGTGGCCCTCCTGTTCGCCGGCGCGCCCCAGCACCACCAGGTCAGCCTTCTTCGCTTCCGCCACGATGACCTCGTAGGGGACACCGGTGCGGAGAAGGGCCTCGAAGCTGACGCCCCGCTTCTCCGCGCCTTCGGCCACCCGCCGGAGCACGTCCTGAGCCCGGGCCTCGAGGGCCTGATCCATGGCCTCGTGATACGTGGGCATGGGCACGCTCACGGCGCCGAAATCGAGGATCTCCGGGTAGCGAACGAGCCGCATGTCCTTGACGAAAAGGCCGACCAGATCGGCCTGCAAACGGCCCGCGAGGTCGAGGGCGAACGCCTCGGCACTCTTTGAGGGGAGCGAACCGTCGGTCGCGAGGAGAATTCGCTTAATCATCGCCCCATTCTACCCCGCCCCCGCCGCGATAGAATGAACGCGATTCGCTGCGAATGTGCTAAACTTCTCGCGCGGTGAGGAAAGGGTTCATCCGGAGCTTAATGAAACCGTCTATAAAAAAAGAAGTGGCGCGCCCGAGAGGACTCGAACCTCTGACCTTCGGCTCCGGAGGCCGACGCTCTATCCAGCTGAGCTACGGGCGCACTCAGCATCCGCTAATCTATCAAGGCGATAAGGAGGTCGTCAAGTGAAAGTAAGCCGACGTGCCATCACCATCATCTTCGGAATCCTGGCCATCAGCTTCGCGCTGGGGACCATTTTGCTCTTCACCCCCCAGGGCCAGCAGCAAAGCAAGGGGCGGCCGGTGGTCTGGGTCAACGGCCAGCCCATCTACGAGATCGATCTCGCCAGGCTGCAGCAAACCGACCCGCTCTTTGCCCTCAATCCCGAAGGCGCCCTCAAGCCGCTGATCGACACCTACTTCCTCGAACGGGTCATCCTCTTCGAGGCGCTGTCGCAGGACGCGAGCCGGCTCCGGGTCAGCAACGCCGAAGTGCGCAAGGAAATCGAGCGCATCAAGGAGCAGTTTGGCCTGACCGATCGTAAGGCTTATTCCCGCTTCCTCGAGCAGATCGGCTACACCGACTCGTTGCTCCGGGCCGAGATCCGGCGCCAGCTCCAGATCCAAAAGCGGATCGACCAGATCAGCAAGAAGGTCAGCCTCAGCGACGAGGAGGCCCGGCTCTACTTCGAACTCCACAAGTCCAACTACGCCCCCGAAGATAAGGTGCTGGCACGGCAGATCGTGGTCGACGACCGGGCCCTGGCCGAGAAGATCCTGGGCGAGCTCAAGGCCGGGGCGGACTTCGCCGCGCTCGCGAAGCAGTACTCCAAGATCGGCGCCGATCAGGGCGGGGCCCTGGGCGCGGCGCCCAACTCCACCGAGCCCGGCCCGGTGACGCGCCTGGTCTTCCCCGAACAGGTGGCGAGCGAGGTCTTCGGTCTGAAATCCGGCGGCCTCACCCCCATCATCGAGGCGGGCGGGCGCTACTACATCGTCAAGGTGGAGAAGTTCCTTCCCGGCGGCAACGTCAAATACGAAGAGGTCGCCGAGAAGGTCAAGCAGGACGCCTTAAAGCTCAAGCAACAAGGGGCCATCGAAACGTACATGGAGAAGGTGCGCAAGGCGGCCCAGGTCAAGTTCGCGGAAAACTCGCCTTACGAGTACAAAAACCCCGTCGTCGCCCGGGTTAACGGAACCGAGATCACGCTGGCCCAGCTGGCGCAGCAGGTCTTCTCCAACCCCCAGGTCCCCCAGCTCATCCAGCAAGGCCTGGGGCAGCTCGCGGTCCAGTTCTTCTTCCCCGCGACGCTGGAAAAGATGATCTCGACCGAGCTCCTCTACCAGGAAGCCAAAAAGCTCGGCCAGCCGTTCGTGGGCCCAAAGGGCGAGATCGCCAACGACGTCCAGCTTTGGAAGACCAAGGACATCACGGTCAGCGAAGAAGAGGTCAGGAAGTACTACGACGACAACAAGATCCGCTTCACTATTCCCGCCAAGGCCACCGTTTCCATCGCCAAGTTCAAGGACGAGGCGTCGGCCAAGGCCTTCCGCCAGGGCCTCCTCGAGGGCAAGGACCCGGCGTCGCTGGCCAAGTCGCTCAAGGGTGAGTACAACGATCTCGGCGAGGTGACCTCCGACAAGCTCGCCCCCGCCGTCTCGAGCGTGGTCTTCGGCAAGGCGCCCAAGGCCAAGGCGGGGAGCCTCCAGGTCACCGACGTGATCAAGCTCGACAAGGAAGACTTCGAGGTCGTCGTCATCCACGCCTTCACCCCCGAAAAGCTCCGCCCCTACGCCGAGGTCCGGTCCGAGGCCGAGGCGCTGGCGCTGGCGGAAAAACGGGCCAAGGCGGCCCAGGCCTGGATCGATGAGCTGCGCAAGAAGGCCAAGATCAAAAACACGCTCCTCGATATCCTGGCCGAGCTCACGCCCAAGACCACCGAGTCCGCGCCGGCGCCGAGCGAAACCCAGCCTCAAAACAACGAAACCCCGGCCAAGGAAGCGCCACCGGCCAAGCAGTAGACCCAAATGCCACGCCGCCCCCGGCAGAGCCCGCCAAGGCCCCCGGGGGCCTTTTTTGCGCACACCGGCGGTGGCAAAGGCCGTGGCCGGGCTCATAATATGAAGGGGCATGCACCCGAGCGATACCGAGGCCTTGCTCAAGCGGGTGGAGGGGTACATCAACGGCGACGACCAGTACCCCGGCCTCACCCCGGAAGACTTCACGTCCGGCCCGATCGTCCCTTTCCCCGGCGTCCGTCTCTCGTTTGACCCCCCGACACGCCGCCTGACCGCCGAGGTGTCGGGAGCCGGCGTCCGGCTGGAATTCCTCTGGAACGGACTCGCCTGGATGGCCAAGCGGCAAACCCAGGTCGAAGACCCCGATTCCAGGAGCGACGAGGGCGACAACGACCCGGAAATCCGACGGCTCCGCCTGGCAATCGAGGCCATCGCCGAGCGTCTGATCCACCTCGAGCGTTACCTGAAAGAAAAACTGGGAGAATAGAGCCATGATCCGGGTAGGCATCCTCACCGTGTCCGACCGCAGTGCATCCGGCGAGCGCGAGGATCAAACCCACCTCGCGTTGCGCGAACGCCTCGACCCCGAGATCTACCGGGTCGAGGCCTACATGGTCGTCCCCGACGAACCGCCACAGATCCGGCGCGCACTCAGGCTTTGGGCCGATCGCGAGGGCCTGGACCTCATCCTCACCAACGGCGGCACCGGCCTCTCGCCCCGCGATCACACCCCCGAGGCGACGCGCGAGGTCCTGGAAAAAGAAGCCCCGGGCATTGCCGAGCTGATGCGGCTCTCCGGACTCAAGCAAACCCCCTTGGCCGCGCTTTCGCGCGGCGTGGCCGGGGTTCGGGGCCGAACCCTGATCGTGAACCTCCCCGGAAGCCCCAAGGCCGCCGCCGAATCGCTGGCGGCGATTTTGCCAATCCTGCCTCACGCGGTGGAGATCATCAGCGGCCGCAGCGAGAAAGGGGGCCACCGCCATGCCTAGCTTCACCTCCAAACGGGCGGCGTCGGTGCCGGACTCGGTTTTTTTGGTCATGGACCGGGCCAAGTCCCGAAGGCGCCGCCAGGGCGGCGAGGTCATCGACCTCTCGATCGGTTCGTCCGACCTCCCGCCGCCCAAAGAGGTGATGACCGCCCTGGCCGAGGCCGCCCTCGACCCCAAGACCTACGGCTACTGCCTGAAAGGGTGCACCCGGCCCTTCCTCGAGGCCGCCACCCGCTGGTTCGCCGAGCGCTTCGGGGTCAGCTTCGACCCCGACACCGAGGCCCTGACGCTCATCGGCACCCAGGAGGGCCTCGCCCACCTGCTCATGGCGGTGGCCGACCCTGGCGACGTATTGCTCCTGCCCGAGGTCAGCTACCCGAGCTACTGGGGCGCGGCGCGCGTGGCGGGGGTGGAGCCCTATCCCGTGCCCCTCGACCCGGCCTTCCGCCCCGTCCTCGAGGCCATCCCCCCCGAGCCCCTGCGCCGGGCGCGGGTCTTGCTGCTCAATTTCCCCAACAACCCCACCGCCGCCACCGCCGACCGGGCCTACTTCGAACGGGCGCTGGCCTTCGCCGAAGCCCACGATCTGCTCATCATCCACGACAACCCCTACGTCGACTTCATCTTCGAGGGCGAGGCACTGCCCCTCCTCTCGATCGAAGGGGCTAAAGCCCGCACCGTCGAGCTCTTCTCCTTCTCCAAGTCCTACCACCTCGGCGGCGTCCGGCTGGGGTTCGCCCTGGGCAACGCCGAGGCCATCGCCGCGCTGGAGCGGATCAAGGCCCCGATCGATTTCAACCAGTACGCCGGCATCCTCAGGATGGGCATCAAGGCCCTCTCGCTCCCCCTAGCGCGGATCCGCGAGGACGTGGCCAAGTTCCAAAAGCGCCGGGACGCGCTGGTGAAGACGTTGCAAGACGCCGGGGTGCCTGTGCCCTCGCCCAAAGCCAGCCTCTACGTGTGGATGCCCCTGCCCAGCGGCACCGACGACGTCACCTTCGCCCTCAGGCTGATCGAGACCACCGGGGTGGCCGTGGCCCCGGGGCAGGGGTTCGGGCCCGGGGGGCGGGGATATCTGCGCATCGCGCTGGTCCAGCCGCCCGAAGTGCTGAAAGCCGCAGCGGAAAAGATCGTGGCCATGCTGGACTGAAGCCCCGGCCCGGGCACCCTTAAAGCGGGTTCACCCAAACCTCAACTTCCCCGCCGGCACAAGGCGCCATACTATGGGTGATGGGCTTTTGGATCGGCCTCGCCCTGCTCCTGGTTCCCCTCCCCGGGCTGCCGACGCTGCCGACCGGCGCCGAGATCCGCGTGGTCTCGCCCAACCTCCGCGCCGTTTACATGCTGTGGCGGGTCGAAGAGCGAACCCTTTGGCCCCTGCACAAACCCCGCCTCCTGCCGCCGGGCCGCCCGGTCCGGGTTTTGATCCGGGTTGGGCGGCGCATCTACGTCTTCGAGGGGCGCACCGACCGTGAAGACGTGGTGCTCTTCGTTCGGGAACGGCGGGTTTCGCTCAGGGCGCTCCTCAAAGAGGTCTACCGGCTCAAAATCGAAACCGAGCCACCGCCGAGGCTCAGAAGACTGGAGGAACGCCGTGTCACACCGCGTCCTGGTGATCGAAGACGACCCTGAACTCGGACCCCTCCTCAGCCAGGAGCTGCAAGGCGCCGGTTACCGGGTGCGCTGGGCCCAAACCGGCGTCGCCGGTCTCACCATGATCCGGGAGGACGAACCCGACGTCATCGTTCTCGACCTCGGCCTGCCCGACCTTGAGGGGGAAGAGATCCTGCGCCGGGTGCGGGCCACCTCGGAGGCGGCGGTGCTCATCCTGACCGCGGCCCACGAGGTCCAGCGCAAGGTCGCCGTCCTCCGCGAAGGCGCCGACGACTACCTCACCAAACCCTTCTACTTCGCCGAACTCCTGGCCCGCCTCGAGGCCATCTTGCGCCGGGCGGAAGGGGGGCGGAAGGTCAGGGTCGGTGAGCTCGAGCTCGACCGGGTCAAAAAGCACGCGTGCTTTCAGGGTCAGCCCCTCGATCTCTCGCCCCGCGAGTTCGAGATCGCCGCCCTCCTCGCCACCCGACCGGGCCGGGTGTTCTCGCGCCAGGAGATCACCGAAGCCCTTTGGGGCACGCACGCGCCAAAGTCCAACGCCATTGACGTCCACGTGGCAAAACTCAGGGCCAAGCTCATCGACGCCGGCGCCATCGGCTATCTCAGAACCGTGCGCGGCGTCGGCTACGCCCTCTCCAAGCCCCGGTGAAAGCGATGGCCAGCCGTCGCCCGAAACGATTCGCGACCCGGCTGCTTTTGAACTTCGGCCTCCTTTGGTCCATCTTCTGGCTCGCCGGGGCAGCCGCGGGGTACCTGACCGTCGAGAAGGGGCTCAAGTCCCGCCTCGAGGGCCTCCTCATCAGCGACGTGGCCCGGGTGGCGGCCTTTTACCGGCAGGGCGAGCTCGGCCAGGTGGCGGCCACCGGCGGGGCCAGCATCGTGCTCTACGACTACAGCGGCAACGCCGTGGTGCCCGAAGATCCCCCGTTCACCCTCCCGGCCGAGGTCGTCACCCGCGCGAGTCCGACCCCCAGGATCTACGAAGCCTCCGAGTTCACCGCTGCTTACGCCGATGCCGGGGTCGGGGTCATCGCCGTCATCCAGGGAACGGGGTTCATCAAGGCCCTGGCCTACCAAACCGCCAAGGCCCTGTCGCTCTTCTTCCTGGCCGGGCTGGTGCTGGGACTGGCGGCGATCTACGGCCTCTCCCGGCGCATTACCGGTCCTCTGGTGACAGCCGCCCGCGAGGTGGCTGCCCGCAAGGCCGACGATCTCGCCCCCATCGCCTACGACGGCCCCGACGACGAGCTTTCGCTCATCGTGCACCATTTCAACCACCTCCTCGGCGAGCTCAAGGCGGCCAAGGCCAAGGAGCGCGACTTCCTCAACGAAGTCGCCCACGAGCTCAACACCCCGCTCGCGGTCCTCACCGCCCAGCTGGAACGCGGCGACCTGGAAAGCGCCAAGCGCACCACTCGCCACCTGGCCCGGCTCACCGCCGATCTCCTGGCCCTGGCCCGGGGCGAGCCCGAGCGTGACCTCGACCCCCACATCGTCGACCTCTGCGACCTGGTCCGGGAGGCTGCCGCCGAACACCGGGGCATTCGCGTCGACCTCCCCCAAGAAGCGGTGGAGACGCTCGGCGACCCCGACCGGCTAATGCAACTGGTACGCAACCTTTTGGCCAACGCCGTCCGCGCCGCAGGGGCCAGCGGGGTCGAAGTCGGCGTTCGCGCGGGGACAGACGAAGTGCGCCTTTGGGTCCGCGACAGCGGCCCCGGGATTCCGGAAGAACTCCTGGAGAGGATCTTCGACCGTTACGTCAAGGGGAAAACCGGTCGCCGCGGCCTAGGCCTGGCCATCGCCAAGCAGATCGTCGAGGCGCACGGCGGCGAGATCGGGGTGCGCTCGCAGCCCGGGAATACGGTCTTCGAGGTCCGTCTTCCCGGCCTCGAGGAGGATTAAGGCCGCTTTCCGCCAGGGGCCAAACCCGTAGTTCCCGAGACGGCCGTCCTTGGGCACCACGCGGTGGCAGGGGACAAAAAGGGGAATGGGGTTTTTGCCTACGGCTCGCCCCACCGCCCGGACCGCCCCCGACCGGTCAATGCGGCTCGCGAGCTCGGCGTAGCTCAACCGGTCGCCAGGGTCGGTTTGGCTCAGCGCCTCCCAGACCGCGTTTTCGAAAGGCGTGCCAGCGAAACGAACCTCAACCCGGGGGAAAGCCCCGCCGGCGAAGAAATCCTCCACGGCCCTCAGCACCCGCCGCACCTCGGGCCCTTGGCGGCCTTCGGGCGCGGGGCCGAAGCCGCTTTGGATCACCGCACCGGCCCAGACGACGTAGAAGGGGCCCAGGGGGGTCCGGACCTGACCGACCTCGACCGGCTGCGATCCCGGGACGCCCATTCAGCCCACCTCCAGCGACACCGAGCGGTAGAGACGCGCGACCTCGGCGTCATCGAGCATGCGACTCTCGCCCACTTTCAGCCCATCCAGACGAATCGGCCCGATCCGCACCCGCACCAGGCGTCTGACCGGTTTGCCGATTGCCGCGAACATACGCTTGACCTGGTGGTATTTCCCCTCACGTACGATGACCCGCGCCCGGCCGTCCTCGAGGGCCACGAGCTTTGCCGGCAAAAAGCCCGCGACCCCCTCGGCGAACGCGGCCATGTCGGCATCGCCAATCGGGGCCTCGGTCCACACCAAATATTCCTTTTCCACCTTCCAGCGCGGGTGCGTCAGCCTGTGCGCGAGCTGCCCGTCGGTGGTCAGCAAAACCAGCCCCTCGGCGTCCTTATCCAAACGCCCGGCGAGGCCGAGCTCCCGGCGATAGAGCGCCTCGGGCAAAAGGTCGAGCACCACCGGGTCATTGGCATCGGCCGTCGCGCTCAGGATGCCGGGGGGCTTATGGACGGCCACGTGAAGGTGCCGGCGGTAGGTGAGCAAGACGTCGTCGACGTAAATGGCAACCCGTCGCGGGTCGATTTTCTCAGCCGGGTCAACCGCCAGGCGGTCCCCGATTCGGACCCGCCCCGCCTTCACCAGCCGTTTGACCCGCTTCCGGCTCCCATACCCCTGGGAAGCCAGGACCCGATCGAGCCGGATATTCACGACCTCAGTGTACAAAGCCGGGGCCAAAGGCCCCGGCGCTGACTCAACCTGTGCGGTTCACTGCACCACTTCGACCGGGATTCGCTTGGCGCGGGCCGCCTCGACCTTGGGGAGCACGAGCCGCAGGATGCCGTTTTTGAACTCCGCCTTCACCTTCTCAGCGTCGATCTCGACCGGCAAGGTGAACGAGCGGACGAACGAGCCGTGCGGCATCTCCTGCAGGTAGTAGCGGCGGACCTTGTCGTCGGCGACCGGTTTCACCTCACCGCGGATGGTGAGCTTGTTGCCCTCGAGGCTGATGTCGATCTCGTCGGCACCGAGCCCGGGAACCCACATCTCGAGCACCAACGCCTCGTCGGTCTCGTAGAGGTCGGCCGGTGCCACCGCGGTCGAGATCCGCGACGGACGGGTCAGGTCGCCAAAGGCCTCGCTAAAGAGCCGGTCCATCTCCTCGACCAGCGACATCGGCCCCCAGGTCCGAAACGGCGTAATCTCCGCGCCAGGACGAATCTCGCGCCTCGCCAGCATCAGCCTCACCTCCCTTCAATCTCTCCATTAACAATCATAGTATTTGACTGTATCCGTGTCAAGTATCCTCAACCGGATAAAGTGGAGTCATGGAACTCCAGAGGCTCACCGTCGGCCCGCTGGCAGAGAACACCTACCTGGTCTGGGAAAAAGAGCGCGGGGTCCTCATCGACCCCGGCGACGAGCCCGAACGCATCGAGGCCGCCCTCGAGGCGGCTGGCGTCAACCCCCAGGCGATCCTCCTCACCCACGCCCACTTCGACCACGTCGGCGCCGTGGCCCACCTGGCCAAGGCCCACCGCGTGCCGGTCTACCTCCACCCGCTCGACCTCCCGCTCTACGAACGGGCCCCTGAGATCGCGGCCGGCTGGGGGCTCTCGGTGCCGAAGCCCCCGCCGCCGGAGGGTTTTTTCGAGGACGGCGACGTGCTTGAATTCGGCCCCAAGTTCCGGGTCCTCCACGTCCCGGGCCACAGCCCGGGGCACGTGGCCTTTTTCTCCCCCGAGCACCAACGCCTCTTTTCCGGCGACGTGCTCTTCAAAGGGGCCGTGGGGCGCTACGACTTCCCGAACTCCGACCGGGAAGCGCTTTGGAACTCGTTGCAACGCCTCCTCACCCTGCCCCCAAAAACGACCGTCTACCCGGGCCACGGCCCAGAAACGACCCTGGAGAACGAAGCCAAGACCAATCCCTTTTTGCAGTCGGGGCTGCCCTGATCCCGCTTAGGGATCCCGCCGCTTCACCTCCTCGACCACCCGGGCCACGACCTCGTCCAGGCTCAGGTGGCTGGTATCGATCAGAACCGCATCCGGCGCCGGTTCGGTCTGCGCCTGGTCCTTTAGATCGCGGGCGCGGAGCTCGGCCTCGATCTTTTTCGGATCCTCGCCCCGCTCCCTGGCCCGCCGCAGGGCCCGGACCTCGAGGCTCGCCCGCAAGAAAAACTTAAAAGGCGCTTCGGGAAAGACCACCCGTCCCATGTCCCGCCCGTCGACCACGAACGGCGGAGGCATCTCGCGCAGGCGCTGGTTGACCCAGGCCCGAACGCGGGGGTGTTTGGCCACGGGGCTCACCACCCGGTCCACCTCTGCGGTGTGCAGCGAGTCGGTCACGTCGTCGCCGTCGATGAGGATCCGGTCCCCCGAAAGGCCGGGGATGAGCTCGACGCGGTGCCGCGAGAGGACCTCGAGCGTGGCCGCTTCGTCCTCAGGGTCAACCCCCTCGCGCAAGACCAAAAGCGCCACCGCGCGGTAGAGCATGCCGCTGGAAACGTA
>WIAM01000119.1 GCA_015519965.1 Thermaceae bacterium
CGGCCGAGTACTTCGACGCCTTTGGGCTGAGCCCTGCGGCTGCGGGCGAAAAGCGGGTTCCAGAGGCCATTTTCCGGGCGCCTCGCGAGGCCGTCATCGGATTTTTGCAGGGACTTTTCAGCGCCGATGGCTCGGTTCAGATCAATGAGAAAAAAAAGGACGCCACTATCCGGCTGGCTTCGTCGAGCCTCGGGCTTTTGGAAGATGTTCAGCTCCTTCTCTTGAACCTGGGCGTGTTCAGTCGCATACATAAGCGCCGCAGCGCGGGGACGCAAAACCTGCCCGACGGCAAGGGGGGTTCCAAGGCTTATCGCGTCCGAGCGCAGTACGAACTGATCATCGGCTCGGCCTCTCGCGACCGGTTTGCGCAGACAGTAGGCTTTCTCCAGCCCCAAAAGCAGGTTAAGCTCGAAGCCTTCCTCAAGGATCGTTCTCGAGGGAGCTACCGCCAGCGCTTCGAGGTCACGGTGGAGAGTATTGAGGATGCTGGGGAGGCCCCGGTCTTTGACCTCACCGAACCCGCTACCCATTCCCTTATCGCCGGCGGGTTCGTAGCCCACAACTGCGGCGAGATTCCGCTGACGGTGGGCGAACCCTGCGACCTGGGGGCCATGAACCTGGCCGCCTACGTGGACGAGGAAGGGCGTTTCGATATGGCTAGGTTCCGGCAGGACGTCCACACCGCGGTACGGTTTTTAGACAACGTCCTCGAGGTCAACAAGTTCGCCCTCGAGGACAACCGCCAGGCGTCCCAGCGGTTGCGCCGGCTCGGCCTTGGGGTTATGGGGCTCGCTGATGCCCTCATCAAAATGGGGCTGGCCTACGATACCCAAGCGGCTCGCGACCGGGTGTACGAGATCATGAGCGCGATGCGGGAGGAGGCGGTCAAGGCTTCCGAGGCGCTGGCCGAGGAGCGGGGCGTCTTCCCCCTCTACCGGGAACACGAGCCGTATTTCCAAAAGCTCGGGATCCGACCCCGGCGCAACGTCGCGCTGCTGACCGTGGCGCCCACCGGGACCACCAGCATGTTGATGGGGGTTTCTTCGGGCATTGAGCCGGTGTTCGCGCCTTTTGTGTGGCGGCGAATCGGCGGGGAGTACAAAGCCCTCATCCACCCGCTGTTCAAAGAACTCCTCGAGAAGCACCCGCCCCACCCCGATCTGAGCGACGGGCAGGGGGGATGGGACTGGGACAAGGTGACCGAGGCCATCCAGGAAAATCACGGCTCGGTGCAGGGGCTGGCGTTCGTGCCCGAAGAGCTGCAGAAGGTCTTCAAGTGCGCCCACGACGTTCACCCGCTCGACCACGTGCGTATGCAGGGCGTGGTGCAGCGCGCTTTTGATGAAGCCGACTACGCCGGCAACTCGCTTTCCAAGACCATCAACCTCCCGCGTGAGGCGAGCGTTGAGGACGTGGAAGCGGCCTACACCGAGGCCTGGCGGACCGGGTGCAAAGGGATCACGGTGTACCGCGACGGCAGCCGCGAACACCAGGTGATCAGCACCAGCAAGAAGGACGAGGGCAAAGAATCCGACGAGGCGAAGACGAAAGGTGGGGTTCCCACCCGGGCGTTTGGCAAACCCGTTTTCGAGCGGACGGGCCGGCTTTTCGGTTTCACCGACATGGTCAAGCTCACGGCTTCCGACGGGACGCGTTATTCCTATTTGGTGACGGTCAACATGGAGGGGTCGCATCCCATCGAGGTCATCCTGACCACCGGCAAGGCCGGCGACGAGCAGAACGCCGACGCCGAGGCGCTCGGGCGGGTGGTTTCGATCGCTCTGCAATATGGGGTTCCACCCGAGGCCATCATCCATACCTTGCGGGGCATCAACGGTGGGCTCTACGGGAGCTATCACAAGAAGTTCGTAGCTTCGAAAGGTGATCTCATCGCCCTGGCCCTCGAGCAAAGCCTCAAGATTCACAATGGTGACCGCCATCCCTTGAAGCAGGCGGTGGCGAGGGTCGTTCAAAAGCCTCTCGAGGTCGAGGTGGGGGTGGTCCAGGGTCAAGTCCACCACGGCCGCGCGTGCCCCGAGTGCGGGGGACCGGTCAAGGTCGAAGATGGGTGCCTCACCTGCGAGGTCTGCGGCTGGAGCAAGTGCGGCTGAAGCTCATTCCTGGGCAGGGAAACGAGGGCCGGGCGCGCGCCCGGCCCTTCGCTTAACATAGTCCCATGCCGCGTTCGGGGATTCCAAGCGACGAGGCGCGACTGGTTCCGCCTAACTTCATCACCGAGATCATCGACGAAGATTTGAGGAGCGGGAAGTACGACCTCATCGTCACCCGTTTTCCACCCGAGCCCAATGGGTATCCCCACATCGGGCATGCCATTGCCAGCTTCATCGATTTCGGCATCGCCGCCGACTACAAGGGGCGCTGTCACCTCCGCCTGGACGACACCAACCCCCTGACCGAACGGGCCCAGTACGTGGAAGCGATCGTCAACGATATGCGCTGGCTAGGTTGGGATTGGGGCGTGCACCTCTATTACGCCTCCGATCACTTCGACCGGCTCTATGAGATGGCCGAGGCGCTGATCAAGATGGGGAAGGCCTATGTGGACTCGCTCCCCGAGGAAAAGATCCGCGAATTCAGGGGGACGCCCGATCGCCCCGGCATTCCAAGCCCCTACCGGGACCGCAGCGTGGAGGAGAACCTCGACCTCTTCCGGCGGATGCGCGACGGCGAATTTGAGGAGGGAGCCCACGTCCTCAGGGCCAAGATCGATATGACCTCGCCCAACATGAAACTCCGGGATCCCATCCTTTACCGCATCATTCACGCCGAACACTACCGGACCGGTACGAAGTGGTGCATCTATCCCATGTACGACTTCGCCCACCCCCTTTCCGACTACATCGAGGGCGTGACCCACTCGCTTTGTTCGTCGGAGTTCATCGAAAACCGTGCGGTCTACGACTGGCTGGTCGAAACCCTGGCCGGCTGCTGCGGCCTGCCCGAGTGGCCCCGCCCCAAGCAGATCGAGTTTGGCCGCCGCAGCCTTGAGTACACCGTGGTCTCCAAGCGCAAGCTGGTCAAGCTCGTCGAGGGCGGGTTGGTTTCGGGCTGGGACGATCCGCGCATGCCCACGCTTTCCGGTCTGCGGCGCCGCGGCGTTCGCCCCCAGGCCATCCGGCGTTTCGTCCAGAAGGTGGGCATCAGCCGCACCGACCGGACCGTCGACATCGCGCTCCTCGAGTGGGCGATCCGCGACGACCTCAACGCGGTGGCGCCCCGGGTCATGGCCGTGCTCGATCCGCTCAAGCTCGTCCTGACCAACGTCGAAGGCGAGGAATGGCTCGAGGCGCCTTACTTTCCCCCCGATATCGGGAAAGAAGGTTCGCGGAAGATTCCTTTGACGAGGGAAATCTACGTCGAGCGCAGCGATTTTGCCCTCGAGCCTCCCAAGGGGTGGAAGCGTTTGGCCCTTGGCTGGGCCACCCGGCTTCGCCACGCCTACGTGGTGGTGGTGGACGAGGCGGTGCGGGATGATCGCGGCGCGGTCGTCGCCCTTAAAGGGCGCGTGCTCAAAGACACGCTCGGGAAAAACCCCGAGGGGATCAAGGTGCGGGGGGCCATTCACTGGGTGAGCGCGCGGTATGGCTTGCCGGCCGAGTTTCGCCTCGTGGACCGTCTCTTCCGCGTGCCACATCCCGACGAGCTGCCCGACTTCCTCGACGCCTACAACCCCGAATCCCTCGAGGTCAAACAGGGCTTTATTGAGCCGAGCGTGAAGGACGATCCACCCGACACCCGCTATCAGTTCGAGCGGCTGGGGTATTTCTGGCGGGATCCGGTGGACTCGACCGACGCCCAACTAGTCTTTAACCGTATCGTGACCCTCAAGGATACCTGGGCCCGGCGCGAAAAAGCGCAAAGGCCCAGGAAGGCCGCGGCCAAAAAAGCGGGCCCGGTAGCGAAGCGCCCGCCCGAACTCACCCCGGAGGCGCGGGCCCGGTTCGAACGCTACCTGGCCCAGGGGATCGGCGAGCAGGAGGCGCTGATCCTGGCCCGGGAGACGGAACTGGGCCGGTACCTCGAGGCCGTCTTTGGCCTCCCGCGAAAGACCGTCGCCCCGTGGGTGGTCCACGAGATCGGTCCTTTCTTGCGCCGGGGCGAAAACCGGATCCGGCCGGAGGATTTGGCGGAGATTTTGCGCCTGCTGGCCGAGGGCCAGGTGAGCGCCCGCATCGTGAAAGAGGCGTTGCAAAAGGCCCAGGAAAGCGGTCGGAGGCCGGCGGCCATCGTTTTGGAAGAGGGGCTGAGCGTGATCGCCGACGAGGCGACGCTTTCGCCCCTGGTGGATGAGGTCTTGCGGGCTTTTCCCGAAAGGGTGGCCGCTTACAAAGCGGGAAAGGCCGGATTGCTCGGATTCTTCGTGGGCCAGGTGATGCAAAGGACGAAGGGGCGGGCGGATCCCCAAAAGGTCAAGTCGCTCTTCAAGGCTCGTCTGGAGG
Organism: Thermaceae bacterium; assembly: GCA_015519965.1. Lineage (GTDB taxonomy): Bacteria > Deinococcota > Deinococci > Deinococcales > Marinithermaceae > WFXV01. Next base: position 4,461 of record WIAM01000119.1, read on the forward strand.
AATAGACTTTTCCGCCAGCTCGAGGTCGAGCTCGGGCAGCTGGGCGATGCTTTCGATGACGTGGTCGGGGTGGGGCTCGGCCTTCGCGAGCGACTCGGGGGTGGTGACGCCGCTGAGCGTGAGAATGCCGAGCATCCCCGACCTTTTGGCCAGGGCGATGTCGGTTGCGATCCGGTCGCCGACCATGGCGGTCTCGTCTGCGGAGAGACCGAGGCGCTCCAGCGCGACCTGTGCGGTGTGTATCGAAGGCTTCCCGACCACGGCTTCGACGCGCTTGCCCGTGGTGGCCTCGAGGGCCGCGATCACTGCGGCGGCGTCGGGGATTTCGCCCCCTTCCACCGGGCAGGTGGGGTCGGGGTTGGTGGCGACGAAATGGGCGCCACGGCGAATGGCCTGGAAGGCGATGTTGAGCTTTTCATAATTGAAGGTCCGGTCGAAGGCGGCGATCACATACTCGATCGCCTCCGGGTCGTTGCAGGGGTAGAGCCCCGCCTCGCGGAGCTCCCGGATAAGCGGTGGTTCGCCGATGGCGAAGACCTTGGCGCCAGGCGCGTGTTTTGCCAAGTAGCGCGCCATGACGTAGGAAGAGTGGATGATGTCGGATGCCTGCGCCTCGATACCGAGCCGCTTGAGCTTTTCCGCGTAGGCGGCGCGTGACGCCAGGGGCTTGTTGGAGAGAAAAACCAAACGCCTTCCCCGCAGGCGCAGCTGGGCGAGCGCTTCCCTGGCCCCGGGAATCAACCGGTCGCCCAGGTAAACGGTGCCATCGAGATCGATGAGATAGCCGCGTATCCCCATGACCACCTACTTCTCCGATTGCATGGCGATGCCCTGGGCAAAACTCTTGCGAAGCGCGAGGAGGACAACGAGCGGCGGCAACATGGCGATCACGGTGCCGGCCATGATCACGTTCCATTCCGGGGCGATCTGCTCGCTCGCGATGAGCATCTTGAGGCCGATCTGAACCACGCGCATCTCCTTGGTGGTGGTGACGATGAGAGGCCAGAGGTACTGGCTCCACATGAAAACGAACTCGATGACGAAGAGCGCGGCGATGTTGGTGCGGGAGATCGGCACCAGGATCTGCCAGAAATAGCGCATCGGGGTGGCCCCGTCCACACGAGCGGCGTCGCTGAGTTCACGAGGGACGGTGAGGAAGAACTGCCGGAAGAGGAGGATGCCGGTGGTACTGGCGAAAAAGGGCACGGTCAGCGCCCAGTAGGTGTTGATCCAGCGGAAGTCCGCCATCAGCTCGTAGGTGGGCAGGATGCGCACCGGCAGGGGCAGCATCTGGGTGATCATGCTCATGCCAAAGAGCAACCCCCTGCCCCGGAAGCGGAAGTGGGTGTAGGCGAAGGCGGCGAGCAATGAGAGGATGATCTTGACCACCGAGACCACGAGGGAGATGAACACGCTGTTGAAAAAGAGCCGTCCGAAGCTCGCCCTGACCCAGGCTTCACGCACGTTTTCCAGGAATTGGGTCCCGGGTACGAGGCGCGGCGGGTACTGGTAGGCCTCCCGGAAGCTGAGGGTGCTGGTCACGATGGCGTAGAAAACCGGGAAGGCCAGCACCGCAACCAGCAGGATGAGAACGGCGTGGGTCAGGATGGTGAGGGTGCGTTTCCGTGTCACGCTGCCTCCTCAGCGGGCATAGGCCGCCTTCTTGGTCGCTGCTCGGAGCTGGAACGTGGCGGCCACGGCGATGATCACGAAGATGATGACCGACTGGGCATCGGCTCTCCCCGACTGGAGGTGGATGAAGGCGTCGCGGTAGAGGTTATAGACCAGCAGGTTGGTGGCGTCACCCGGCCCACCCTGGGTCATGATGTCGATGAGTCCAAAGACCTGGAAAAACGCGTAGAGCATGTTCATGAAGAGCAGGAAGGTGGTGGTCGGGCTGAGGAGAGGGAAGGTGATGTGGCGAAAGGTCAGCCATGGTCCGGCTCCGTCGACCCGCGCCGCATCGAGCAATTCCTCGGGGATGTTTTGCAACCCCGCCAGGAAGAAGACGATGTTGTAGCCGAGCATCTTCCAGGTCGCGGCGGCGGAGACCACGAGGAGGGCCAGGGAGCCGTTGGTCATCCAGTTGAGGGTGTAACCGGGTATGATCCGGCCCACGAGGTATGGCACGAGCCCGGTGGCGGGGGCAAAGAGCAGCGCCCAGATGGTTCCGGCGACGGCAGGGGAGAGCGCGTAGGTCCAGATCAGGGCGATCTGGTAAAACCCCACCCCCTGGATTTTCTGGTTGAGGAGGAGGGCGATGGCCAATGACGCGCCCAGGCCGATCACGACCACGAAGGCGGAGAAGTAGACGGTGACGATCACGCTTTTCAGGTAGTCGCTGGATTGAAAGAGCTCGAGGTAGTTGCGCAGGCCCACGTAGATGGTCTTGGTTCCAAAGGGGGAGGTGACAAAAAACGAACCCCATACGCTTTGGGCGAAGGGGACGATGAGAAAGACCACGATCACTGCCACCGAGGGCAGGATGAGGAGGTAGGGCAAGAGCGGATGACCCGGGAATCGCTCGTCCTGCATGACGTTCCTTTCTTTGCCTGGCGCCGCGAGCGGCGCCAGGCAAAGGGGCTAGTGGAGCTCGTTGTATTGCTTGAGCAACTGGTTGGCCTTCTGGGCGGCTTCGTCGAGGGCGGCTTTGGGCGAGAGGACCCCCGAGACCGCTTTTTCGATGGCTGCCCGTTCGATTTCGCGGATCTGCACGAAGGGGCCGAGGCGGACGCCGGTGGCGGCCGGGGTGTCGCGGCGGCCGGAGAGGATCTGCAAGAAGGCGGTGAGGTAGTTTTGATCCTTGCTGAACCACCCTTCGTTGAGGAGCTCCTGGACCGCGGCGTTGATCGTGGGGAAGTAGCCGGTGCCCTTATGCCACTTGACGGCGATCTCCTTTTTAGCCAGGAACTTGAGGAAGGCCCAGACCGCAGCGAGTTCCTCTTTGCTTTGTCCTTTGGTCACCCAAAGACTGCCGCCGCCGATAACCGAGTTGCCTCGAGGGTACCCTTCGAATCGCGGCAGGAAGGTGGTGCCCACTTCGAAGCTGGCGCCTTTTTCGATACCGGCGAGCGACGACGTCGACTGGATCAGCATCGCGATCTGGCCTGAGACGAAAGCGGTATTGGCCGAGTATTCAGGGCCGCCGTAGAGGAAGACCTTTTCCTTGGCCAGGCGGGCCCAGGTCTCGAGGACCATCTGGCCAAACGGGCCGTTGAAGAGCACCTTTTCCGCCCGGCCATTGCGGCCGTTTTCGTGGTCGGCGAAGAGTTGGTTGTGGTAGGCGAACATCTGCTCAAAGATCCACCCCGGCCAGCCGAAGGAAAGCGCGTGGTCGACGACCCCGCTCTCGACCAGCTTCTTGCCGTATTCCTCGACTTCTTTCCAGGTGGTGGGCGGCTTTTCCGGGTCGAGCCCCGCCTTTTTGAATAGGTCTTTGTTGTAGTAGAGCATTGCGGTCGAGGAGTTGAAGGGCATTGACCAGAGCTTGCCGTTCGTTGAGTAGTAGTTGGTAATGGGGATCACGTACTGGGCCCAGTCCCAGGTCTCTCCCAACATGCCGGGGATTTCGTAGACGGGAATGATGGCCCCGCTATCGAGCATGGTCTGGGTTCCGACCTCGTAGACCTGGACCAAGTTGGGGGCGTTACCGGTGCGGAAGGCGGCGACGTATTTGGTCAGGGTTTCGGCATACTTGCCGGTGTAGAGGGCGTTGAGCTGGATGTTGGGGTGGGTGGCGTTGAACTCATCGACGATGGCCTCGACGACTTTGAGGCGGGACCCCGACATGGCGTGCCACCAGGTGATCTCGACTTTTTGGGCCAGCGCCAGGCTGAATCCGAGGCCCAGGCTGACGAGCGCGAGCGCGAACGCGCGCGAGGGTCGTTGCATCACTTGCTCCTTTCCTCAAATCAGACGAGCTCCTGAGTCCTTTTTGCCGACCGTGTCTTGCCCGGTCTCACCCCCCTACGATTTCCAGCTCGATCTCGATCTCGTTCAGGGCGCGTTTCAGCGGCGGCGGCGGGGTGCGGTCGGTGATGATCCGATCAACATCCTCAAGGCCCGCCAGACGGCCGTGGGTGACGACCCCGAACTTGCTATGGTCGGCGAGAACGATCGTTGACTGGGCGCGGTGGACGACCTCGGCCATGATCTCGGCCTCTTCGAGCGAGGGCAGGGTGAACCCGTGCTCGAGGGAGATCCCGTTCACGCCGATCAGGGCCAGGTCGAAATAGATGCCCTCCAGGGCCCGACGGGCTAGCCCGCCCACCATCCCGAGCGAGACGCTCCGCAGGTAACCGCCCACGACGTACACCTCGACGCCGTCTTTCTCCAGCAGCGCCCCCGCGTGGTTGATCGCGTTGGTGAACACCCGTAGCCGGCGTGGCCCGAGGGCGCGAATGAGCTGCATGGTGGTGGTGCCGTTGCCGATGAACACCACCATGCCGTCTTCGATATGGCGGGCGGCGGCACGGCCGATTCGTGCCTTTTCTGCGCTGTGGCGCGCCTCTTTATCTTTGTACGACGGCTCGTTGGCGAGCGGCATGTTGGTAACCGCGCCCCCGTGGGTGCGCACCAGGGCACCGGCGGCGCTCAGCGCGTTGAGGTCGTTGCGGATTGTCATCGAGGATACGCCGAAGAGCTCCGAGAGTTCCGAAGTCTTCACCTGCCCGGCTTCCCGCAGCCGTTCGAGGATCATCCTTCGTCTCTGTGCCGTGAGCGGCACTTTGTGCTTCTTTTCTTTCATGTTGCTCGCTTTCGATTTGTTGCATTTTAAACCCCTGGTGAGGGTGCGTGCAAGGGTATGGAAGCTTGCTCGGAGGGCCCAGGGGCTTGTTGTGCCTTTGATGGGCCTTTGTTAGGATGGTTCCGCTTGGAGGTAGGGTGGCCAAGGGCACGTTATTCGTCATGACTGGGGCTTCTGGGGTTGGCAAGGGTACGCTTCGCGAGCGTTTAATGGAGCGCGTTAAACTCTATTACTCCATCTCCATGACCACCCGACCGCCCCGATCCGGCGAACGCCACGGGGTCGATTACTGGTTCGTCGATCGATCGACGTTCCTCGACATGCGCGCCAAGGGTGCCTTCTTGGAGAGCGCGGAGTACGTGGGGAATCATTACGGCACCCCTCGGGCGCCGGTTGAGCGGCACCTGGCGCAGGGCGAGGACGTGTTGCTCGAGATCGAGGTTGAGGGGGCGAAGCAAGTCAAGGCCATGGCCCCGAAACTGGGGATTCCCGCGGTGTTCATTTTCATCATCCCCCCTTCCTTGAGCGAACTGCGCCGAAGGTTGATCGTTCGCAGCAAGGCCTTGAACGAGGAAAAACTCCGGGAGATCGAGCGCCGGTTGGCGCGAGCGGAGCGGGAGATTACGACCGCCCTCGAGGTCGGCTTCGACTACGTGGTGGTCAACGACGTCCTCGAGGAGGCGGTGGAACGGCTGGTTGAAATCATTCGCGCCGAGCGACTCCGACCCTGGCGAATGGAAAATGCGCTTGAAAAAGCCGCCGAGCGAAGCGCCGAACTGGAGGCTGAGCTCGCGGAGATGGAAAGGTGGATGATCCAAGATGGCGGAAGCGGGCATTGATCAATTGCTGGGCCTGGTCGATTCGAAGTACCGGCTCACGGTCGTGGTGGCGAAAAGGGCACGGCAGCTTTTGCAGTACGGCTTTAAGAACACCGTGCTCGAGCCGAAGGCGTGGCCGAAGATGCGCACCTACGAGGGGGAGGTTCCCGATCCCAACCCCGTGACCTGGGCGCTCAAAGAGCTGGCGACCGGCGAGCTCACCATCGGCGAGAACCTGGTGCCGGAGGATAAGCTCAGCCGCCTCCTCGACCAGCTCTATCCCGAGGTCACAGAGGAGGGGTGACCTTGGGTCACCGGGTCCTGGTGGCGGTCGGGGGCGGCGCCGCGGCGATGAAGTCGCCGTTCGTCGTGCGCCGTTTGCTGGAGGCGGGCTACGAGGTCCGGGTGCTCGCCAGCCCCAGGGCCCTGGCCTTTACCACCGAAACCGCGCTGGCCCTGGCCAGCGGGCATGAGGTGGCAACCGAGACCCGCTGGTTTGAACCGCACGGCCGGGCGCTGCACCTCGATCTTGCGGCCTGGGCTGACCTGGTTCTGGTCGCTCCGGCGACGGCGGCGGCTCTGGCGCGTGCCGCTACAGGACTGGCTGAGGATTTGCTCACCGCGACCATCGTGGGCGGTGCCCGGCAGGTGCTCTGGGCACCGGCGATGAACCCCGAGATGTGGCACCACCCCACCACCCAGGCCAACGTTCGCCGGTTAAAGGCGTTGGGCCATGGCTTTGCCGGCCCCGTCCACGGGGCCATGGCGTCGGTGGGCGAGGCGGAGGGCCTGGGGCGGATGGTCGAGCCCGAGGACCTCGTGGCCCACGTGCGTCGGGCGCTGGCGCCGAAAGACCTCGAGGGCCTGCATTTCCTCATCACCGCCGGGCCGACACGCGAACACCTCGACCCGGTGCGTTTTCTTTCCAACCCCTCCTCGGGGAAGATGGGGTTCGCGCTGGCGGAGGCGGCCCGGGATCGGGGGGCGAAGGTGGTTTTGGTGAGCGGACCCACGGCCCTTCCGGCGCCTTTCGACGTGACCCTGGTGCGGGTGGAGAGCGCGCTCCAGATGCGCCAGGCCGTGCTGGACCACTTCGAGCAGAGCGACGTGGTGATCATGGCGGCGGCGGTGGCCGACTGGCGTCCGGCCGAGAAGCTTCCGGAGAAAGAGGCCAAGTCGGGGCGTGAAAAGACCCTTCACCTGGTAGCCAACCCCGATATCCTCGCCGAGCTCGGGACCATGAAAGCGGGGCGGGTGCTGGTCGGCTTCGCCATGGAAACCGGCCACGGCCTCGAGCGTGCCTTCGCCAAAGTGAAGCGGAAGAACCTCGATTTCATTTGTCTCAACCACCCAACCCAGCCGGAGACCGCCTTCGGCGGCGATACCAACCGGATCGTCGTCGTGTTTCCCGATGGTCGAACCGAGTCGCTGGGGCTGGCATCGAAGCGAGAACTCGCGGACCGGATCCTCGACCGGGTTCGCGGATCTATACAGCAGCGCGTATAATCTTCGGAAAGAAAGCCTGTCAGGCTTACGTCGAACTGTCGTGAGGAGGTATGTCTGATGCCCAATAAAGAAATGCGTCACAAGAAGATTCAGGAGATCGTTGCCCGAGAAGAGATATCGACCCAGGCTGAACTCGTGGAACGCTTACGCCAGGAGGGGTTCAACGTGACCCAGGCGACGGTGAGCCGGGACATCAGCGAGCTGCGTCTGGTCCGGGTGCCCCTCGGCAAAGGGAAGCATAAATACGCGCTGGCGCCGATCGAGCTCGAGGAGGACGTCGAGGCCGAGCTCCGGCGCCAGTTCAAGGAGTTCGTCCAGGACATTGATCGAGGCGAGAACATTATCGTAGTTCGGACCTCGACCGGTCACGCGGCCGGGATCGCGCTCTTGATCGACAAACTCAAAAACGACGA
>WIAM01000120.1 GCA_015519965.1 Thermaceae bacterium
CCATCATAGAACCCCGCCCCGCCACCTGCCCGTCAACACCCCCAAAAGGGGGTTTCTTTGTCGCTCGATGGGCTTAGAATAAATCGTCAGCCATGGCACACATACGCAAACCGCACCTCGCGATCGTCGCCTTCGCTGCCCTGAGTTTGCTGCTTGCCGCTTGTGCCCCCAAAAGCGATTACCAAGTGGTGCGCCAGGGCGGATGGAAGGGCGGCGTCCCCAAACCAACCGGTGAAGTCCTGCTCACGGTGGTGACGCCAGACGGCGAGTACCCGCTGGACAAAGACGCCCTTGAAAAACTGAGGTGGGTCCGCATCAAGACCATCCACCACTCGGCGGAAAACGGCCCCCCGGCGGTCTTCGAGGGGGTGTGGCTTTCCGACCTCCTCGCCGGCGTGGGCACCCCCGATCCCAAGCGGCTCCGCTTCGAAGCCAGCGACGACTACGTCATCAGCGTCGAGTGGGAAAAGATCAAGCGTTTCCAGCCAATGATCGCCCTGACCCAGGACGGCAAGCCGCTTCCCCCCGTTTACGCCCCCTTGCGAATCGTCTTCCCCTACGATCGGCTGAAGCCCGATCCGACTGAGTACAATGCCTACTGGGTGTGGAAGCTCACGCGGATCGTCGTCTACCCCTAAGGGCCGCGATCTGGGCCAGCTACGTGCTTTTGGTCCTGGTCTTTGCCTACGGGAGCTACTCGCTCTTTCTCCTCAAAAGCCTCGAGGCCGCCCTGGTCGAGGCGCAGACCGCCAACTCCGCCTACCAGTACGGGCGCATCCTCCGCGACCTCTACCAGGCGGCCTCGCGCTGTTACCGCGGTGATGCGCCCCAAAACGCCCCCGATGAAATCCAGCAGCGGGTGATGCTCGCCGAAGGTAGCGACAGCTGGCCCCTCCTCAGCCCTGAGGCCCGGGCGACGGTGGAAAGCCTGGCCAGGGAGATTCCAAAGGCCGGGAACCGCTGCGATGTCTACGCCCGCTGGGCCGAGCGCGTCTTCCCGGTCTACATCGAGGCCGTCAACATCTCCAACCAGCTCCGCGGGGAGCTTAAGGCGAAGCTCCGCCTCTATCAAAAGAGCTCGGTGTTCGGCTTCGCCCTGCTTTTTCTCACCACCGCCTTCATCCTTTACCTCCAGGACCGGCTGCGCCGCTGGCAGGCGGTGCGAATCAGCCAGCTCGAAAACGAGTCGAGCTTTAAGACCCGGCTTTTGGGCCTGGTGGCCCACGAACTCAAAACCCCCCTGGCGGCGGTGGCCGGATTCGCCGAGCTCGCCGCCCAAACCCAAGACCCCAGCGAGCAACGCCGGCACCTCGACGCGCTGCACCTGGCGAGCCAGCGGCTAAGGAGCGTGCTCGGGACGTTCCTCGACCTGCATCGCCTCGAGGCCGGAAAGCCGCTCGTGCTCCGCAAGCGCCCCGTCGACCTCCGCGAGGTCATCGAAGAAGCCTGGCGATTGGCCGGGGGGGCGTTCGCATCGGGGCAGATTCTGCTTCACATCGAACCCAAGGAAGGACCGATGCCGGTGGTGGCCGACCCCGACCGCCTGCTCCACGCCCTTTTAAACCTGCTTGAAAACGCGATGAAGTACGGTCAGGGCAAGGCCTCGATGCGGGTTTTCCCCGCGGGCGATCGGTGGCGGATCGAGGTTGAAACCCCGGGGCGACAGCTGGAGGCGAGCATTGCCGAACGGCTCTTCTCGCCTTTCGCCCGACTCCCCGAACACCAGGGCCTCGAGGGCTGGGGGTTGGGGCTGAGTCTGGTTCGGGAAATCGCCACCGAACACGGCGGGCAGGCCGGAGCCGAACCGCGCAGCGGGGCAACGGTGTTCTACCTGGAAATCCCGAAGACCAAATCGTCTCAGTGAGGCGTCCCTCGGGCCTGGGCCAGCTCTAAGAGCTCAAGCGGGCTAAAAGGCTTCGCCAGATAAGCATCCGCTCCGGCCTCGAGCCCACGCTTTCGACTCTCCTCGTCGCTTAAGGCGGTGAGCAAAACCACGAAAGTATCCCGGTAGGGCGAGGTCTTAATCCTCCGGCACACGGCAAAGCCATCGTGCTCACTGCCAAAAAGGAGCACGTCGAGGACGACCACGTCGGGATCGTATTGTTCGAGCAACGCTTCAATGCGATCGCCCGAGGCGCTGAAGAAAACCTCATGCCCCAAGGGCTCGAAGGTGGCCCGCAAAAGCCCTTCCATCAGGGGATCGTCTTCAATCAGAAGAATCCTCATTCTCCACCATCCAAAGCCAGTTCTCCCAGAGCTCTTCCAGCGGAAGCCGCAAGAAGGCGGCGACCAGATCGGGGTCAAGCCTTGTCCCTGAGAGCTTTGCCATCTCGCCCCGGACGCGCCCCAGCGAGGGCCTCGGACCCGGTTGGAGCTCGAAGAGGTGGTCGAAGACCTCGGCCACCCCAAGGATCCGGGCCCCAAGGGGAATCGCCTCGCCGCTCAGCCCATCCGGCCAGCCCTTGCCGTTCCAGGCCTCGTGGTGGTGGCGTACCCAGGGAACGATCACGGAAAACTCGGAGATCTTGGAAAGGGCCTCGGCCCCGAGCTCCGCGTGCTGCATCAAACGGCGGGCGTGCTCGGGGTCGGCGAGCCGAAGCGAGGGCGGGGCGGAAAAATACGCCGAAACCAAGGCGTCGGGCACTGCGATCATCCCCAGGTCGTGCAAGATGCCGGCCCGGTAGACCATCCGCGGGTCGAGCGGTCGTCCCAGAACCTCGTTCAGGCGCTGGGCCCAGTAGGCGACCCGCTCGGAATGGCCCCGCGCCCAGGGAAAGCGAAATTCCACCAGGGCGATCATGGCTTTGAGGAGTTCCGACTGGGTCCGCTCCGCCTCGGCATAGACCTTGGCGAGGTCTCTGGCGTAGCGCACCATCTGGTCTGCGTAGAGCTCAGGCGGCATCCTGCCCTCAATCTACCAGCGAATCCAGCGTGGCCTTGTGGGCAAAAACCGACGGACCGCGAAAACGCCCCAAAGGAACCCCCCCAGGTGGGCCCAAAACGCCACGCCGGAGACACCGGCGATCCCCTCGAAGAACTGAATCACGGCCCAGTACCCGAGGTAGAACCAGGCGGGAAGATAAAAGAAGATCGGATAAAAGATCAGCCAGACCACCGTGAGCACGAGCGCCCGGGGAAAGAGCACGTAGTAGGCGCCCAAAACGGCGCTGATCGCCCCTGAAGCCCCGATCATGGGTGTGTGCGAGCCGGGCTCGACGAGGCCCTGGACGAGCGCCGCGGCCACGCCGCCGGCCAGATAAAAGATCAGGAACCGTGCCTTGCCCAGCCGGTCTTCGATGTTGTCCCCGAAAACCCAGAGGAACCACATGTTCCCGAGGATGTGAGCGAAGCCGCCGTGGATGAACATGCTGGTCAGGATCGTTCCCATCTGCCCGATGGGGTCGGCGAAAAATCGAGCGGGGACGAAGCCGTAGGTGTAGAAGAAGGCATTCAGGGCCTCGCCTGGCAGCGTGAGCTCATAGAGGAAGACCACCACGTTCACCGCCACCAGGAGCTTGACCAAAACCGGCGGCCTGCGCGCGCGGTTTAAGTCGGCAACCGGGAACATGGGGGCATTTTAAAGCACCAAAGCCGCCCGGCCCGGTCGACGCACGCGCCACCGCCCCGAGCGCAGGTATCTTAAGAAGCATGCGCATCCTGGTCACCAACGACGACGGCATCTTCTCCCCCGGTATTAAGGCGCTGGCCCGGGCCATGGCTGAGCTCGGCGAAGTCATCGTGGTCGCCCCCGATATCGAGCAGTCGGCGGTCGGCCACGGCATCACCATCCGCCGCCCCCTGAGGTTCAAGCACACCGCCAGCGCCGGGCTCGAACCCATCCCCGCCTACCGGGTCGACGGCACGCCCGCCGACTGCGTGGTCCTCGGAGCCCACCTGAAAGGCCCCTTCGATCTGGTTGTGTCCGGAATTAACCTAGGCGTCAACCTGGGGCTCGACATCACCAGCTCCGGCACCGTCGCCGGCGCCATGGAAGGCGTCTCGCTGGGCATCCCCTCGGTGGCGGTGAGCCTCGACACCGTACACATGGAAGAACTCGACTTTACCTACGCCGCCCAGGCGGCGCAGACCGTGGTTCGCTGGGTCATCGAGCACGGCCTGCCGGAGAAGGTGTTGCTCAACGTCAACGTGCCCGCCGAACGCCCTCGAGGATTCCGGGTCGTGGGCCTGGTCGACCGCTACTATCAGGACCAGGTGGTCGAGCGCGAAGACCCGGCCGGGGTGCCTTATTACTGGATTGCCGGCGAGCCCATCGAGGAAAGCAAGGCCGGAACCGACCTCTGGGCGGTGCGCAACGGTTATGTCGCCCTCACCCCCATCAACCTCGACTTCACCGATTCAGAGCTGGTGCCGACGCTCAAAAAGGACCTCGAGGGCGCCTAAGGCGCACCCCCACTTTGCCGGCGGTAGAGCACCACCTCCATGCCCTCGACGAGCCCCAGCGCCTCGCGGGCGTTCCCCTCACGAACAGCGATCTCCACCAGCCCGGCGGATCCCAGGTAGACCACCGGCTCCCCAGGGTAAACGTCGCCGTAGGTCCGGGCAAAGGGTAGGGTCCGTCCCGCGACCAGCGCGAACTCGACCGGCTCGGGCAGGGGCCCCATCAGGTTGGTAATAGCGTTGCCAAACCGGTCGAAGGTGAGGATCTCGCCGTGGAGGCCCTGCTCGAACGTGACCGGTAACCGCACGAGTTCCTCGAGCTCGATCGGCTGGCCAAAGCGCGAGGGATCCACGCCGAGGGCCAGCCGGGCGGCCGCGGGACCGAAGACGTCCCGGGCGTGAAAGGTCGCGCTCGGCATCTGGGTGAACGCCTGCTCGTCGATCAAGTAGGCGGCCTTCGGCGGATCACGCATGAACGCCAGGCTTAAAAGGCCGTTGTCGGGTGCGACGTAAAAGCGCTCCCCCACCACGACCACCGCCCGGCGTGCCGACCCCACCCCCGGGTCCACCACCGCCAGCACCACCGACCCTTTGGGCAAAAAGGGCACGCTCTCGTAGAGGCCGTAGGCGGCGCGGCGAACATCCTGGGGCGGAACCTCGTGGGCAAGGTCAACGATGGAAATCCCGGGGGCGATCCCCTCCATGACGGCCTTCACGATCCCCACATAGGGGTCGGCGAGGCCAAAGTCGGAGAGAAAAAAGACTTTTCGCATACCCGTATTATGGAACCATGTACAGGCGTATTTTGGTCCCGACCGACGGCAGCCCGTGCGCCCAGCGGGCGGTCGAGGAAGCCCTGAGGCTCGCCAAGACCACCGGCGGCAAGGTGACCTTCATCCACGTGATCGAAAACCCGAGCACGCTCGTGCCCACCCCCGCCCTCACCGAGCCATTCTCGTACGAGCTGGCCAAGACACTGGAAAACCTCGCCGACGAGGCCCTCGACCAGGCCCTCGCCCTGGCCAAGCGGGAAGGTGTCGAGGCCGAGGGCGAGCTCCGGCGAGGTGACGCGGCCTACGAAATCGTGAGCGCGGCAGGCGAGCACGACGTGGTGGTGATGAGCACCCACGGCCGCCGTCTGCGCAACCTCTTCGTGGGCTCGACCACCCAGGAAGTCCTCGCCCGCTGCCCCATCCCGGTGCTGGTCGTGCGCTGCGGCGTAGAATGAGGCCATGGCGCGTATCCGGATCGCAGGCGGGGACATCACCGAGTTCTCCGGCGACGCTATCGTGAACGCGGCCAACAATTACCTCAAGCTCGGTGCCGGTGTCGCCGGGGCCATTCGCAAAAAGGGCGGCCCACAGGTCCAGGAAGAGTGCGACCGGATCGGGCCGATCCGGGTGGGGGAAGCGGCCCTCACCGGCGCAGGATCTCTCCCCGCCAGATACGTCATCCACGCCGCGGTCATGGGTGATGCGCCCGCCAGCTACGAAACCGTCCGCCAAGCCACGAAGAGCGCGCTGGAGCTGGCGCTCTCCCATCATCTGACCCGCATCGCCTTTCCCCTCCTCGGCACCGGCGTCGGCGGTCTCGACAAGGCCAAAGTGGCGAAGATCATGCTCGAGGAAATCAAGGCCGCCCCCGACCGCCTCGAGGTCACCCTCTACGGTTACACCGACGACGACGTCGAGATCATCCGTCAAGCCCTCTAAAATCCTTCGCCAACCCGCCGCTCCCGAAGCAGCGTAGAGTGGGGCCGGGGTGTGGAGCCACCGATGCGCTTTTTGAGACTCAGGCAAAGGCACTTCCGAAATCTCCAGAGCCCGGAGCTTCACCTCCCACCCGGGCTCACCGCGATCGTGGGGCCGAACGCCTCGGGAAAGACCAGCCTGCTCGAGGCCCTCTACCTGGCCTCCGGCGGCGAGCTCAGGGGGAGCGCCAGCGAGTGCGTGGCCTTCGGGGAAAAGGAAGCCTGGCTTTGGGTTGAGATCGAGGGCGAACTCGACCACCTCACCATCGAACAGCGCCTCGGCGAAGGCCGCAGACTATGGATCAACGGTGCCCCCGCAAGCTTTAAGGAACTCGCCGCTTACCCCGGTGCGGTTTGGCTCCGCCCCGAGGACCTCTTCATCGTCAAGGGCGGCCCTTCCGAGCGCCGTCGCTTCCTGGACCAGCTCATCGCGCGCTTCTCGCCCCGCTACCGCGCGCTTATGAGTGCCTACGAGCGCGCGCTCAGGCAGAGGAACGCGGCGCTCAAGCTCGGCGACATGGACCTCGCGCCCTGGAACGAGCGCCTCGCCTCCTACGGGGCCGAGATCATCACCCTGCGGCGCCGGCTGCTCAAAAAGCTCGCGCCTTTGGCCCAAGAGGCCCACCGCCAATTCACCCCCGGGACGCTCGAGCTGTCCCTCGCTGAGACCGCATCGCCAGAAACCCTGGCCTCGGCGCTCACCTCCCGCCTCGACGAGGAACGCGCCCGCGGCGTCACGCTGATCGGCCCCCACCGCGACGACATGCGCATCACCCTCGACGATCACGACGCGACCCACTTCGCAAGCCGCGGCGAGGCCCGAACCCTGGCCCTGGTGCTCAGGATCGCCGAGCACCGGCTGCTCACCGAACACCACGGGGAAGCCCCCGTTTTGCTGCTCGACGACGTGGTGGCGGAACTCGATCGCCACCGCCAGGACGCCCTCATTCGTTACGTCCGCTCGCTGCCCCAGGCGGTGATCACCGGCACCGAAGTCCCCGACGGCATCGGCCACACCATCGAGCTCGTGGCCGGCGTATGGGAGGTGACGGCCGGTGCGTAACAGCCGACCAGCCGCCATCGGCGAAATCGTGAGCACCATCCTCAAAAAGCGCTCGCTGGCTCGAGGGCTCAAAAAGGGTCGCATCCTCGCCCTTTGGCCCAAAATCGTGGGCCCGGAGCTCGCGCGCATGACCGAGCCTTACCGTTTCGAACGGGGCACCCTCTGGGTGCGGGTCACCGATCACGTCCTCGCCCATCAGCTCTCATACCAGCGCGCGGTCCTTCTTGAACGCTTCGCCCACGAACTCGGCAGCAACGTGGTCACCGAACTCCGCTTCGTCACCGGCGCGGTCGTGCGACACGAAAAACAAAAAGCCGAACCTCAGGCTGTAAAGTCAAAACCGTCCCTCCCGGCGACATCCAAACGACGCCTCGAGCAACTCATCGCCCCCCTCCCCGACGACCTCAAGCCCGCGGCAAGGCGGGCGGGCGAGGCCCTCGCCGCACTTTGGGCATCCGCCCCCCGCTGCCCGGTGTGCGAAGCGCCAACCGAAGAGGAAGGTAAAGCCTGCCCGAGCTGCACCCAGCGGCTCGAACTCCCGGTGGTGCGGCTCGAGGCGAAAAAGCTCCAACGAAATCAACCGCCGCGCCTCGAGGGCGACCTGGCCGCAGCAGCCCGCTACCTGGCCCGGCAAACGCTTTGGGAGCAGATCGAGGCGCTGCTCCCCGAGGCCACCAGCACCCCAGCCTACATCCCCCACCTCTTCGAACTCACCCAGGCCTGGCTCAGGCTGGAAACCGGTAGGGAGCCCCGCCCGGAAGACCTCGAGCGGCTGCCCCAGCCCCTGGCCAGCCTCCTACGCCGCCACCTTGGCGGCAGGGGATGAAGCCACCAAGTGGATAAGGGCATAATAGGAACATGGCGAGCGGTGATAGCAAAATCCAAGCGGGCCTGATCTGGCTGAACGGCAAACTCGTCCCCCAAGAAGAAGCCCGCGTGAGCGTGCTCTCCCATTCGCTCCACTACGGGACCAGCGTCTTCGAGGGCATCCGCGCCTACGAAACCGCCAAGGGCGCGGCCATCTTCCGCCTCAAGGAGCACGTCAAGCGCCTGTTCGACTCGGCGAAAACGCTGTTCATCGAAATTCCTTACGCGCCCGAGGAAATTGAAGCGGCCATCGTCGAAACCGTTCGCGCGAACGCGCGCCGCTCCTGCTACATCCGGCCGCTCGTGTGGCTGGGCGACCGCACCCTGGGCGTGAATCCACTCCCCAACAACCCGGGCGAGGTCATGATCGCCACCTGGGAATGGGGCGCCTACCTGGGCGACGAAGCGATTCGCAAGGGCGCGCGGCTCATCACCAGCTCCTGGCGCCGCTTCCCCGGTGACGTCATGCCGGGCAAGGCCAAAGTGGGAGGCAACTACGTCAACTCCGCCCTTGCCAAAATGGAAGCCCTCAAATCGGGCGCCGACGAGGCCATCTTGCTCGACGCTCAGGGCTACGTCGCCGAGGGGTCTGGCGAAAACCTCTTCTTCGTCAAGGACGGCGTCATCTACGCGGTCGAAAGCTCGGTGACCCTCCCCGGCATCACCCGCGACTCGGTGATCCGGATCGCCAGGGATCTCGGCTACACGGTCGAAGTGGCCCACCGGGTCACCCGCGATCTCCTCTACGCCGCCGACGAGGTCTTCATGACCGGAACCGCGGCCGAGGTCACCCCGGTCTCGCAGATCGATTGGCGCCCCATCGGCAAGGGCGAGGCCGGCGAGATCACCATGCGGCTGCGGGAGGTCTACCTCGAGGCCACCACCGGCAAGCGTCCAGAATACGAACACTGGCTGACCTACGTCGGCTAGCGCCCCAGGCGCCCAGCGGGCGGGGCCTTCCCGCCCGCTTTTTTTGCAGCCATGCGAATCCAGATCAACCCCCTTGGGAACCTGAGCTGGCGGCGCTGGTACTTTGAGAGTGCCGACCGATGACACTCTGTTGACCGGGCTTTTCTTTGAATGCTAGGCTAGCCCTGGCAGGCTAGGGGTGCTCCAATCGAGGGGCTGAGACCTGGGTCGTCCCAGGAACCCTTAGAACCTGATCCGGGTAATACCGGCGGAGGGAAGCCTTGGGCGAAACCACAATCGTTCCCCATCAAAACGCGTATTCATCCCCGCCTTCCGCCGGCGCGGGAGGTGAGAAGCTTTGCTGGGAAGGCTCTATCTGGTGGCCACCCCGAGACCGCACTGGGGGGAGGCCGAGTTCCTCGAGCGCATCGAGGCGGCGCTTGAGGGCGGCGTGGACATGCTGCAGCTCAGGGCCAAAGCCCTCGAGGCCCAACCCTACCTGGCGCTGGCGGCCAAGGTGAGGGCCCTGGCCAGGAAATTCGGGGTCCCCTTCGTGCTCAACGACCGGCCCGACCTCGCGGCCCTCGCCGAAGCCGACGGGGTGCACCTCGGCCAGGGGGATCTGACCCCAGACCAGACCCGGCGTTTTTTTCGGGGCTTCGTCGGGCGCAGCACCCACCGCCCCGAGCAGGCGAAAAGGGCGCTGGAAGAAGGTGCAGGCTACCTCTCGATCGGCCCGGTGTGGGCCACCCCCACCAAGCCGGGGCGGCCGGCGACCGGCCTCGACTACGTTCGCTGGGCGGCGGCAACGCTCCCGGAAACGGTCCCCTGGTACGCCATCGGCGGGATCGATCTTGGCCGGCTCGAGGAAGTCTTAGCAGCCGGAGCCCGGCGGGTGGCGGTGGTGCGGGCCATCCAAGATGACAAGGACCCCAAGGCGGCGGCCAAAGCCTTTAAGGAAAGGATCCAGGAATGGTGCGACTCAACGGAAAGGAAGTAAGGCTTGCGGGGAAAACCCCGAGGGAAATCCTCGACCATCACGGCCTTGAGCCCGAGCAGGTTGCGGTCTTCGTCAACGGCGAGCTGGCCAGGGACGAGGCGCTCGATCGGCCACTCCAGGACGGCGACGAGGTCGAGATCGTGGCCATGGTGCAGGGCGGCGGGGCGACGAGCGACGCGCTCGTGATCGCGGGAAAGACCTTCCAAAGCCGTTTGATGGTGGGTACCGGGAAGTTTAGGGACCTCGAGGTCATGAAGGAGGCCCTTCTGGCGAGCGGGGCGGAGATCGTTACCGTGGCCATTCGCCGGGTTGAGCTCGGAGCCCCCGGGCACCGGGGACTGCTCGAAGCCCTCGATACCAGCCGCTACTGGCTGCTCCCCAACACCGCCGGGGCCAAGACCGCCGAGGAAGCGGTGCGCATCGCCGAGATGGCCCGGGCGGTTACCGGCCAGAACTGGATCAAGCTCGAGGTCATCCCCGACCCCACCTTTTTGCTCCCCGACCCCGTCGAGACCCTGAAGGCGGCGGAGGTGTTGCTCGATCGCGACTTCGTCGTGCTCCCCTACATCGGGCCCGACCCGGTGCTGGCGAGCCGCCTGGCCCGGCTCGGGACCGCCACCGTCATGCCGCTCGCCGCCCCCATCGGATCCGGCTGGGGCGTGAAGGTGCGGGCGATGCTCGAGATTATCGCGCGCAACCGCCCGGCCCCGGTGGTCATCGACGCCGGGCTCGGCCTGCCGAGCCACGCCGCCGAGGTGATGGAATTCGGCGCCGACGCCGTCCTGGTCAACACCGCCATCGCCGAGGCCAAGGACCCCGTAGGCATGGCCCGGGCCTTCCGGCTCGCGGTCGAGGCCGGACGAAGCGCCTACCTCGCCGGCCCCATGCCAAGGCGGGCCACGGCGAGCCCCTCCTCGCCCGAGGAGGGAATCCCGCTTTCGCCATGAGGCGCTTCGACGTCGCGGTGATCGGCGGCGGGGTCGTGGGCGGCACGATCGCGTTCGCCCTGCAAAAGCACGGCCTGGCGGTCGCACTCTTCGACGCCGCGCTCCGGGGAAGCGCGAGTCGCGCCTCGGCGGGAATGCTGGCGCCTTACCCGGAAGGTCTTTCCGGGCAAATCCTCCGCTGGGGGGAAGAGGGCCTCGAGCGCTACCCCACGATCCTGGCCGATCTCGAGCGCCTGACCGGCGAGGCGGTGCCGGCGAGCTTCCAGGGCACCTGGATGGTCGCCACCTCCGACGCCGAGCTTACTCGCCTGGGAAAGCACGACCCGCTCCCCGGGTGGCTCGAGCGCATTCGAGGGGCTCGAGGCGGGCGGAAAGATCCCGGTGGGTACGTCAATCCCCAGCGCCTCAAGCGCGCGCTGATCAACGCTTTCCTTGCCCTTGGAGGCACGCAAGTGAAAGCCCGCATCCGCGGCTACGAAGCCGGCGCCACCCAGGTCACGCTCACCGACGGGCAACGGCGCTGGCGGGCGGACCGATTGGTCATCGCCGCCGGGGCCTGGTCCGCCGCCTTCGGGCTCCCGGTCCGCCCGGTGAAGGGGGAAGCGCTCCTGCTTTTGGCGCCGCCTCCGCCGGCGCCGGTCTTCGTGGCCGAAGGCTACGCCGTACCGAGGGACCGGGGCCTCTACATCGGGGCCACAACCCGGGAACAGCATGCCCCGGGGGTTGATCTCTTTGGCCTGCGCTGGCTCGCCGATTTTGCCCACGAAACCTTTCCCCACCTGGAAGGCGCACGGCTCTCCCAGGTGCTTTGGGGCTACCGCCCCATGGCCGAAGCTCCCATCGTCGGCCCGATCGAAACCCGTGTTTTTGCCGCGACCGGGCACGGCCGTAACGGCGTGCTCCTGGCCCCGGCCACGGCGCGCAAAGTCGCCGAGTGGCTCGGGGCATCCGAAGGAGGTGAATGATGACCCAACTCGAAGCAGCAAGGAAAGGCCGCATCACCGAGGCCATGGCCTACGTGGCCGAAAGAGAAGGCAAGCACCCCGAAGAAATTCGCGCCCTCGTCGCAGCCGGCAGGGCCGTCATCCCGGCTAATCCGAACCACCGCACCCTCACCCGTTTCACCGCCATCGGCGAGGGGCTCACGGTAAAGGTCAACGCCAACATCGGCACTTCCTACGACTACATTCGTCCCGAAGAGGAGGTCGAGAAGGTCAAGGTAGCCATCCGCTACGGCGCCGACACGGTGATGGATCTCTCCACCGGTGGCGACCTCCCCGCCATCCGGCAGCGGATCCTCGAGGTGGCAAGCGTCCCGCTCGGCACCGTACCCATCTACGAGGCCGAGTTCCGGGCCGCGGCCCGAAAGAGCGTGTTCGACATGTCGGCGGATGAGCTCCTCGAGGTGATCGAGGCCCACGGCCAGCAGGGGGTCGACTACATCACCGTCCACGCCGGCGTCACCCAAAAGGCCCTGGAACGCTACCGGAACGCCCCGCGCACCACCGGCATCGTCTCGCGGGGCGGCGGCCTGCTCGCGGCCTGGATGCTGGAGCGCGGCGAGGAAAACCCCCTCTATGCCCGCTTCGACGACCTGCTCGACATCGCCCGCACCTACGACATGACCCTCTCGCTCGGCGATGGCCTCCGCCCCGGCTCGCTCGCCGACGCCACCGACCGGCCCCAGATCGAAGAGCTGCTCACCCTCGGCGAGCTCGCCGACCGGGCTCGTGCCGCCGGGGTGCAGGTCATGATCGAGGGCCCGGGGCACATCCCCTTGAACGAAATCCAGACCAACGTCGAGATCCAGAAAAAGCTCACCGGCCACGCGCCCTTTTACATCCTGGGCATGCTGCCCACCGACACCGCCGCCGGCTTCGACCACATCGCCGGGGCGATCGGCGGCGCGCTGGCCGGCTGGCACGGGGCCGACATGCTCTGCTACGTGACCCCGGCCGAACACCTGGGGCTGCCGTCGGTGGAGCACGTCAAAGAGGGGGTGGTGGCCTTTAAGATCGCCGCCCACATCGCCGACCTCGCCCGCGGCAATCCCGCGGCCTGGGTCCGGGACCAGCGAATGAGCCAGGCCCGCTACCGGCTTGACTGGTCAGCCCAGTTCGAGCTGGCCCTCTTCCCCGAGGACGCGAAGCGGATCTACCGCGAGCGCGCCACCCAAACCAAAGCCTGCTCGATGTGCGGTCCCTTTTGCCCCATGAACCTGGTGGAAGCGGTGCTCCGCCGGGAGGAGCGTCCGCTCGAGGCCAAAGAGGCATGACCCTCCCCGTGGCCCTGACCATCGCCGGCTCCGACCCCAGTGGCGGGGCCGGCATCCAGGCCGACCTCAAGACGTTCCACCGCTTCGGGGTCTACGGCACGAGCGCCCTCACCATGGTCACGGTGCAAAACGGTCAAGGCCGCCTCCGGGTGCACCTCCTCGACACCGACCTGGTCGCCGAACAGATCGACGCCGTGGCCACGGCGTTTGGCATCTCGGCCGCGAAGAGCGGGGCCCTGGGGTCGGGCGAAACCGTGGCCGCGGTGGCCGCGGCCGTCGAGCGTCACCGCCTGTGGCCGCTCGTCGTCGACCCCGTTCTCTTCGCAAGCCAGGGCGGCGCGCTGGCAGGGGCCACGGACGAGCTGGCGCTGGCGCTTAAAACCGAGCTCATCCCCAGGGCCACGCTCGTGACCCCCAACCGCCTCGAGGCCGAAATGCTCCTTCAGGTAACGATCGAAAGCGAACGGGATGCCCTCGAGGCCGCGCGGGAATTCCTGACGCTCGGGGCAGGGGCGGTCCTGCTCAAAGGCGGCCACTTCCCGGGGAAAAGCGCCACCGACTACCTGGTCACGGCGGATTCGGTCCAGACGCTCTGCGCGCCCCGCGTCGCCGGACCCGAGCCCCGGGGCACCGGGTGCACGCTCTCGGCCGCCATCGCCGCCGAGCTGGCCCGGGGACGCCCCCTCGAGGCGGCAATCCGTCGCGCCAAGGCCTTCATGACCCGGGCCATCGCCCGCGCCCTGCCCATCGGGAAGGGCCCGCCCCCGCTCGACCACTGGGCCGATCCCGAAGCTTCGGACTCCGTCCAACCAGCGAGGCAAAGCACAAACCCCGGACAACCCTCGTGTTAGCGTGGGAGCAACGCTGGCACGGCCGGCGGGACACGATGGAAGAGCAGCAAGCGCGAAAATCCCCCCCGCGCCGCTTCGTGATCGAGGTGACGCGAAGCGCGAGCGCGGACCCCGAGGCCGAGCGGCTGCTGCGAGCGGCCCTGACCTCGGGACTCACCGGCCTGGAGAAACTGGAAACGCGGCGTCTCTTTTTCCTCGAGGCCACGCTCGACCCACCCCGGGTGGCGGCGCTGCTCGCCGAACTGGTCGCCGACCCGGTGGTGGAAAGAGCCCGCCTCCTCTCCGAAGGGCCACCGCCCATCGAGGCCGACGCTTATGTCGACGTCACGCTGCACCCCGGGGTGTTCGACCCCGTGGCCAGTACCCTCCTCGAGGTCGCCGGGCGCCTGGGCCTGCCCATCACCAAGGCCGCCACCGGACGCCGCTACCTCCTTTGGGGCACGCTCTCTCCCGAAAGCATCGAGGCGCTGGCCACGAAGATCCTTTCCAACCCGGTCATCGAGCACGCCTACCTCAACCGCCCCGCGCCGCCGCCTTTCGTGCTCGCGGCGAACGACGGGGCCGAAAACCGCACCGTTCAGCTCCGCAGCCTCGACGAAAACGCCCTTCTTGCCCTCAGCCAGCACCGGCGGCTAGCCCTCGACCTCGCCGAGATGCAGGCGATCCAGGCCTACTTTGAGGGCGAAGGGCGCGAACCCACCGAGCTCGAGCTGGAGACCATCGCCCAGACCTGGAGCGAGCACTGCGCGCACAAAACCTTTCGCGCCCGTATCGACTACGAGGGGCCGCCTCCGGGCCCCAACCCCTGGGCCCCACCAAAGCGCCAGACCATCGATGGCCTTTTGCGTACCTACATCAAGGCGGTGAACGCCCGTCTGGCCAAGCCCTGGGTGCGTTCGGCCATCGAGGACAACGCCGGCATCATCGCCCTCGACGACGAGCTCGACCTGGCGTTCAAAGTTGAAACCCACAACCACCCCTCGGCCCTCGAGCCCTTCGGTGGGGCGAACACCGGCGTGGGCGGGGTGATCCGCGACGTCCTCGGGGTGAGCGCCCGGCCGATCGCGAACACCGACATCCTCTTCTTCGGCCCCCTGGAAATCGAGCCCGGCGAGGTTCCCGCCGGCAGCCTCCACCCTCGGCGAATCTTCGAGGGCGTGGTACACGGCATCGAAGACTACGGCAACAAGATGGGCATCCCCACCGTGGCCGGGGGCATTTACTTTCATCCCGGCTACCTGGCCAACCCACTGGTGTACGCGGGCTGCCTGGGCATCCTGCCCCACGGCAGTCACCCCACCCAGCCCCGACCCGGAGATCTCATCGTCCTGGTCGGGGGAAAGACCGGCCGCGACGGCCTCGGCGGGGCCACGTTTTCCAGCATGGAAATGGACGCCGAAACCGGCGAAGTCGCCGGGAGCGCGGTGCAGATCGGCCACCCCATCGAGGAAAAGCAGGTGATGGACTTCGTCGTCGCCGCGCGCTCCCGGCGGCTCTACCACGCGATCACCGACTGCGGCGCCGGGGGGCTTTCCAGCGCCGTGGGCGAGATGGCGAGGGCAATCGGGGCGACGGTCGAACTCGCCCGGGTCCCGCTCAAATACCCCGGCCTCGCCCCCTGGGAAATCTGGCTCTCCGAGGCCCAGGAGCGGATGGTGCTGGCAGTCCCCCCCGAGCGCTGGCCCGAGCTCCAGGCCCTGGCCGATCGCCTCGGGGTCGAGGCCAGCGCCATCGGCCGCTTCGAAGCCACGGGCAGGCTCCGCATTCTCTACCAGGACCAGATCGTCGGCGAGCTCGACCTCGATTTCCTCTTTTCCGGGATGCCGAAAAAGCGCCTCAAGGCGCGCTGGCGTCCCCAGCCCAAAGGCGACCGGCGCCTCGAAGCCGACCCCGAGGAGGCACTCCTCGGCCTGCTCGCGCACCCCAACATCCAAAGCCGCGAGGCGGTCATCCGCCGCTACGACCACGAAGTGCAGGGGGGTACGGTGGGCAAACCGCTGGTGGGCGCCGCCGACCACGGTCCCGCCGACGCCGCGGTGATCATCCCCAGGGAGCGCCAGCGCCAGGGTGGACCTGGCGTGGCTTTAGCGGTGGGGCTGGCGCCCACTTACGGCGAACTCGACCCCTACCGCATGGCCTGGGCGGCGGTTGACGAAGCGGTGCGCAACCTGGTCGCGGTCGGCGCTGACCCCGAGCGTGTGGCCCTCCTCGACAACTTCAGCTGGGGCAACCCCCAGCTCGAGGACCGCCTGGGGGCGCTGGTCCGCGCCACCCAAGGCGCCTATGAGGCCGCCCTGGCCTTCGAAGCCCCCTACATCTCGGGAAAGGACAGCCTCAACAACGAGTATCTCGGGGCCGACGGCAAGCGCCACGCCATCCCGGGAACCCTGGTGATCTCGGCCATCTCGGTGCTCGAGGATCCCAAAAAGAGCCTGAGCCTCGACCTCAAGGCCCCGGGCAACGGCCTCTACCTCCTGGGCCTGACCCGGGCCGAGTTCGGGGGGAGCCACCTGGCCTGGTGGCTGGGCCAAAACGGTCCCGAATCCGGCGAACCGCCGGCCCCCGAACCCAAGGGGCCGCGGTGGATGCGCGCCCTTTACCGGGCGATTCGCGAGGGCCTGGTCGCCTCGGCCCACGACCTCTCGGAGGGGGGGCTCGGCGTGGCCCTGGCCGAGATGGCCATCGCCGGCCGCCTCGGGGCCCGCGTGGATCTGGCTAAGGTGCCGCAAGAAGGCGGCCTTTCCGACCTCGAGCGGCTCTTTTCCGAGTCGCTCTCGCGCTTTCTCCTCGAGGTCGCGCCAGAGCACCAGCGCGCCTTTGAGGCCTTCATGGAGGGCGTCCCCCTGGCCCGGATCGGTGAGGTCACCGCCGACGGCGTGCTCACCGTTTTGGGGCAAAGCGGCGACGCGATCGTACGCCTGGAGGTTTCGGCCCTCGAGACCGCC
Organism: Thermaceae bacterium; assembly: GCA_015519965.1. Lineage (GTDB taxonomy): Bacteria > Deinococcota > Deinococci > Deinococcales > Marinithermaceae > WFXV01. The sequence continues at coordinate 17,006 of WIAM01000120.1, forward strand.
TGGCGGGGCGAGGTCAAGCGGACGCCCCCGGCGACCAAAACCTCTTACCCGGCACCGCCGGTCAAAACGCGAAAACCCCGGGTCCTCATCCTCCACGCCCGGGGCACCAACCGCGATCACGACGCCCTGATCGCGGCGGAGCTCGCCGGCGCAGAGGCCGAGATCGTGAGCGTGCGCGACCTCGAGCGCGGCGAAAAACGCCTCCTGGCCTACGACTTTCTGATCCTGCCCGGAGGCTTTACCTACGGCGACGACCTGGGGGCGGGAACGGTGTGGGCACTCGATCTCACCACCAAGCTGCGCCAGGACCTCGAGCGCTTCGTCCAGGAAGGCCGGCCGGTGCTCGGAATCTGCAACGGCTTCCAAGCCCTGGTCAAAGCCGGCATCCTGCCCGGTTTTGACGGCGATCGCCCGGTCACCCTCACCGCCAACGCCTCGGGCAAATTCGAAACGCGCTGGACGCTCCTCCTGCCAAATCCCAACTCGCCGAGCCTCTTCGTCGAGGGCCTTCCCGGACCCATCGCGGCGCCGGTGGCTCACGGCGAGGGCCGCTTCGTGACCAAAACTCGGGAAGTTCGCGAGCGTATCGAACGCGAGGGGCTGGTGGCGCTGCGCTACAGCGGCTCGGCGTATCCGGAAAACCCCAACGGGTCCGAGCTCGATCTCGCCGGGCTCACCAACCCCGCGGGCAACGTCCTCGGGCTGATGCCCCACCCGGAAAACCACGTCTTCCCCTGGCAGCACCCGAGATTCCGCCGTGGCGAGCACGGCGGCAGCGGACTTTGGTTGTTCATCGCCGGTGTGCGGCGGGCATAAAAGGGGGAAAAGATGACGAGGGAAGCGATCCTATCGGCCATACCACACGCGGTTTCGGGCGTCGAGGTGCCCGAACTCGGGCCTCCGGTGCGGGGCAAGGTGCGCGACGCCTACGAGGTCGGCAACCACCTGATCCTCATCACCACCGACCGCATCTCGGCCTTCGACCGGGTGCTGGGCCTGATTCCCTTTAAAGGGCAGGTCCTGAACCAGCTTTCGGCCTGGTGGTTCGAGCAAACCCGGGACATCATCCAAAACCACCTGGTCCGCGTTCCCGACGCCAACGTTCAGACGGTGAAGAAGGCCAGGGCGCTCCCGGTGGAGGTCATCGTCCGCGGTTACATCACCGGGAGCACCAAAACCTCGCTGTGGTACCTCTATCAGCAGGGCGAGCGCCGCCCCTACGGCATTCCCCTCCCCGAGGGTCTGGAAAAGAACGACCCCCTGCCGAGCCCCATCATCACCCCCACCACCAAAGGCGGGCCGGGGGGCCACGACGAACGCCTCACCAGAGATGAGATCATCGAGCGGGGCATCTTGCCAAAAACCCTCTGGGAAGAAATCGAAACCCGGGCCCTGGCCCTCTTTTCCCGGGGCCAGCACCTGGCCCGCGAAGGGGGGCTGATCCTGGTCGACACCAAATACGAGTTCGGCCTGATCGACGGCGATCTGGTCCTTATCGACGAGATCCACACCCCGGACTCCAGCCGCTTCTGGCTCGCCGAGCCCTACGAGCGCGACAAAACGCCGGTGCCGATGGACAAGGAGTTTTTGCGCCTGTGGTACGCCGAGCGGGGCTACCGCGGCGACGGCGAGCCCCCGACCCTGCCGGAAACGCTGGCTGCCGAGGTCGCCGAGCGATACATCGAAACCTACGAGCGGCTCACCGGCAAAACCTTTGCACCCGCAGCCGGACCGGCCCACGAGCGAATCGTGACGGCGGTGCAAAACGAGGTCAAGAGGCTCAGGGAGGAAGACCGTGGCTAAAGCTCGGGTGATCATCCTCATGGGCTCGGCGAGCGACCTGCCCCACGCCGAGGCAGTCCAGGCCAAGCTGAGTCAACTCGGCCTCGACGCCGAGATGCATATCCTGAGCGCCCATAAGACCCCGCGCGAGTTACTGGCGCTTCTCGACGACCTCGAGGCCGACCCCTCGCCCAAGGTCTACATCACCATCGCCGGAAGATCGAACGCCCTTTCCGGCATGGTCGACGCCCAGGTTCGGGCCCCGGTCATCGCCGTGCCCCCGCTCAGCCAGGCCTTTGCCGGCGCCGATATCTTCTCCTCGCTCCGCATGCCCTCCGGCGTCGCCCCGGCGGTGGTGCTCGAGCCCGAAGCCGCGGCGTTGCTCGCGGCCAAGATGCTCTCGCTCACAGACCCCGGCCTCGGCGACCGGGTCAGCGCCGAACAGCAAAAGGCCAGGGAAAAGGTTCTTCAAGCCAATCGCGCCCTGAGGGAGGGGCAGTGAGGTGAAACCCACGGGAATGCACGAGGCCTGCGGCGTCATCGGCGTGGTGGCGCCGGGCAGGGAGGCGGCCCGCCTGGCCTTTTTTGGCCTCTACGCCCTCCAGCACCGGGGCCAGGAGAGCGCCGGCATCGCCACCAGCGACGGCCGGGCCGCCTATTTGGTCAAGGACATGGGCCTGGTGGCTCAGGTCTTCAACGAGGAAAACCTGAGTCGGCTAAGGGGCGAGATCGCCATCGGCCACAACCGCTACTCCACCACCGGCGACTCCCACGTGCGCAACGCCCAGCCCTACCTCATCGAAACCTTGCACGGGCCGCTGGCGGTGGCCCACAACGGCAACCTCACCAACGCCGCCGCACTCAGGCGCGAGCTCCTTCGCCGGGGGGTGGGGCTCTCCTCGACCAGCGACAGCGAGGTGATCGTGCAGTTCCTGGCCGCTTCGGCCGAGAGCTGGGGCGAAGCCGAAGAAGGGAGAGACCCCTGGGTCGACCGCATTAGGGCCCTGATGCGGCGGGCGGAAGGGGCCTATTCGCTCGTGCTCCTCACCCGAAGCGCCGTCTACGCTGTGCGCGACCCCAGGGGCTTCCGTCCGCTGGTGCTCGGGGCCCTCGAGGAAGGCGGGTTCGTGGCCGCCTCCGAGTCCGCGGCGCTGGTTACCGTGGGGGCCCGCTACCTCAGGGAAGTAGAGCCCGGCGAAATCGTCCGCATCGACGCCCAGGGCCTTACGAGCTTCGTCGGCCACCCGCCCAAGAATCCCGCCCTTTGCATCTTCGAATACGTCTACTTCGCCCGGCCCGACAGCCGGCTCGAGGGCCGAACCGTTCACCTCGTCCGCCAACGCCTGGGCGCCGAGCTCGCGCGCGAAGCACCCGCCGACGCCGACATCGTGATCGGGGTGCCCGACTCGGCCATCCCCCAGGCCATCGGCTACGCCCACGCCCTGGGACTCCCCTACAGCGAGGGCCTGATCAAGAACCGCTACATCGGGCGCACCTTCATCCAGCCCGACGACGCGCTGAGGAAAAACGCCGTACGCCTCAAGTACAGCCCCCTGGCGGCCAACCTCGAGGGCAAGCGTGTGGTGCTGGTCGACGACTCGATCGTCCGCGGCAACACCGCCGGCCCCCTGGTCCGCCTCCTCCGCGACGCCGGCGCGGCCGAAGTCCACGTGCGGGTCGCCTCGCCGCCGGTACGCCACCCCTGCTTCATGGGACTCGACATGGCCACCTACGACGAGCTCATCGCCCATAACCAAGGCCTCGAGGCCATCCGGACGCGCATCGGGGCCGATTCACTGGCTTATTTGAGCCTCGAGGGCCTCCTGCGGGCGGTCGGCAAATCCGGCCACTGCACGGCCTGTTTCTCGGGCGACTACCCCTTGCCCATTCCACCTTGGCTCTTCGAAGTCGACCGCGAAAAACGGATCTTTGAAGGCGTTTGGGGGGAAGGATGAAGAAAGTCTTGGTCATCGGTAGCGGCGGGCGCGAGCACGCCCTGGCCTGGGCACTCGCCTGCTCGCCCCAGGTCGAGCGCGTCGACGTGGCCCCGGGCAACGGAGGCACCGCCTGGCCCAAAGATTCCGGCCGGGCCGAAGCCCGCCGGGTACCCATCGCCGCCGACGACACCGATCGCCTCGCCGAGTACGCGCTCAAAGCGGGCATCGATCTGACGGTGGTGGGACCGGAGGCCCCACTCGCCGCCGGCGTCGTCGACCGTTTCCGTGCCCTGGGCCTCAAAATCCTCGGCCCGGAAAGAAAAGCCGCGGCGCTTGAGGCCTCCAAGTCCTTTGCCAAGGCGCTGATGGCCGAAGCCGGGGTGCCCACCGCCGAATTCGCCACCTTCGACGCCTTCGAACCCGCCCGCGAGTACCTCGAGGCCCACCCCCTGCCGGTGGTGGTCAAGGCCAGCGGCTTGGCCGCGGGCAAAGGGGTACTGGTCACGGGTGACCGCGACGAAGCCCTCCGTTTCCTCAAGGCTCTGATGCTCGAGGGACGCTTTGGCCCGGCGGGGCAAACGGTGGTGATCGAGGAATTCCTTGAGGGCCCCGAGCTTTCCGTCTTCGCGCTCACCGACGGCAAAAGGGCCTTTTTCTTCCCGCCGGCCCGGGACCACAAACGCGTCTTCGACGGCGACCGGGGCCCGAACACCGGTGGCATGGGGGCCTTTGCCCCGGTGCCCGGCATCGACCCGGGGCTGCTCGACCGGGTCAAAGACGAAATCTTCTTCCCCGTCTTCAAGTCCCTCGAAGACCGGGGCACGCCTTTTACCGGCATCCTCTACGCCGGGCTCAAACTCACCCCCGAAGGGCCGAAGGTGCTCGAGTTCAACGTCCGGTTGGGCGACCCCGAAGCCCAGGCCGTGCTCCCGCTCCTCGAGGGCGACCTCTACGCCCTCTTCGAG
>WIAM01000121.1 GCA_015519965.1 Thermaceae bacterium
GGTGAAAGCCTCAAAGCCCCCGAGCCCGCCCACGAAGGCCAGTACCACGTAGGTGATGCGATAGGGCCAGCGGATCCCGTCGCCCAGGAGGAAGCTCGCCGCCTCCTCTCCGTAAAAGCCCCAGGAGACGATGGTGGTGAAGACGAAGAGGGAGAGGATGGTGCTGGCGATCGCGGTGTCGCCGGGGACCTCGTCCCAGGCCAGAACGAAGGCTTGCGAGGCGCTGGCGGCCTCCGTCCAGGCACCGGTCGAGAGGATGATGAGGGCCATCAGGGTGTTGATCACGATGGTGTCGAGGAAGACCTCGACCACGCCCCAAAACCCCTGCCGGACCGGGTGGTCGACCTGGGCCTGGGCGTGGGCGATCGCCGCCGAGCCCAGACCAGCCTCGTTCGAGAAGATTCCCCGCCCGACGCCGGCTTTGAGCGCCTGGCTGATGGCATACCCGCCGGCGCCGCCAGCTGCGGCTTGGACGTTGAAGGCGCTGGTGAAGATCGAGGTGAGCGCCTGGCCGATGCCCCCCAGGTGGAAAAAGAGCTCGAGCACCGAGGCCACCAAAAAGGCGATCACCATGAACGGCACCCAGACCTGGGCAAAGCGCGCGATTCGGGCCACGCCCCCGGCCAGGATGAAGGCCACCACCACGGCGACGAAGAGCCCGGTGAGCGCGGGCGGCACCCCGAAACCGTCCTGGAAGCTCGCGGCCATGGCCGAGCTCTGGGTGAGGTTTCCGATGCCGAAAGCGGCGATGGCGGCGAAGACGGCGAAGAGGCCACCGAGCCAGGGCAGGCCGAGGCCCTTCGAGAGGTAGAACATCGGTCCGCCCGACACCGAGCCGTCGGCGTAGCGCTGGCGGAAGTGCACCGCGAGCGTCGCTTCGGCGAACTTGGTGGCCATGCCCACCAGGCCGGCGATCCACATCCAGAAGATGGCGCCCGGTCCGCCGGCCATGATGGCGGCGGTGACGCCGATCAGGTTGCCCTGGCCCATGGTGGCGCCGAGCGCGATCATCGTGGCCTGGAAGGGCGTGATCTCACCGCCGAAGCCGAGCGCGCGTTCTCGGATGGCGCCGACGGTTTCGCGAAGGATGACGCCGAACCGCCTGAACTGAACGAGTCCACTGCGGAGGGTGAGGTAGAGGCCCACGGCGAGGAAGACGATCATCATCTCCGGGCCCCAAACGTAGCGGTTGATGAGCTGATTGAGTTCGAGTACGTCCATGCTGGTGATCAAACCTCCCTAGAACTCGGGCTCGACCGTGAGCCTTGTCCCCCGGCCCACCCGGAGGCGCCGGAGCGCCTGATCGTGGAGCATGATGCGCTCGGGGATGTTGGGGCGGGGTTCGGCCTTGAAGCTCGCGGTCTGCCCCTTGGGCGAGCGCACCTTTACCTTAAAACCACCGCCCAGGGCTTTGGCCCAGCGTTCGTAGAGGGCGGTGTCGAGATAGGCGATGTCCCGGTTCGGTCCGTAATAGGGGAGAACGAGCAACACGATGTCGCCGGTCCCGCCTGCGGGAACCACCCGCAGCAACCCTCGCTGAAGGAGCGTCTGTAGCGTCCGGGCCTGCTCGAGGACCGGCTCCCGGGCCAGAACGTCGACGATCCGGCGGCCGTCGGCCTCGGTGTAGATGCCGAGCTCGGCGAGCGAGAGCTCGACCTCGCTCGCCGGGTTCCCGAGGCGCAGCTCAAGCCCCCAGTCTTCGGGGATGGCCTTGAGGTCCTGCCACACCGTCTGCGCCTCCATGAGCCGGGCCAGAACGCGGGTCATCGGCAGGGGGGTCGCTGCCTCGGGCGGCGAAACCCCGGATTCGAAGGCGAACTGGCCGTCCCTCAGACCCGCCAGCAGATCGAACGCCGACGCCCCAGAAAGCCCTAAAACCTCGGCCTGGGTGACCCGTCCGGGCGCGATGCCAAGGCGAGCGGTGAGGAAGGGGGCCTCGAGGTGCAGCGTGCCTCCACCAGGCGAGGCCGAAAGCGTTTGCAACAGGTTGGGCAGAGCAAAATCCGCGAGCGTTCCCTTGAGCATCTTCGATCAGTATGCCACGTTCCTGGCTTTTGCTGGCGGGAAAGCGCACCAGGTCTAGATAAATATGCATTTTTATTGACGCGCATGCGGTGACGTGGGTAGGATTTGGGGCGGGAAGCAACGCCGGGAGGAGATATGCAATTTCTGCTGCGCATCTCGAAAGGTATCGATGCCTTCAACGAGTGGTTCGGCAAGGTCGTTTCTTGGCTCACGCTCTTCATGGTCCTGATTGGGGTTTATAACGCGATCACACGAAAACTTTCCCAGACGATCGGCGTGGATCTTTCCTCGAACGCCTATATCGAGCTGCAGTGGTACATGTTTAGCCTGGTCTTTCTCTGGGGCGGCGCTTATACCATGCTCCACGACGAACACGTGCGCGTCGATGTTATTTACGCCCGGCTTTCGGATCGGGGCAAGGCCTGGCTCGATTTTTTTGGTCTTTTGCTCTTTTTGCTGCCTTTTTCGGCCATTGTGATCTACGTGGCCTGGCCCATCGTCGTCGATTCGTGGAAGATCCACGAGATGTCGCCCGACCCGGGCGGGCTCCCACGATATCCAATTAAGGCTTCGCTGATCGTGGGGTTCGTGTTGGTATTGCTCCAAGGCGTGAGCGAACTGATCAAGAAAGCGGCCTTCCTCAAAGGCCTCATCGAACCCGAATCGAAAGCTGACGAAGGAGAGGCGGCGCTATGAACCTTGAAGACCTTCTCGGCCCCTTGATGTTTCTCGGTGCGTTGATCTTTATTTTTACCGGCTTTCCCGTCGCCTTCTCGCTGGGCGGTACCGCCCTGGTTTTCGGTGCCCTGGGCATCCACTACGGGTTTTTTGACCTCAAACTCATGCAGGCCATGCCCGAGCGCATCTTCGGGATCATGGAGAACTACACCCTGCTCGCGGTGCCCTTTTTTATTTTCATGGGCACCATGCTCGAGCGCACCGGGCTGGCCGAGAACCTCTTGAAAACCATGGGCATGCTCTTCGGCCCCTTGCGAGGGGGGCTTGCCATCAGCGTGGTGGTGGTGGGAACCCTGCTCGCGGCGGCGACCGGCGTGGTCGGGGCCACGGTGGTGGCCATGGGGCTGATCAGCCTGCCGATCATGCTCCGCTACCGCTATTCAAAGGAACTCGCCACCGGGGTGATCGCCGCCTCGGGAACGCTGGGCCAGGTCATTCCCCCCTCGATCGTGCTCATCGTGCTCGCGGACCAGCTGGGCGTTTCGGTGGGCGACCTCTTCATCGGCTCCCTCATCCCGGGCCTCACCCTCTCGGCGATGTACGTGCTCTACGTCATCCTCATGGCGATCTTCAAGCCCGAATCAGCGCCGGCGCTACCGCCCGAGGAACGCACGCTCCACGGCTGGGCGCTCTTTAAAGAAGTGATGCTGGTGATGGTGCCGCCGCTGGTTTTGATCTTGGTCGTTCTCGGGAGCATCTTCACCGGCTGGGCCACACCCACCGAGGCCGGGGCGTTCGGCGGCGTGGGCGCTATGATCCTGGCCATGTTCTATCGCAAATTCACCTATCAAGCCCTGGTTGAGAGCATGAAGGTGACCGCGCGGCTCACGGCCATGGTGCTCTGGATCCTCATCGGCTCCCGCGCGTTCAGCCTGGTCTTCCGTGGGCTCTACGGCGATATCTGGGTCGAGGATCTTCTGACCAACCTGCCCGGTGGCGAGATCGGTTTCTTGATCGTCGTCAACCTCGTGATCTTCATCCTCGGTTTCTTCATCGACTTCTTCGAGATCGCCTTCATCATCATTCCCCTGGTGGCGCCGGTGGCGGCGAGGGTGCTCCCGGCGATGTTCCCCGACGCGGTGGAACCGGTGCGCATGGCGCTGGTCTGGTTCGGGGTCATGATCGGCATGAACCTGCAGACCTCGTTCCTCACCCCGCCCTTTGGCTTCTCGCTCTTCTATTTACGGGGCGTGGCGCCACCGGAGGTGACCACCGGCCACATCTACCGGGGGGCGATTCCTTTCATTGCCATCCAGCTCATTGGACTGACGCTTCTCATCGTGTTCCCGCAGATCGTCACCTGGCTTTTGAACGTTACAGGAGGCGTGTAAGGCTTTTGCATAAAAAGGGGGGTCCGGGCCGCGTGGCCCGGACCCAATTTTTGCGCCTGTGGCTTAGAGCCCGGAGAAGAGGTATTGCGAAAGCGCCAGTTCGGTGGTGGCGAACCAGCGGTTGAGGTCGGTGCGGAAGGCCTTCCAGTCGTCGTAGACCTTCTTGTAGAACTTGTCCTGGGCGGCGAGCTCGTCGTAGAGGGCAAAGGCTTCCTTTTCGGCCGCCTTCATGATGTCGAGCGGGTACTTGCGCAGTTTGACCCCGCGCTTCAAGAGCCGCTTGAGGGCGGTGGGGTTTTTGAAGTCGTAGTCGGCCTGCATCTTCTGGTTGGCCTCGGCCGCCGCGGAAACCAGGACTTCCTGGTAGGCCTTGGGGAGCTTTCGCCAGGCGTCGAGGTTAACCATGAAGTGGAGCGTCGGGGCGGGCTCCCACCAGCCGGGGTAGTAGTAGTACTTGGCGACTTTATAAAAGCCGAGCTTTTCGTCGTCGTAGGGGCCCACCCACTCGGTAGCGTCGATGGCGCCGCGCTCAAGCGCCGGGAAGATGTCGCCGCCGGCGAGCACCTGGACGGTGACTCCGAGGCGGGCCATCACCTTGCCGCCGAGGCCGGGGATGCGCATCTTGAGCCCTTTGAGGTCGGAGACCGAGTTGATAGGCTTGCGGAACCAGCCACCCATCTGAGCACCGGTGTTGCCGGCCGGGAAGCCGATGGTGTTGAAGTCGGCCATGAGCTCGTTCATGAGCTTGTTGCCGTTGCCGTCGTAGAGCCAGGCGTTTTGTTCGCGGAAGGTGAGACCGAAGGGTAGGGTCGTCCCAAAGGCAAAGGCCGGATGTTTGCCGATGTAATAGTA
>WIAM01000122.1 GCA_015519965.1 Thermaceae bacterium
CGTTTAACCCCGGGTGTCAAGCAAAAACCGCTATATTAATGGGCGTCGGCGTGCTTCGCCGGGGAAAGGCGGTGAGAAAAAAGACACGTCAGCAGGAAGCGCAGGGGGAGCCAAGGCCGAAATGCACGGCCCTCGCTCCTCACGAGGTGGCGGACCCCGAAAGGGGATAACCGGCCAGCGCCGGGAAAGATCGAAGGATCCGCGGATGCCGCCAGGGTGACGCCCCACCCTCCCGCCCCGAAAGGGAAGCCCGAAGGGAAAGCCAGGTCGCGAGGCCGGGACAACCTGAGGGCAGGGCCAACGGAAAACACCCAAAGGCCATCGGCATATCCGGTTGTCAAGACCGGTCGCGGGGGCTGACGCTTTCGGCCCTTTAGACCGGGAAAGGGGAATTCATGTGCGGAATTGTTGGTTACGTTGGCTATCGTAACGCCACCGATGTGCTCATCGAGGGGCTGCGCCGGCTCGAGTACCGGGGGTACGACTCGGCCGGGGTGGCGGTGAAAACCGAGGAGGGCCTCAAAAGCCTTAAGCGGGCCGGGAAGTTAAAGCGCCTCGAGGCGGCGCTTTTGGAAAAGCCGATCTCCGGCTCGTCCGGAATCGGCCACACCCGCTGGGCCACGCACGGCCCGCCCACCGACGAAAATGCCCACCCCCACCTCACCGAAGACGGCAAACTGGCCATCATCCACAACGGCATCATCGAGAACTACGCCGAGCTCAAGGCCAGGCTCCTGGCACGGGGCCACCGCTTTGTGAGCGATACCGACACCGAAGTTCTGGTCCACCTCATCGAGGAGCACTTCCAAGGCGACCTCGAGGCCGCGGTCCGCCAGGCGCTTTCGGAAGCCCTCGGCGCCTACGCGATCGTGGTGCTCCACCAGGACCGCGAGGAGATCATCGCCGCCCGAACCGTGAGCCCGCTCGTCATCGGCCTCGGCGAGGGCGAAAACTTCGTGGCCTCCGACGTGCCCGCGCTCTTGCCCTTTACCCGGAAGGTGGTGTTTTTGGAGGACGGCGAGATGGCAGTCATCACGCCGGATGCGGTGCGGGTGAGCGACCTTCGGGGCCACCCACGCCCTTTGCGAACCACCGAGATCGAGTGGAGCCTCGAGGACGCCGAAAAGGGCGGCTACCCCCACTACATGCTCAAAGAGATCCACGAACAGCCCTGGGTCCTGGAAAACACCCTCGGCGGGCGACTCGACGAAGCGAACGGCGAGGTCACGCTCGACCTGACGCTCGACCCCACCGCCTTCGACAAAATCCACGTCGTGGCCGCCGGCACCGCCTACTACGCCGGCTGGGTCGGGAAATACCTCATCGAGAAGCTGGCCCGCATTCCCGTGGAGGCCGACATCGCCAGCGAGTACCGCTACCGCGACCCGCTGGCCGACGAGCGAACCCTCTTCATCGCCGTGAGCCAGTCGGGCGAGACGATCGACACCCTCGAGGCCCTCCGGGAAGCCAAGCGCCGGGGCGCCAGCGTGCTCGGGGTGATCAACGTCAAGGGCTCGACGATCACCCGTGAAGCCGACGACACCCTCTACATCCACGCCGGACCCGAGATCGGCGTCGCTTCGACCAAGGCCTACGTGGCCATGCTGGCGGCGATGACCATGGTGGCCATCTGGCTGGGGCGGGCCCGGGGCACGCTCGGCGCCGAGGAAACCCGCCAGCTCATCGGCGAAATGCGCAAACTCCCGCGACTCGCCGAAGCCACACTCGCCCAGCAGGAAGCGATCGAGCGCATCGCCGCCAAATACCACCAGGCCTCCGACTTCCTCTTCCTGGGCCGGAACCTCCACGCCCCCACCGCTTACGAGGGGGCGCTTAAGCTCAAGGAGATCAGCTACATCCACGCCGAGGCCTACCCCGCCGGCGAGATGAAGCACGGCCCCATCGCGCTTATCGACGAGCATTTGCCGGTGGTCGTGGTCACCCCGAAAGGTCCCTGGTACGAAAAGACCCGCTCGAACATCCAGGAGGTGAAGGCCCGCGGCGGCCGCGTCATCGCGGTGGCCACCGATGGCGACGAGGACGTCAAGGGGGACGCCGAAGAAGTCCTCTACATTCCCGAGGTGCACCCCTTGCTCTCGCCCATCCTCGCCGTCATTCCCCTGCAGATCCTGGCCTACGAGATCGCGGTGCTGCTCGGGCGGGACGTCGACCAGCCGAGAAACCTGGCCAAGAGCGTCACCGTGGAGTAACGCTGGGGTCATTCAAAAGACTCAGCCGGCGCTTCGAGGTAAGGACGGGGATCCCCGTCCTTACCTCGTCCTCGGCCCCCGGGAAGACGGGCGCGTGAGGGCCCGGGGCGTCTTCCTAGTGGGGAAACGGACGTTTCTCGCTACAAGCGATGGAAGTGCCGCCACGCTCTTTGGCGAGCGCCCGGTGGTGCAAAAACGGCCCTGGAAAGGCGAAGCGCCTCTTAGGCTGAGGGCATGCTAGCGAGGGTACGCACGATGGCGCTTTGGGGGCTCGAGGCGGTGCCGGTCACGGTCGAGGTGGACGTGGCCTCCGGTTTTCCCTCATACACCGTGGTCGGCCTTCCCGACGCCGCCGTGAACGAATCGCGCGACCGGGTCCGGGCCGCGATCAAAAACGCCGGCCTCCCCTTTCCCCAGGGCCGGGTGGTGATCAACCTGGCCCCGGCCGACCTCAAAAAGGAAGGTCCGAGATTCGACCTTCCCATCGCGCTCGGGCTCCTGGCTGCCCAGGGCGTCATTTCTCCGGAATCGCTCCAGGCCTACTGGATCGCCGGGGAACTCGGCCTCGGCGGCACGCTGCGGCCGGTCACCGGGGCGGTCAACATGGCCCTAAAGGCCCGGGAGACGGGTCCGAAAAAGATGCTCCTGCCGCCGGGCGCAGCCGAGGAAGCCGCCCTGGCCAGCGGGGTCGAGGTCTACGCCCCGAAAGACCTCGAGGCCACGGTGGCCTTTTTACGGGGCGAGGCGACGCTCTCCCCGGCCCTGCCGGAAAACGGGGGCGACGACGCCCCCGAACACCCCGACTTTGCCGACCTCAAGGGCCAGGCCAAGGCCCGGCGCGCGGCCGAGATCGCCGCCGCCGGCTTCCACCACCTCCTCATGAGCGGCAGCCCCGGTTCGGGCAAGACCATGATCGCCCGACGCCTCCCCGGCATCCTCCCGCCCCTCGACCCCGAGGCGGCGATGGAGGTGCTCCGCATCCGATCGGCGGCCGGATTCTCGCCCCGGGGGCTTCCCCAAAGGCCCCCTTTCCGCAGCCCGCACCACACCGTTTCCGACGCCGGGCTCATCGGCGGTGGCGCGGTGCCCAAGCCCGGCGAGGTCAGCCTCGCCCACCGGGGGGTGCTCTTTCTGGACGAGCTGCCCGAGTTCTCGCGCAAGGCGCTCGAGGTGCTCCGCCAGCCCCTCGAAGACGGCGTCGTGACGATCTCCCGCGCCCGGGCCGCCTTCACCTTCCCGGCGCGGTTTTTGCTGGTGGCGGCGATGAATCCCTGCCCCTGCGGCTTTTACGGCGACCCCGAGCGGAGCTGTACCTGCAGCCCCCACCAAATCCGCCGGTACCGGGGCAAGGTCTCCGGACCCCTGCTCGACCGCTTCGACCTGGTGGTTGAGGTGCCGCGCCTCACCGCCGAGGAACTCACCCGTGCCCCGGACGGCGAGGCAAGCGAACCTATCCGGACCCGGGTCGCCGAGGCCCGCGCGCGCATGATCGCCCGCCAGGGAAAGCCCAACGGGCTCCTGAGCCCGGGCGAACTCAAATCGGTGCTCGACCTCACGCCCGCAGCCCGGGCCCTGCTTTCCGCCGCGGCCAAAAAGCTCCTCCTCACCGGCCGCGCCTACGACCGCATCCTCCGCGTCGCCCGCACCATCGCCGACCTTTCAGGGAGCGATCCCATCGAGGAAGCCCACCTCGCCGAGGCCCTCACCTACCGCCAGACCGCCGCCTTCTACGCCCCCTAAAAACCTGATAGAGTGGGGAGTTGCATGCGAGACGCCGCGGACGCCCTCGATTTCCCCCGCGTCCTGGCCGCCCTGGCCGAACGCACCCAGACCCCGATGGGCCGGGCACGGGCGCTGGCCCTGGCCCCCCAGGACCGGGCCGCTGCCGAAAGGTTGCACCAGCGAATTGCCGAGGCCCGGTTTTTTTCCATCCGGCTCGGCGGGGCGAGTGACCTCTCCCCGTTGCTCACGGCGCTGCGCCAGGGCGAGCGGCTCGAGAGCGAGGCCTTGCTCGAGGCGGCCCGGACGCTCACCCTGGCCATGGAGGTGAAGGCCGCCCTCTTCGAGACCGACCTCGCGGCGCTCAAGGAACTCGCGGGGAAGATCGGCGACCACCGGCCCTTCACCGACGCGGTGGCCCGGGCCCTCGACGAACACGGCGAGGTCAAGGACGACGCCAGTGTCCGCCTCAAGAAGATCCGCGCCCGGCTCGAACCCTTAAGGCGCCGGATCCAAGAGCGCATGCACGCCCTCCTCGACCGCTACGCCGAGTCCCTCCAGGACCGTTACATCACCGTCCGCCGCGACCGCTACGTGCTCCCCGTGCGCGCCGAGCGGCAGCACGAGGTGCCGGGCATCGTCCTCGACCAGTCGGGCTCCGGGGCCACCCTCTTCATCGAGCCCCTGACCGTGGTACCCCTGAACAACGAGCTGGCAAAGCTTCGCCTGGAAGAGGAAGCCGAGGTCCGGCGGATCCTGGCCGAACTCTCCTCGCGCCTGGCCCAAGACCCGGGCGTCGAGGACACCCTCGAGGCCCTGGGCGAGCTCGACCTGGCCGAGGCCGGGCACCGCCTGGCCGAGGACTGGAACCTGGTCCGCCCGAGTTTCGGGCAAAAAGGCCACTACCGCCTCGAGGGCGCCTTCCATCCCCTCATCCGCGACCCAATCCCCAACGACATCGAGCTCGACGATAACCGGCGCATCCTGCTGGTCTCCGGCCCCAACATGGGGGGGAAGACCCTGCTGCTGAAAACCCTCGGCCTTTCCCAGCTCATGGCTCAGTCCGGCCTCTTCGTCCCGGCGAAAAAGGCCACCCTCCCCTTCGTGCGAGCGGTCTTGGTGGACATCGGCGACGAGCAGGACGTGCTCGCCAGCCTCTCCACTTTCGCTAGCCACCTCCAGCGCCTCAAACGCATCGTCCTCGAGGCCGACGAAGAGGTGCTCTTCCTCATCGACGAGCTGGGGACCGGGACCGACCCCGACGAAGGGACGGCGCTGGCGGAGGCGCTGCTCGAAACCCTCCTCCACCGGGGGGCCCGGGGCATCGTCACCACCCACCTCACCCCGCTCAAGGTCTTCGCCGGCGAACACCAGGGCATCGAAAACGCCAGCATGGCCTTTGACGCCGAAACCCTGCGGCCCACCTACCGGCTGAGCGTCGGCACGCCCGGCCGGAGCTACGCCTTTGCCATCGCCCGCCGGCTCGGGTTCCCGGAAGCGGTGCTCCGGCGGGCCGAAGCGCTCATGGGTGAAGGCCAAAGGACGCTCGAGGCGTTGCTTGAGCGGCTAGAGGCGGAAAGGGAGGGCCTCGAGGCCGCCCGCGCCGAGGCCGAGGCGGCGCGCCGGCGGGCCGAAGCGCTCGAAGCCAAGCTGGCCAGCGAGCTGGCGGCGATCGAGACGGAACGGCAAAAGCGCCTCGAAGAAGCGCGCCAGCAGGCGGACAGCCTGCTCCTGGCCGCCGAGCGCGAGATCAAGCGGCTCAAGGCCCAGGCCAAATCCCCCCAGGCGAAAAAGGATGCCCTGAAGCGCGTGCTCGAGCTGCGCGAGCAGGTGCGGCCCCAGCCAAAACCCACGCCCTTCGCCGAGCTCAAGCCAGGCACCCTGGTCGAGGTTCCGGAATACCGCGCCAAGGGCAAGCTGATCCGGATCTCCGGCGGCGAAGCGGTGGTGCAGCTCGGGGCGCTTAAGGTCACGGTGCCCGCCGCCCACCTCCGACCACGGGATACCGGGGCACCAAAGCCCAAAGAAGCGGTGGTGGTGAAATCGGGCTTCGAACCCGAGCTCAACGTGCGCGGCCTGAGCGTGGAAGAAGCGCTCCTGGCGCTGGATGAGTTTTTGACCGAAGCCAGGGCCCTCAAGGAGTCGCCGGTCCGCATCCTCCACGGCAAGGGGACCGGAGCCCTGCGGACAGCCATTCGCCAGGCGCTCAAGCGGGATAAACGGGTGGAGCGTTTCCACGACGCCATGCCCTATGAGGGCGGTCACGGCGTCACCGTGGTCCACCTCAAGCGTTGATGCCGAGGGCGCCGCAATTTAGAGTGAGAGGATGGCAATGGGACGCTGGCCCGACGAATTCGTGTGGAAGGACCCCCTCGCCGCCCCGAAAGCGTGGGACCGGCTCGGGGTGGTGATGTTTTTCAACCTCGAGTGCCCGGGGTGCATCGCCCGCGGCATTCCCTTCCTCAAACGCCTGCGGCGCGACTACGGCGACCGCTTCCATGCCCTTGCCATCCACACCGCCCACGGCCACAAGCGCTATGATCGGGACCAAGTCCTGCCCCAGCTCGTGGCCTTCGCCCGCGACTTCGCCAAGCTCCCCTTCCCGGTGGCGCTCGACCTCGACGGGGAGATCGCCCAGTCCTGGGGCATCGAGGGGACGCCGCACTGGTTGGTTTTTGCCCCGGGCGGCGAGCTCTTGCGCAGCATCTTCGGCTCGCAGGACGGCGCCCGCACCCGCCTCGCCTACCTCTTCGAAGAGCACCTCGGCCCGCCGGGAGGTTCGCCGTGAAACCGACCGAGACCGACCCCCGCCCCTCGATCCTCGAGGCCGAGCCAGTCGACGGGCTCCCGGGGCGCGGCTTTCGCAAGGCCCAGATCTCAAGCTGGCTCTACAAAAAGGGCGCGCGGGAGTTCGAAGAGATGACCGATCTCCCCCGGAGCTTCCGGGACGAGCTCGCCCGAACCTGGCGTCTTGGCGAGTTCTCGCTCATCCAGGCCTTCCCCTCATCCGACGGATCGGTCAAGTACCTCTTTACCCTCCTCGACGGGCAACAGACCGAGGCCGTCTACCTCCCCTACCGCGACCGCAAGACGGTGTGCCTCTCGAGCCAGGTCGGCTGTCCCGTGGGCTGCACCTTCTGCGCCACCGGCGCCCTGGGCCTCGGCCGCAACCTCAGCCCCTGGGAGATCCTCGACCAGCTCCTGGCCATCGCCTACCACCAAGGAATCGGCCCCCGCGAGATCCGCAACGTGGTGCTCATGGGCATGGGCGAGCCGCTTTTGAACCTCGAGGCGGTGGCCAAAGCCGCGCGCCGGATGATCAACAAGAACGCGCTCGCCATGAGCCCCCGGCGAATCACGCTGTCGACGGTCGGCATCCCCAGGGGGATTCGCCGCCTGGCCGAACTGGGCCTTGGGGTCAAGCTCGCGCTCTCGCTCCACGCCCCGGACGACGATACCCGAAAAAAGATCATCCCCACCGCCAAGGCCTACCCTGTGGAAGAGATCCTCGACGCCGTGGCCGACTACTTCCAGGCAACCCGCCGCCGGGTGACCCTGGAATATGTCATGCTCAAAGGCCAAAACGACCACCCCTGGCAGGCGAAAAAGGTCGCCGAGCTGGTGAGGCGGCGCGGCATCGTGGCCCACGTCAACCTGATCCCCTTTAACCCCTGGAACGGGGCGCCGGTCTCGGGCACGCCCCGGGAGGGAATTCGCCGTTTTGCCGCGGTCCTCGAGGCCGAGGGCATCCCGGTCACCGTGCGCTGGAGCCGCGGGGTGGACGTGGGGGCGGCCTGCGGCCAGCTCGCGCTCAAAGAAGCGCGTGCGGGCCTCGCCTTCCACCCCAAACGCTCACCTCTTTGAGCCCAAACGTCGGTCGTTTGCGTTTTTTGGGCCCCGCCGTGGCAAAAGCCACGGCGGGGCCCTTAGACCAGGGGCCGGATCCGCGCCATCACCGCCTCGAGCGGCGCGCTAAAGACGCCGATGGCGTAATCGCCAACGCCGCCAACCCAAACCAGTTCGTCGTTATAGATGAAAAGGCCGTTGCCATACAGCGTGAGCGGCCGGTCGCCGTAGCACTCGTTCAGTCCCTGGGGCGCGAGCAGGTAGTCCGAGACCCCGAGCAACGCCCCCTGGCCGTCGAGGTGGGCCAGCCCATGGCGGTAGGAAAGATCCTCTTTAAAAATCCCGTGATACCCCACGAGGAAAGTGCCGTCCCCCAGGGCCACTGCGTTTGTCGACCAGCCCACCTTGTACTCGAAGGGCTCGGGGGCGAGCACCGGCTCGAGATCGCGGGCCTCGAGCGTGGCCCGGTCGAGCCGCCCCCGCCAGCAGGTGTCGGGGATCCCGGGCAGGCTCGGCCGGAGCAAAAAGGCCTCGCCATCCAGGAAGGTCGCGTTTTTGACCGGAATGTGCGCCTCCTCGTCCCGCCCCTCGATCCGGATCAAGCCCTTGCGGCGAAGGCGCAAATCTTCCCCGAGTTCCGCCAGCGCCAGGGCGGCGGTAAAGACGTCCTTGCTGTCGGTCTTCCAGGCCTCGCCGAGCTTGCCGACCGCGGTGTAAAAGAGGGCATAGCCATCCCCCATCCAGTGGGCCCGGGCGTCCTCACAGCCGCGGACGGCATCGAAGCGCTCGGTGGGGTAGAGCACGATATCCACAGGAACGGGGCGGGAAAAGCGGCCCGAGAGCAGCACCTGGACCGGAACCTCGAAATGGCCCACGGCCGAGGCGTAGCTGTAGTACTCGAAGATGAGGCGGGGGAAGACGTGCACCACGTCGCCCCGTAGCACGGCCCCGGGGTTGAAAAAGGCGATGGGCCGCGGCCGGAGATAATTCTCGACCCGGACTTCATCGGGACCGAGGTAGGCCCGACGGACAAAGATGTCGTCGGTGTGGGGACGTCGCACGCCCCTTGCCTGACGCAAAAAACGCTCGGCCTTGGCCCCCAGGGGTTCACTGCCGCCGCTCGCTGCCATGGCCCATTTTGGCCGCCCAGCCATGAGGGGCGGATGAAGCGGGAGACGTCGGGGATATACTCCTTAACATCATGGAAAGACAAGGCAAGCTGAGCCTGGAGACCCTCGCCGATTTGATCGCCGATGGCGAGGTTGAAACGGTCATCGTCGCCTTTCCCGACCTCTACGGACGGCTCATGGGAAAGCGCTTTGACGCCGAGTTCTTCCTCGAGGAGGCAGCACGGGCGGGCACCCACGCCTGCGACTACCTCCTCACCGTGGACATGGAGATGAACCCCGTACCCGGCTACGCCTTCGCCAACTGGGAACGCGGCTACGGGGACGTGCACCTGGTACCCGACCTCAGCACCCTGCGCCTCGCCGCCTGGCACTGGGCGGAAAACTCGGCGATCGTGATCGCCGACGTCGTCGAGGACCAAAGCCACGAGCCCGTCGCCATGGCACCGCGGAACATCCTCAAAGCGCAGCTTTCGGCCGCGAAGGCAAAGGGGTTTTCGGCAATGGCCGCTTCCGAGCTCGAGTACTACCTCTTTGAAACCCCCTACGCCAAGGCGGCTAAACGCGGCTACCAGAACCTGGTTCCGAGCGGCTGGTACCTCGAGGACTACCACATCCTCCAGGGAGCCCGCAGCGAGCCCTTCACCGCCGCCGCCAGACGCGACCTCAAGCGCTCGGGGATTCCGGTGGAAAACTCCAAGGGGGAGTGGGGCCTGGGCCAGCACGAGATCAATCTGCGCTACGCCGAGGCGCTGGAATCGGCCGACCGGCACGTGCTCTTTAAGGAGGCGCTCAAGGAGATCGCCGACCAGCAGGATCTGGCGGTGACCTTCATGGCCAAGTTCATGAACGGACGGGCCGGATCGAGCTGCCACATCCACATGAGCCTATGGCGCGAGGGGACGAACGCCTTTGTCGGCGACGAGCCCGTGGGCCGGGCGCGGGTCTCACCCATCTTTCGCCACTTCCTCGGCGGCCTCATTCGCTACGCCCCAGACTTCATGGTCTTTTACGCCCCCACGGTCAACAGCTATAAGCGCTACGAAGACGCATCCTGGGCCCCGACGCGGCTGGCCTGGAGCTACGACAACCGCACCGCGGGCTTCCGGGTGGTGGGGCGGGGGAACAGCCTACGGATCGAAAACCGCATCCCCGGCGCCGACACCAACCCCTACCTGGCCTACGCCGCCATGCTGGCGAGCGGCCTTTTGGGCCTCGAGGAAAAAATCGAACCTCCGCCCATCTTCGAAGGCGACGTCTACGCCGCCCGCGAACTCCCGCGTGTCCCGCAGAGCCTCGAGGAGGCCACCCGGATCTTCGCCGAGAGCGAAGTGGCAAAGGAGGTCCTCGGCGAGGAAGTCCACGCCCACTACGTCCACTTCTTCCAGACCGAGTGGCAAGCCTTCCGCGAAGCCGTGACCGACTGGGAACGGATGCGCTACTTCGAGCGGATCTGAGGCCAAAGTCACAGCGGGACGTCGCCGCAGTAGGCTAAGGCATGGCGGGTCAAAGGCTCAAGGACAAGGTGGCCCTGATCACCGGGGCCGCGAGCGGCATCGGCAAGGAATCGGCCCTCCTGTTTGCCTCGGAAGGGGCCAGGGTCGCGGTGGTGGACCTCAACGAAGCGGCCGGGCACGAGGTGGTCGGGACCATCCGGGCTCGGGGCGGCGAGGCCATCTTCGTGCCGGCCGACGTCGCAAACCCTGAAGATGCCGAGCGGATGGTGACCGAGACCGAAGCCGCCTTCGGCAAGCTCGACGTGCTCTTCAACAACGCCGGGGTGATGCTCTCAGGCGACGGCGACGCGGTGGGTACGCCACTGGACGTTTTCGAGAAAACGCTGGCCATCAACGTCCGCGGCGTCTTCCTGGGCTGCAAGTACGGGATCCCCGCCCTCCGGCGCGCCGGCGGCGGGTCGGTGATCAACACCGCTTCCTTCGTCGCCACCCTGGGGGCGGCGACACCCCAGATCGCCTACACCGCGAGCAAAGGCGCGGTGCTCTCCATGACCCGGGAGCTGGCGGTGATCCACGCGCGCGAGAACATCCGCGTGAATGCCCTCTCTCCGGGCCCCTTGCGCACCGAGCTCTTGATGAAGTTCCTGGACACCGAAGAAAAGCGACAAAGGCGGCTGGTCCATATCCCGATGGGACGCTTCGGCGAGGCCAAGGAAATGGCCCGGGCAGCGCTCTTTTTGGCCTCGGACGAGTCCTCCTATATGACCGGCGCCGAGCTCCGGGTGGACGGCGGCATCACCGCCGCCTACGTCACACCCGAGTAAGGAGCGGGCGATGAAAAAGGTGCAAAAGACGATTTCCCCGGTGGACGGCTCGGTCTACCTCGAGCGCGAGCTCGCCACAGACGAAGACGTCGAGTACGCCCTAGAACGGGCCCGTACCGCCCAAAGATCCTGGCGCCTGGTGCCGCTCGAAGAGCGCGTGGCAATCGTGGCGCGGGCGGTGGCCTGGATCGTGAATCGCGCCGACGAGCTCGGCGAGGAGCTCAGCTGGCAGATGGGCCGGCCGATCACCCACAGCCCCTGGGAGCTCAACCGCAGCTTCAAGGAGCGGGCCGAGTACATGCTCGAGATCGCCGAAAGGGCCCTCGCCGACCTCACGCCGAAACCCAAAGCGGGCTTTGTTCGCTATATACGCCGGGAACCCCTGGGCACGGTGCTGGTGATCGCCCCCTGGAACTATCCCTGGCTCACCTCGGTCAACACCGTCGTGCCCGCGCTGGTGGCCGGGAACGCGGTCATCCTCAAGATGTCTTCCCAAACCCCACTGGTCGCCGAGCGCTACCTCGAGGCCTTCCAGGCCGCGGGGCTGCCGCCGGGGGTGTTCCAGTATCTCCATACCGACCACGAAACCGTCGCCAAAATGATCCAGGACCCGCGGATCGACTTCGTGGCCTTCACCGGCTCGGTTCCCGGCGGCCACGCCGTGGTCAGGGCCGCATCGAGCCGCTTCGTTGGTACGGGCCTTGAGCTCGGGGGCAAGGACCCCGCCTACGTGATGGAGGACGCCGACCTCGAGTTCACGGTCCGGGAAACGGTCGACGGCGCCTTTTTCAACGCCGGCCAGTCCTGCGCTGCCATCGAGCGCATCTACGTCCACCAGGCGGTCTACGACGAGTTCGTGGACCGCTTCGTCGAAACCGTCCAAAGCTACCGCCTGGGAAACCCCCTCGACCCAGAGACCACGCTCGGCCCTCTGGTTCGCACCAGGGCCGCCGAGTGGGTCCGGGAGCAAATCGAAGACGCGGTGGCCAAAGGGGCCGAGGCCCTGATCGACCCCGGGGCATTCCCCGCCGACCGGCCCGGCACCCCTTACCTAGCGCCCCAGGTGCTCGTGAACGTCGACCACAGCATGCGGGTGATGGTTGAAGAGAGCTTCGGGCCGGTGGTCGGCATCATGAAGGTCCGAAACGACGAAGAAGCCCTGCGCCTCGTGAACGACAGCCGCTACGGCCTGACCGCTTCGCTCTGGACGCGCGACCTCGAGCGCGCGGCCCGCCTCGGGGAAAGGATCGAAACCGGTACCGTGTTCGCCAACCGGGCCGACTACCTCGACCCCGGACTCGCCTGGAC
>WIAM01000123.1 GCA_015519965.1 Thermaceae bacterium
CCCGGTACTCGAGCCGGCGCAGCCCCTCGATGAGCACATCGGTGGCGTTACGATAGCCAACGTAACCAACAATTCCGCACATGAATTCCCCTTTCCCGGTCTAAAGGGCCGAAAGCGTCAGCCCCCGCGACCGGTCTTGACAACCGGATATGCCGATGGCCTTTGGGTGTTTTCCGTTGGCCCTGCCCTCAGTTTGTCCCGGCCTCGCGACCTGGCTTTCCCTTCGGGCTTCCCTTTCGGGGCGGGAGGGTGGGGCGTCACCCTGGCGGCATCCGCGGATCCTTCGATCTTTCCCGGCGCTGGCCGGTTATCCCCTTTCGGGGTCCGCCACCTCGTGAGGAGCGAGGGCCGTGCATTTCGGCCTTGGCTCCCCCTGCGCTTCCCGCTGACGTGTCTTTTTTCTCACCGCCTTTCCCCGGCGAAGCACGCCGACGCCCATTAATATAGCGGTTTTTGCTTGACACCCGGGGTTAAACGCACGTACCATCGTTCTTGGGCACGCATGAGATTCCACTGAAGAGCGGATGGCAGTGCGTGCCTTGGGGTGGCGCGCGGGAGAGGAAACGCGGAAACTCGCCCCGCGGCCCCCTCCGACACCTGAAGGGGGTGTAAGGAAGATATGAAAAGGCTAGGGTTACTGTTTGCGGGGCTCTTGGCCGTACTGGGCTTGAGCTTCGCCTCCGCCAACTTCTCGGATGTCCCCTCGGGGCACTGGGCAGAGGAGGCGGTGAACAAGCTCGCGGCCGAGGGCGTCATCCTCGGGTTCCCGGATGGCACCTTCCGGGGCAACGAGTACGTCACCCGCTACCAGCTGGCGCTCGTGGTCTACCGCGTCCTTGAGCGCGTGCAGGCCGAGATCGCCGCGGGTAAGGGTGGCGTCGATCAGGAGACCGTGACTGCGCTGCGCAACGCGGTGCAGGAGCTGGCCTCCGAGCTGGCCTCGCTGGGGGTGCGCGTCTCGGCCCTCGAGGACAACGTCGCCACCAAGGACGACGTGGCCAAGCTGAAGGCCCAGATCGACCAGGTCAAGGCCGCGCTGGCCAAGCGCCCCAAGGCGCAGATGGGCTTCGATAAGGCCGCGCTCCGCGACCTCGAGGCCAAGGTTGAGGCTGCTGCCGTGGCCGCCGACACCGCGCGGGCCCAGGCGGAAGCGGTCGCCAGCCAGGTGGATGCCCTCAAAGGCGATCTGTCGTCGCTCGCCACCAAGGTCGGCGCCAACGCCGATGGCATCAAGGCTCTCAACGAGCTGGCCGTCCTCCTGAACCAGGACGTGCTGGACCTCCAGGACCGCGTGGCCGGTTTGGAGAAGCAGGTTGTCGCGCTGAAGAGCGCCCAGCCCAAGGGCTTCGCCAAGGCCAGCGACCTGGCGGCGCTCACCGAGTTCGTCCAGGCCCTCTCGGGTGACCTGGCCAACCTCAACGGCAAGGTCTCGGACCTCGAGGGCAAGCTCGGCGACCTCGACCAGCGCGTCGGCACCCTGGAGAACAACGGCTTCAGCATCTCCGGCTCGCTCACGCTTGACTACACCGCCATCAACGCCAGTGGCTTTGGTGGTTACGACACCGACCGTCTCTTCAAGAGCGCCTTCAGCGCCGGTGACACTGACCAAAACGGCACGCCCCTCAACGACGCCGAGGGTCTCACCAGCACTGGTGGCCAGACCACGGCCAGCCTGATGGTGAGCTTCCAGACCAAGAAGCTCTCCGCCACCTCGCAGGGCGATGGCGTCAACACCCACGACCAGCTGGTGCAGTTCAGCTTCTCCGGCAACTGGACCAACCCCAGCGCCGGCAGCAGTGTCCCCCTCTCGCTGAACGTCGACACCGTTTCCACCACCTTCACCGTGGCTGAGGGCCAGAAGCTCACCGCCACCTTCGGCCGGAGCGTCAACGGCAAGTTCAGCGAGTACTACTTCGACAACGACGCCAACAGCTACGGCCACGGCCTGGTGCTCGCGCTCCAGCCCGGCTTCCTCGGCGCGGAGATCACCGCCGTCTACGGCAACAACAACCCCGGTGGCTACGACTACTTCTACGGCGTGCGCGCGGCGATCAAGCCCTCCGACGCTTTCAGCCTGAGCGGCGCCTACCTCAAGCAGGACACCCTGCCTGAGGCCGTCTACGGCGTGAGCGCGGATGCTAGCCTCGGCCCCATCAACGTGATGGGCGAGTACTTCAAGGATGGCTCGACCGGCGCCGCTGCCAGCTACTACGTCAAGGCCGACGCCAAGCTCGGCGTGCTGAGCATCGGCGGCAACTACCGCAACATCGCCGCCACCGTGACCGGCACCAACGTGATGTCGGCCGACGGCGTGGGTGGTTCCAACAACAGCGCGCCCTTCGCCGTCGATCAGACCGGCTTTGGCGTGAACGGCAGCGCCACCCTCGGCGTCTTCACCCTCGACGGCTACTACGACAGCTACACCCTGGTGGGCACCGCCTACAACGCCTACGGCGCGACCGTGACCCTGAACGCCGGCGCCTTCACCATCCAGGGCTACTACAAGGCCGCCTTCAGCTCCGGCACCCCGGCGTCGTCGATCACCGGTTCGGCGCCTGGCGCGACCTACTCCAGCGCCTACGGCGGCAGCCTGAGCCACGACGGCGGCTCCGACAGCGCCTTCATCAAGGGCCTCGACTTCACCGTCAGCTACATGACCGACTACGTTACTCCCCAGACCACCCTCAACGCCTACGGCGATTTCTCGGGCAAGCTGGGCATCCTCAACCTGACCGTCCTCGGTGGTTACTACGCCGACCTCACCGCCAGCACCAACACCGTCAAGTACGGCGCCAAGGTTGAGACCGATCCGCTGGCCATCGTCCTGAAGCCCAGCCTGAGCGGTGGTTACGTGGCCCGGACCTCGACCGGTGGTCAGGCCGAGACCAAGTGGTTCGCCGGCGTGAAGTTTGCCGAGTTCCTCTTCGGCCCGAACTCCACCTTCAGCGCCAACTACGCGAGCTACTCCGCGACCGGTCTTGACCTGAGCGTGGGTCAGGCGGACAACGCCTTCGACGCCAGCCAGAGCACCATCTACACCAGCACTGCCGGCGCCGGTGGCACCCTCACCGGCTACGAGCTCTCCTGGACCTACTGGGATCTCACCGCGACCTTCGCGAGCTTCGTCGACAACAGCGGCAACTTTGCCCAGGGCTTCAAGCTGGCCTACGGCGTCGACTTCTAAGCGCACCCCCGTGCGCGAAAAGGCCCGGCGTTTGCCGGGCCTTTTTCATTTACCCCAGGGCCTGTTATACTTTGGGAGTTGGGCCGGCGGGCCCAAAAAGGCACATTCCAATGAGCCAAAAGGCTCCGCTTGGAAAGGAGAAATACGATGAGGATCAACAAAGGCGCGCTACTCAAGGTGGTTGAAAAACCCTACCTCAAAAGCGAGATTCCCGAGTTTCGCCCCGGCGACACGGTGCGGGTTGCTTACCGGGTGGTCGAGGGGAACCGCGAGCGGATCCAGGCCTTTGAGGGCACGGTGATCAAGATGAAGCACCACGGGCTCAACTCCACCTTCACCGTGCGCAAGATCTCGCATGGCGTGGGTGTGGAGCGGATCTTCCCCCTACACTCGCCGCTCATCGACAAGATCGAGGTCACCTTCCGGGGTAAGGTACGCCGGGCCAAGCTCTACTACCTCCGCGAGCGCCGGGGCAAGGCTGCCCGCATCAAGCCCGACCGCAAGCGGATGAACGCCGACGCCGCCCAGGCCTCGCAGAAAAAGAAGTAAGAACGCCCAGATTTCAGCCCCCGGCAAAGCCGGGGGCGCTTGCTATGTTTCCCACGCCAACACCCGCGCCGGGGCGGCTTCCGCCGCCAGGCGAAGGGGGAAGACGCCAAAGCGATAACGCCCCGGCCCGACGCTTGCCAGCGCCAGCCCCTCGAGGACCCACACCCCTGCCCGCGCCAGGAGGTGGTGGACCTCGAGGTCGCGGGAATCGATGGGATCGACGCTCGGGGCGTCGGTGCCGACGAGCTTTGCCCCCAGGTCAACCAGCGCCCGGGCCAGTTTGGGCGGCAGGGGCCGATAGACCTCGGGGAACGCGCGCCAGGTGTCGGGTTCACCGGTTTTAAGAAAAACCAGCGCCGGGAGGGTCTGGGGGAGGGGGGCCTCGAGATCGAGGAGGATGCCCTCCGCGAGCATCAGCTCCGGAGGAAAGTCGAGAATCCCGGCGCCCCCACGGAGCACGTGGCCCGGGCCCTCGAGGTGCGTCCCCGTGTGCAGTGAGAGCCGGGCCTCGTGGACCAGCACGCCGTCTTTGGGGAAGGTGGCGGTGGGTTTGAGTTCAAAGGGGGCATCCCCAGGCCAGACCGGATGGCCAGGGTGGAGGATGCGGGTGAGGTCCTTTACCCCTGGTGCCATGACTGCAGCGACCGAATGACGGGCGTTCTTTCGCGCGCCGCGAGGATGGCCCCGAGGGACCACCGCGCGCCGGCCTTGGTGGTAATGAAGGGCTTTCCCGACTCGACCGCGCGTCTGAGCTCGGCATCGGGGGCAAAGGCGAGCAGGAGATCGTAGTCGGCCCCCTCGGTTTCGACGAAACCGGCCTCGAGGTACGCTTGCTTGGTTTCGGCATCGACGTCGATGAAGCGGACCTTGCCCTTAAGGGGCAGCGTTTGTCCGGCGCCGAGCTCGGCCTTGTAGTAGGCGAGGTAGGGGTCCTCGTCGAGCCCCATGCTCTCGCCGGTCGAGCGCATCTCCGGGCCGAGCCAGGGGATGACCCCGGGGAACTTGATCCAGGGGATGACCACCTCCTTGGCGGCGTACATCGGCGGCGTGGGGTCTTCGGTGAAGCCGAGCTCAA
>WIAM01000124.1 GCA_015519965.1 Thermaceae bacterium
GGCCGAGAGCGAGCGGCGGGTGGGGGCGATCACCCGCTTGCTCAACCTGGGGAACCTTTCGGGGCGCGACAAGGTGTGGGAAGGAGCGGTAGCGGCGTTCAGTGCTCACCCCATCGGCGGGGTTGGCCCTTACCAGCTCGGCCCCTACCTCTCTTTTCTCTACCGGGGTGGGTGCCGGCTTTGGGATGCCGCCGAGCGGTTGGGGGTGCGTTGCCCGAGCTGGCTCGAGCCCTTCTACGGCGCCTGGCTGATCGCCCACAACGTGGTTCTCCAGGCCCTGGGCGAAAGCGGCGTGGTGGGGACGCTGGGCTGGCTCGTCCTCTACCTCTTTGCCGGCTACGTGGTCTTCCGGGCCCGAGAGCCCTTGCTGGCGGCGATCTTTACCGGTTTCATGGCCATGGGGCTGGTGGATAACCCGACCGCGGTGCCAAGTCTTCATCTGGGCGAGGTCTTTTGGGTGTCGGTGGGGATGGCGCTGGCCCAGGCCCGTCTGTTTTCGGGCGGCGACGCTAGCCGTAGCGAGAGAGCAGCGCCGACTTCGGCATATAGATGAGCCGGGGCTCGACCCGTTTGAGCGGGCGACCGCCGTAGAGGCGGTGGAGGAGGTACATCCAAGCGCCGAGCCGCCGGGCCGAGCCCGGCGGGAGCGGCTGGACGGAAAATCCCAGCGGGCCGAGGAGTTCCCAAAACAGGGTGACGGCGAAGATCACCTCGACGTTCGCGAGGTGCGCGCGTTCCCGCAGTGCGCGGGCCAGGTCGGCCATTGAGGCCCGGACCCGGCGGTAGGCGACGAAGGTGCCGGCTTCGGCCGTGCGCCGCATCCGTTCGGAATCGAGGTGGATCTCAAGCCCGGGGGTGCCTTTGGGAAACTCCGGCGTGGCCACGGGCAGCGGGGCCGGGGCCAGCCGGAAAACCGAGTGGGCCCCGTAAAAGGCCGGTTCGACCTTATAGAGTCGGGCGAAGAGGGCTTCGGCCGGGGCCACGAGCTTTGGGAGAGCTTCGGGGAGACCGCCGAAGACGAGCTCGAGGTCGCCGAGTCTTCGCGGGCGGTAGCCGCGATCGAGGAGCTCGGGCAGGAGGCGCTCGAGGGCGCCGGGACTCTTCGCGCCGCCCGGTCCCGCGTCGTGCAT
This sequence comes from Thermaceae bacterium, assembly GCA_015519965.1. Taxonomy (GTDB): domain Bacteria; phylum Deinococcota; class Deinococci; order Deinococcales; family Marinithermaceae; genus WFXV01. Next base: position 1,131 of record WIAM01000124.1, read on the forward strand.
CACCACGATGGTGCCCGGGCTGATGAGGCGGATGACCTTGGCGGCAATGGCCTCCGGCGTCGCGCCGGCCACCCAGTCTCCGGCCTCGAGGCCCCACTGGACGGGGGTGAGCCCGAGCCGACGGACCTTTTGCAAAAGGGGCCAGGTCCAGCCGCCGTGGGGCGGACGGTAAAAGCGGGGGGGATGCTCAAGAATTTTGGTCAGCGCGTCGTAGCCCCGCTGGACGTCCGCGGCTGCCTCCCAGGGAAGGCGGAACCAGGCGTGCCGGTGGCGATGGCCATGCAAGGCGACCTCGTGCCCGGCGGCGGCGATCTCCCGGACCAGATGGGGCGATTTCACGGCGCGCTCGCCCAGCATGAAGAACGTGGCCCGGACCTGGTGGCGATCGAGGGCCTCGAGGACGCCGGGGGTGGTGCGCGGATCCGGGCCGTCGTCGAAGGTCAGGGCAACCTGGCCCCGACCGCCGCGGGCGCGGAGCGCGATCCCGAGCCCCAGTCGCTGGTGGATGGCCCAGGGGAGTCCGGCGTGGAGCAGGGCCAGGGTCCCCAGACCGTAGCCCAGCGCGTTCATACCCGAACCTCCAGGAGCGCCCGGATGCGCTCGGCGGCGTCGGCCGCGGCGCGCGGTCTGCCCAGGGCCCGGGCCCGCTCGGCCAGGCTTTGGCGGTAGGGCGGGTCGGTGAGCAGCGCGCGCAACGCCCGGGCCAGCGACCTTTTGTCCCGGGCCCAGATCCCGGCCCCCTTGGCCACCAGCCAGCGGGCGTTTTCTTCCTCGTGGCCGGGGATGGGTTCGTAGACCAGGTAGGGGCGGCCCACGGTCAGCGCCTCGGCGACGGTGAGCCCCCCGGCCTTCCCCAGCACCAGGTCGGCGGCCCCGAGGTAATGGGGGAAGTCGGGGCCGGTGGGCAGCAGGTGGAGCGTGCTCTTTTCCAGCTCCCGGGTTTCTGGCCGGGTCCGGTTTTGGAAGGCGACCACCTGGCAGGGGATGTTGGTTTCAAAGAGCGCGCGCAGAACCTGGCTCTTGGCTCGGTAGGCGTCGGTGGCGCCGCTGGCGATGATCACCACCGGCCGCTCGTCGAGGCCGAGCTTGGCTCGCAGAGCTTCCTTAGCCGGGAGGTTGCTGAAGATGCGGCGGACGGGGATGCCGGTCGCCACCACGCGGTGCTCGTCGATGCCGTGGTTCAGGAGGTCGAGGCGGGCTTCCTCGCTCGAGGCCAGGATGAGGTCGGCTTCGGGACGGGCCCAGTGCCGGTGGGCGCGCAGGTCGGTGAGGACCAGGACGTTGGCGAAGTCGCCGCCCAGGTTTTTCCGGACGTGGCCCACCAGGGCCGCGGCCGTCGGGTAGCTGCTGATCACCACCTGGGGACGCAGCCGCTTGAGGTCGCGCATCAGCCCTTCCGCGCCGCTGGTGGCGAAGCGGTCGGTGATGATGCGGGGTTCGCTGGGGCGGTTCGTCCAGTGGTAGAACCAGCGGTAAAAGCCCGGCCAGTAACGGAGCGAGAAGGCGTAGATCCCGAGCACGGGGAGCTTTTCCCACCAGGGGATGTAGCCGAGGTAGTCGCGGTCATGCCCCTCGATGGCGAGGGCCTCCTGAAGCGCCAGGCTGGCGTTTTGGTGCCCGCCACCGAAGGAGGCCGAGAGGAAGAGCGCCCGCATCTTCTCCATTTACCCTCGCAACCACGCCAGTCCGATGGCGGCGAAGATCAAATCCGCCCCCCACGCCGCGAGCGCTGGCGGCAGGATTCCGATCTCGCCCATGGAGCGGCCAAAGAGGAACACCAGGTAAAAGCCAACCGCGATGATGACGCTGAGCCCCAGCGAAAGTCCGGGCGTTCTGGCGTAGCGCACGGCGAGCGGCAGGCTGATGAGCACCAGCACCAGGTTGGCGAGCGGCAGGGCGATCTTCGAGTGGAACATCACTGCGGCCTGCCGACGCTCGGGGCCTGGGAGCTTGGGGTTGTTCATGTCGCGCCAGGCCCGGGAGAGGCTCCAGGTGTCGGCGGCGAGGGGATCGGCGAAACGGGCGATGGCTTCTCCCCGGGAAAGCCCGCTCTTAATGGTGAGAACGGCGTCCGGGCGTTGGGGGAGCATGGCCCCGAGAAACACCTTTCGAACCGCATCGGCAAGCGCCTGGCCCTCTGCCTTTTCCAGCGCGGGGATCTGGTCGTAGTCGACGCGGTAGAGCGCGTACCCTTTGAGTTTGAGCACGTTGTTGCGGTAGGTGCCGCGTTTGGCGAAGATGATCGTGGCTTTTCGGCCCTCCCACTTCTGCAAGCGAACGTTGACCATCTCGTCGCGGGCGTAGTCGTAGTCCTTGAAGTAGAGCTCAAGACCGTTGCCAAGGGGAATGTTTTGCCCTTTGAGCCGGACCAGACCGCGACCGTTGGTGTGCATCTCTTCCCACCAGAGCACCCGGACCTTTTCGTTGGTCTTGGGGGCGACGCTCTCGTTGAGCCACAGCGAGGCGCCGGCGACCACGAGGCCGAGCAACAGCGCGGGCAGGGCCAGGCGGCGGAGTGGAATGCCCCCGGCTTGGACGGCGAGGATCGTTCCCTCGCTGGCCAGGCGTCCAAAAGGGACTACGATCGCGGTCACCATGGCCATGGGCAGAACCTGGACCAAAACGCCGGGGACGTGGTAGGCGAGCCATTTCAGAATGAGGCCTAGAGGAATGCCCGAAAGCCAGCGACTGCCCACGTAGAAAAAGCCGAAGAGGAAAACCGCGGTGTAGAAAAAAGCGGAAGCGGCAAAGATGGGGAGAACTTCGTTGAGAACGTAGGCGTCGAGGCGTTTACGCATCTTTTCGTACGACGAAGGTAATCTCGGCCCGGGCGACCTCTTCCCCTTCGACCCTGGCCGAGACTTTGGTCTTGGCCATCCGGCGCCGAAGGAAAAGGAGCTCGCCCTCGAGGACCAGCGTATCTCCGGGACGGACCGGTTTCAAAAAGCGCGCCCCGTCGACCCCGGCCAGGTAGGGGATGCTACCTGGGGTGAATTCCGGGTGGTGCTTGAGGCTCGCCACCGAGGCCTGGGCCATGGCCTCGATGATGAGGACGCCGGGCATGACCGGGTGGCCGGGAAAGTGGCCGAGAAAGTGCGGCTCGTTGTAGGTGACGTTCTTGATCACCTTGAAGCGGCGCTCGTCGGCCTCGATCACGCGATCGACGAGCAAAAAGGGGTAGCGGTGGGGCAGCAGTTCCCAAAGCTCCATGGTGCCTCCCTAGTGCCTGAGGACGTTGTCGGAACTCACCAGCGTGTCTTTCAGGACATCGAGCATCTCCAGGGCCCGGCCCGTGCCCATGGCCACGGCGTCGAGGGCGTTTTCGGCCACCACCACCGGGACGCCGGTGGCCTCCTGGAGGAGCTTGTCGAGGTGCTTGAGCAGTGAGCCGCCGCCGGTGAGCAAAATGCCACGGTCGATGATGTCGGAGACCAGCTCCGGGGGCGTGCTCTCGAGGGTCTTCTTCACGCCGAGGATGATCTTTTCCAGCGGCTCCCGGAGAGCGTCGACCACCTCCTGGGTGGTGATCTCGAGGGTCTTGGGCAGTCCGGTGATCAGGTCGCGCCCGCGGACCTCGGCCACGAGCTCGTCGTCCTCACCCTCGATCATCGCCGCGCCGATGCGGATCTTGATCTCTTCGGCGGTGCGGTCGCCGATGAGCAGGCTGTGCCGCTCCCGGACGTAGCGCACGATCGCCTCGTCAAAGCCGTTGCCGGCGATGCGCAGCGACTCCGAGACCACGATGCCGCCCAGCGAGATCACAGCGATGTCGGTGGAACCGCCCCCGATGTCGACCACCATGCTCCCCGTGGGCTCGGCGATGTTGATCCCGGCCCCGATAGCCGCCGCGAGCGGTTCCTCGATGAGGAAGGCGCGCTTGGCCCCCGCCTCGACGATGGCCTGCACGACGGCCCGGCGCTCGACCTCGGTGACCCCCGAGGGCACGCCGACCATGACTTGGGGTTTGAAGAAGCGGGACATCGGGGAGAGCACCTTTTTCAAAAAGAGGGTCAGCATGCGTTCGGTCAGGGTGTAGTCGGCGATCACGCCGTCTTTCATGGGGCGGACCGCGACGATGTTGCCCGGGGTGCGGCCGAGCATTTGATACGCCTCGAGTCCGACAGCCTTCACGTCCTTTGAATCGCGGACCATGGCGATGACGCTCGGTTCCCTGAGCACGATGCCGCGGCCGCGAATGTAGATCAGCACCGATGCGGTGCCGAGGTCGATTCCGATGTCCTCGCCCCTGAACATATCGCTTTATTGTATCTGGATCGGGTGAGAAAAGAAGTGATAATGGGGGCCATGTGGGTGGCGTGGGCGTTCGTGTTGGGCCTGGTCGTCGGTTCCTTCCTCAACGTGATGATCTACCGCCTTCCCCGCGGGCAGTCGGTGGTCTTTCCCCCCTCGCACTGCCCGGATTGTGGCAAACGGCTCACCCCGGCCGAGCTCGTGCCCGTCCTCTCCTACCTGTGGCAAAAAGGTCGCTGCCGCCAGTGCGGGGCCAGGATCTCGCCCCGCTACCCCCTGGTCGAGGCGCTAACCGGTCTGCTCTTTGCCTTTGCCGCCTGGTGGTTGCCCTGGCCCCAGGCGGTGTTTTCCTGGTTCTTCCTCGCCATTTTGATTGCGCTCGCCTTCATTGACGCCGAGCACGAGATTCTCCCCGACGTTTTGACCTATGGGGGCCTTTTGCTCGGGCTCGTCTTCGCGAGCTTTTCCGGCGCGGCGTCTTTGGCCGGGGCGTTGGGGGGTGCGGCGCTCGCAAGCGGCCTTCTCGTGCTCATCGGGGGCTACGGCGCGCTCTGGCTGCGGCGGGGTCGGGACGCAAGGGGGTCGTGGCCGGTGGGGTTTCACCAGGTCTACCTGGCGGCCCTGGTGGGGGCGCTCCTCGGCCCTTGGTGGGGGCTTTTGGCCGGCGTCGCTAACTGGGTGCTGAACTGGGCAACGCGGCGGCGTTTTGAGCTCCCCGAGCCGGTCTCGCTCCTTTCGCTGGTGCTGGTTTGGGGGTCGGCGTGGATGGGCGCGGGGCAACCGTTTTTTGAGTCGGTCAAGGGAGCGCTCTTCGCGGCCGGGGGGGTCGCGCTTTTGGGGGGGCTTTACTGGGCGTTGGTCCCGGGGACCGAGGACGACGAGGGGGACGAGGCGGTGGCCCTCGGCTTTGGCGACGTCAAGCTCGCGGGCATGCTCGGGGCCTGGGTGGGGTTTGGCCCATTCCTGGTCGGGCTTTTTTTCGCCGTGGTCGCCGGGGCGCTGACCGGGGCGGTGCTGGGCCAGCGGCGGATCCCCTTTGGCCCCTTTTTAGCCCTGGGCGGGGTTTTGGCCTACTTCTTCGGCCAGGCGATCCTGAACGCTTACCTGGCCTTCATCGGGTGGTAGGTTAAAACCGTGGAGAGGTTGCTCTCGGTCATGCGCCGGCTCCGGGCTCCGGACGGCTGCCCCTGGGACAGGAAGCAAACCCATAGGAGCCTGGTGCCCTATCTCCTCGAGGAGGCGGCGGAAGCCGCCGACGCGATTTTGTCTGGCGATCGCGAGGCGACGGTGGAGGAGCTGGGCGATGTGCTGCTCCAGGTCGCCTTCCACGCCGTGATCGCGGAAGAAGAAGGAAGCTGGCGTTATGACGACGTGGAAGAGGCGATCGTGACCAAGCTGATCCACCGCCACCCCCACGTCTTCGGGGAAGCGCAGGTGGAAAGCGCCGACGAGGTGCTGGCCAACTGGGAGCAGCTCAAGGCCGCCGAGGGGAAGGTGCGCAAGGCGCCCTGCGACGGGGTGCCAGCATCGCTCGGCGCGCTGGCGCGGGCCTATGAAGCGCAAAAGGCCCTTGGGCTCCCCGAGGGCAGCCAGGCGCGGGTGGCCGAGGCGGTATCGAGCGGTGACCTCAAGCGGGTGTTGCTTGAGGTGGTGGCCTGGGCCCGTGCCCAAGGCCAAAACCCGGAAGTCCTGTTGCGCGAGGCGGTACTGGAGCTTTGTTCGAGCCCATCCCCGAAACCTTGACCCCGCCACCGGGGCTTATTGCGGCGGCGGTGCTCGTGCCGCTGGTGGCCGGCGAGCGCCTCGTCTACACCGTGCGTTCGCGATCGCTTCGCCACCACAAGGGTCAGATCAGCTTTCCCGGGGGGAGCCTCGAGGCCGGTGAAACCCCGGCCCGGGCGGCGCTTCGCGAGGCCTGGGAGGAGATCGCCCTGCGGCCGGAGTCGGTGCGCCTGCTCGGGGCCCTGCCGCCGGTCTTTTCCCCGGCCGGGTTTTCCATCCTGCCCGTGGTGGGGGCGCTCGAAGCGCTGCCCGATCTCGAGCCCAACCCCGAGGAGGTCGAGGAGATCCTGGTGGTGCCCCTCGAGGACCTCTTCGCCGCCCCGGCGTACCGGGAGGCGCGGCATGGCCGCTGGGTGTGGCACTATCCCTGGCGCGGCTACGACATTTGGGGCGTGACCGGCAACATTACCCACGAGCTCCTGAGGCGCCTCTCCGGCCGGCGGGGTTACCCTGGAGGGGCAAAGGAAGGAGGGCAGTGATGGTCGTCGCCGTTTTGATCGAAGACCTCTTCGACGAGCGCGAGCTTATCTATCCCTACTACCGGCTGCAGGAAGCTGGGGCCGAGGTCTTGCTGGTCGGGCCCGAGGCCCGGGTCTACCGGAGCAAGTCGGGTTTTGCCATGCGGGCCGACCTGTCCGCCGCTGAGGTGAGGGAAAAGGCCCTGGCCGGTCTGGTGATCCCCGGCGGGTACGCCCCCGATCGCCTGCGCCGCCACGGGGCGGTGCTGGCGTTGGTCAGGGCCGTTGATGAGGCTCAAAAGCCCCTCGCGGCCATCTGTCACGCCGGTTGGGTGCTGATCAGCGCCGGGGTGGTCCGGGGCCGGCGGCTCACGGGCTACCACTCGATCCGCGACGACCTGGAAAACGCCGGGGCGATTTACCTCGACGAGGCCCCGGTCGTCGACGGCCACCTGATCACGGCGCGAAACCCCGCGGACCTACCGGTCTGGATGGCCGCCTTCACCGCCGCCCTGGATCGCGGGAGCTGAGCCGGGCATTGCGCTTTTTCTCCGGTGGCGTCATGATACGCTACATCTGATGTTGCCGTTGACCGAAGAGCAAAAGCTCGTGCAGCAAACCGTGCGGGCCTTCGCCCAGGAGGTGCTCTGGCCCGAGGCCCCCCGTTACGACGAAAGCGGCGAGTACCCCTGGCCCCAGCTTCGGGCGCTCGCCGAGCTCGGCCTTTTGGGTATGACCACGCCCGAGGCCTGGGGCGGTGCGGGGATGGACAGCATGAGCTGGGCTTTGGCGCTTGAGGAGATCGCCTACGCCGATCCCTCGGTGGCGGTGATCGTTTCGGTGACCAGCGGCCTACCCCAGTACATGCTGGCCAGGTTCGGCACCGAAGCGCAAAAGGATCGCTTTTTGCGGCCGCTCGCGCGGGGCGAGTGGATCGGCGCCTTCGCCCTGACCGAGCCGGGGGCCGGTTCGGACCCGGCCGCGATGCGGACCAGGGCTAAAAAGGTCGATGGCGGATGGATCCTTTCGGGAACCAAGTCCTGGATTACCTCGGCCGGTCAGGCCCACCTCTACGTGGTCATGGCCAGGAGCGGCGAGGGACCGAAAGAGATCACCGCCTTCCTGATCGAAAAGGATGCGCCTGGCCTTTCTTTCGGACCGCCCGAGGCCAAGATGGGTCTGCACGCCGCGCACACCGCCGAGGTGCGCCTGGATGAGGTCTTCGTCCCCGACGATCAGGTGCTGGGTCAGGTGGGGCGGGGGCTGGCCCAGGCCCTGGCGGGGCTCGATTCCGGGCGAATCGGTATCGCCGCGCAATCGCTCGGCATTGCCCGGGCCGCCTTCGACCTAGCAAAGGCCTACGCCGACGAACGCGAGCAGTTCGGCAAGAAGATTCGTCATTTCGAAGGCGTCGCCTTCAAGCTCGCCGACATGGCGACCGAGATCGCCGCCGCCCGGGGCCTCGTTTTTGCCGCGGCCCGGAAGAAGGACGCCGGCGAGCGGTTTACCCTCGAGGCCTCGATGGCCAAGCTCTTTGCCAGCCGGCTGGCGGTCAGCGTGACGCGCGAGGCGGTGCAGATTCTGGGCGCCAACGGCTACCACCGCGACTACCGCGTCGAGCGCTACTACCGGGACGCCAAGGTCACCGAGATCTACGAGGGTACGAGCGAGGTGCAAAAGCTGGTGATCGCGAGGGAGCTCTACCGGTAAAGCCACCCGCCGTGGCCAAGGCCACGGCGGGGACGGTTTAAGGCGCGGGCTCGAGGACGAGCCGCGCCTTCGTTTCACCCCGGCGCATGGGCAGGTAGCGGTTTTGGGCCCAAAGGGGGAGCAGGTCGTCGTAGTTGGGGCTCATCACGTTGCCGGACTGGCCCATGGGGTGGATAAAGCGGCTCTTTTCCAGCGCCGACAGGTCCACGATCTCGCGATAAGAGGGCCCCCAGGCCATCCTGAAGTCCGCGGCGCGGTAGGGACCGACGTTTACGGTGAACCGGTCCCCGCCGTGGGCGATTTTCCGTTCGAAGATGCGGCGCACGCGGTCGTCCTTGCTCATCACGAAGTGGACGAAGACCGCCTGGTGTACCTGGCCCCAGGGCTTCACCTCGCCGAGTCGCTCGACCACCCGGTCCAGCGCCTGGCTGGCAAAGCCCAGGCAGCTGCCGCCGCAGGCCAGATCGCCCTCGCGCATCGCCTTCAGGAGGTAGCGGGGCTGATCCCAGTGAGCCTGCCCCACTTCCTTGGCCGGGAGCCGGGTGAGCTCGGTGTACCAGGCTTCGAAGACGGTCGCCTCCTCGCTCCGGATGTCCTCCCGCCCCTCCCAGGCGAGGAGTCGTTGCTTCCACTTTTTCCCGGCTTCGCTCTTTGGCTGCAAGAGCGCGATCACCGGCCGGAAGTCGCGGAAAAGGAGGCTCACTTCGTCGGCCTGGATGCGGGCCATGTCTTCGACGTCTAGCTTTGGCTTGGCCGTGATCAGCTCGGTGATCCGGCGGGCGCGGTAGGGGTCGGCCCAGTCGACGGTGATGGTGTAGGGGTAGGCCTTGGGGGTGACCTTGTTGTTGGCGGTGACCACGTAGCCTTGGGGTGGGTTCAGGGTCCGGGGCAGCTCGTCGAAGGGGATGAACCCCTGCCAGTCCCACTCGCCGGTGCCGACAACGGGATAGGCCCCGCTGTGCCCGGGTTTGCGGATGGGGATCTTGCCGGGGGCCAGGTAGCCGATGTTGCCCTCCACGTCGGCGTAGACGAAGTTCTGGCTGGGGGCGACGTAATAGGCCAGGGCCTCGTTGAAGCTCTTCCAGTCGCGGGCCTGGTCGATGCGCAGGAAGGCCTCGAGCGTCGTGTCCCCGGGGTCCAGGCTGATCCAGCGCAGGGCCAGCGGTTTTTCTCCGGGCGCCTTCACCACGTCGGAGATGACGGGTCCGTAAACGGTCTCGCGTACCAGGATGGTCACCGGGTCCTGACCCTTGACCCGGATCGTCTCCTTCCGGATGCGGTACGGGCGGACCTGGCCCTTATAGAGGTAGCCGCCATCCTTTTCCTCGAGGACGTAGAGGTCCTGGACGTCGGCGCCGACGTTGGTGACGCCCCAGGCGATGCGGTCGTTGTGACCGATGACCACGCCGGGGAGGCCGGGGAAGGAGGCCCCGACCGCGTAGAAGCCGGGGGCCTGGAGCTCATTCAAGATCCAGATCGAAGGCGTCGAGAGCCTGAGGTGAGGGTCGTTGGCGAGGAGCGGTTTGCCGCTCGCCGTGCGGCTGCCGGCGACGACCCAGTTGTTGGAGGCCTCGATCCCCGGGCTCAGCTTTCGATCCAGCTGAAGCAGCGCCTCGGCCAAGGCGCCATCATTCCTCGAGGGCCTAGCGGCGACGCTTTGGAGCACGGTGGGCGCGTCGTCGGGGTAGGGCGGCAGGAGTTCGTTGATGCGGGCTTTGGAAAGGCCCCGGGCCAGGAGCTTATAGCGGAGGAGCTCTTTTTCGTAGTTGCCGGAAAGATCCCAGCTCATCAGCTTGGCCCAGACCAAGACGTCGGCCGCGCGCCAGGGTCGAGGCTTAAAGCCGAGGAGCTTGAACTCAAGCGGCAGTGGCGGGTTCGTGGCCAGGTAGGCGTTGATGCCGCGCACGTAGGCGTCGAGCAGGCGCCGGGTTTGGGGCGAGAGCGCATCGTAGGCGGCCTCGGCGGCGCGGTAGACCCCGAGGGTCCGCATGAACTCGTCGGTCTCAACCGCGGCCGGTCCCAGGACCTCGGCCAGCGTGCCCGCGCCCAGCCGACGCTGGAACTCCATCTGCCAGAGTCGGTCCTGGGCGTGGGCCACGCCCTGGCCGAAGAAGAGGTCCTCGAGGTTTTGCGCTTCGATCTTGAGGATGCCCCGCGCGTCGCGGGTGATCTCGACGGTGTCGGAGAGACCCTTCATGGCCAGACGCCCCGTGGTCTGGGGCAGCGTCGTGCTCCTCAGGTAGTAGTAGCCGGCGGCGAAGACGATCACCGCCAGGGCGATCAGCCCAAACAGCGTCCATTTCAAAAGTTTTACCAGCATCTTGCGCCCATTCTAAACCCGGTTTTTGCAACCGGTATAATGTTTTTCCGAAATGTTGGATTCCCTTCAGTTTGAAAAGGCCCGAGCCTATTTCGAGGCCACGCTGCCGGGCTACCTCGAGGACCTCAGGACCCTGGTCAGCATCGAAACCCCGAGCCGCTCGTTCGAGCGGCTCTCGGAGGCCGCCAGCTGGCTTGCGGCACGCTTCGACGCCGTCGGTACCGTCGCTCGCCAGGATCTTCCCACCGGTCCCCTTTTGAAGGTGGTCCGCGAGGGCCAGGGACCGCGGGTGCTGGTGCTCGCCCACTACGACACCGTGCACCCCCTTGGGAGCTGGCCGCGGCTTTGGCGGGAGGAAGAGGGGCGCATCTTCGGCCCCGGCGTCTACGACATGAAGGGCGGGCTGCTCTTTGTCCCCTGGGCGCTCGGTTATCTGGATGAGGCCGGCTTGCCGCTGCCGCGACTGACCGTCCTCCTCACCCCGGATGAGGAGATCGGCAGCGAGGCCTCGAGGGCCGTTATCGAGCACGAGGCCCGGCAGGCCGACTTGGCCCTGGTGCTCGAGGCCCCCACCCCGGCGGGAGATTTGAAGGTGGCGCGAAAGGGGGTCGGCCTCTTTCGGGTCCGGATCAGGGGCCGGGCAGCCCACCAGGGGGTGGAGCCGGAAAAGGGCGTCAACGCGATCGTGGAAGCGGCGCGCTTTGTTTTGCACGCCGCGGCGCTCGAGGACCTCAAGCGGGGCACGACCGTGGGCCCCAACGTGATCCGCGGCGGGTTTGCCTCCAACGTCGTGGCCCCCGAGGCCGAGCTCGAGATCGACCTTCGGGTCTGGCACGCCGACGAGGCCGAGCGCGTCGAGGCCGCCCTGCGCGACTACCGGCCGACCCTGGCCGCCGAGGTCGAGGTGCGGGGCGGTATGAACCGGCCGCCGATGGCGCCGAGCCCGGAGTCGCTGCGGCTTTTCGAGCTGGCGCGGGAGCTCGCCGCCGGCCTTGGCTTTCGCGTGGCTCCGGGGAAGGTGGGCGGGGGCTCCGACGGCAATTTCACCCAGGCACTGGGCGTGCCCACCCTGGACGGGCTCGGGCCCGTGGGGGGCGATGCCCACCAGCCCAGCGAACACGTTGTGAAGTCCGAGCTGCCAAGGCGCGGGGCGCTCTTTGGCCTGTTGCTCGCTGCCCTCGCCGGGTGGAAGAAGTAGACTGGAGACGATGTTTTTCCGCAGAGATCCCCACCTCAAGGTCGAGGGCCGCTTTTTCCTTTGCCGGGTGAAAACGGCGTCGGGCGAGGTGGTCCCGATACGGATCAGCCGCACGGCAGAGGTCTCGCCGGCGGAGGGCGGCTACTTCGTGCGCAAGGAGATCGTCGCCCCCAACAGCCTCGACCGGGCGGTCCTCGAGGTGTGGTTCGACCGGCGAATGCGGCCGCGGCGCAAGGAAGTCCAGGGTGGGGAACTGGTCCCGATCAAGGAGTGGAAATGAAGAAGATCAGCCTGTTCAAAGCGCGACATCTGAACCTGTTCCCAGGGGCCGAGGCCTTCGCCGCCGGCGGCGAGAAGGCCATGGTTATGCACGTGCGCCTCGAGGAGGGCGCGGTGGTCCCGAAGCACGCCCACCCCCAGGAGCAGATCTCGGTGGTGCTCTCGGGGCGCGTGGTCTTCGAGGTCGGCGAAGAGGTGTGTGAGGCTGGCGCCGGGGAGGCGGTGTTCATCCCCGGCGACGTGCCCCACACCGTACAGGCGATTTTGGCTTCGGAGGTGCTCGACGTCTTCGCCCCGCCGCGGGAAGACCTCAAGGAAAAATTCCCGCTTTGAGGCGGGGCGGGCGATCTAAACGCCCTCGAGGAATGCCCTTAAGTCGGCTTCGGATTCGATAAAGCGAATCAGCTCCACGTGCTCGGGCTTGATCATGAGCCCGGGCCGGACGATTTCCCGCCAGCTGGCGTGGAGGCCAAGGGGTTTGGTCGCCCTGCCCTGGAGCCAGCGGATGTAGAGCACGTTCCAGGCGGCGAGGATTTCGGTGAGGGTGCCGATGCCGCCGGGGAGCGCCAGGTGGGCGTGGCCCAGATCCAAGAGCCGGTCGATGCGGTCCAGGAGATGGTCGGAGGGGAGCTCGATGTCCACGTGGTGGTTGGGGCCGCTGCGGTGAGGGAAGACGGGGGGCGCGGTGACGCCGATCACCAGACCGCCTTTTTCCTTGGCCCCCAGGCTCACCGCCTCCATGGCCCCGTCATAGCCGCCGGTGGCGACGGCGAAGCCCATCTCGGCCAGGATCTGGCCCCAGCGGTGACCGAGCCGGTACGTGGGGTGGTCGGGGCCGATCTTCGACGAGCCGAATACGGTGACGATCTTTTCTGGCATGGTCGGATCCTAAAAGGAGATGATGGAAAAGCCTTCCTCAGCTGCCTTGACCAGGTCCTGGCCGATGTAGTGCACGTCGAAACCTTCGATCGACACCGGCTGGCCCATGTTTTCCAGGTTGCGCTTGCACACCACGGGAAAGATGCCGCGCTCGCGCAAGGCGAGGAGGCGCTCGGCCAGCTTCGGGTGCTCGGCCAGCTCAAGGGGCACCCGGACGCCGTCGGCGAAGAAAACGACCCGGACCTCGGCCCCTTGGTCGTGGGCGACGGCGGCAAGGCCCAGTCCCGAGGCCACGCGAACTTCGTCCTCGGGCCCGGAAAGGATCAAGATGAGGATCTTGGCCATGGGTCCATCCTATAGGATGGTCGGCGTGGACGGACCAACCCTGTTCTTCGCCGGGGTCACGATTTTGTTTTGGGCCTCGGCGTTCGCCGCCATCCGCGCCGGGCTCATGGGGCTTTCGCCCGGGCATCTGATCCTGCTTCGGTTTCTGGTGGCTTCGGGGGTCCTCCTGGTTTCCGCGCTTTTGACCAGGATGCCCCTGCCCCGGCGCGAAGACCTCTTGCGGCTCGCCCTGCTCGGGTTTTCCGGGATCACCGTCTACCACACCGCCCTGGTGTACGGAGAGCGAACGGTGCTCGCGGGGTCGGCGAGTCTTTTGATCGCCTCCGGGCCGGTCTTCACCGCCTTGCTCGCCTACCTCTTCCTCGGCGAGCGGCTCGCCGCTTGGGGATGGGTGGGCATAGGGATCGCCTTTTTCGGTGTGGCCTTGATCGCACTCGGCGAGGGCGGGGGGTTCGGTGTCGACCCGGGGGCGTGGCTGATCGTGCTGGCGGCGGTTTCAACTTCCTTTTATTTCGTGTTCCAAAAGCCGCTTTTCGCCCGCTATTCGGCGCTTCAGATCACGGTCTACACCCTGGTGCTCGGGACCCTCCCCATGTTCGTGTTCCTTCCCGGCCTGCCAAGCGACGTTCGTGCCGCCCCTGCGGGGGCGGTTTGGAGCACGGTGTACCTGGGCGTTTTTCCCGGGGCGCTCGCCTACCTCACTTGGAGCCGGGCGCTTTCCCGGGCGCCGGCCTCCAGGGTCTCGAGTTTCCTCTACCTCTCTCCGGTCCTGGCCATTGGGATCGGCTGGGTCTGGCTCGGCGAGGTGCCGGGGCTGCTGTCCCTCCTCGGCGGGGCGCTGGCCCTTTTGGGCGTGGCCCTGGTCAGCGCCTTGGGGCGGGTGGCGGCGCGAGAGGGTTAGGCTTGGGGCATGCGGGTCGATCCGAACGTTCGTGAAGCGCTTATGGCCCGGCGTCCGGTGGTGGCGCTTGAGTCGGCGGTGATCACCCACGGCTTTGCCAGGCCGAAGAACCTCGAGGTGGCCCGGGCCATGGCCCGGGCGGTCGAGGCGGCCGGGGCGGTCCCGGCGGTGCTGGCGATCGTGGAAGGCGAGGTTCGCGTCGGGCTGACCGACGCGGAAGTGGCCTCGCTCGCCGAGCGGGAGGCCGAAAAGGCGACCCTTTGGAACCTGGCGAGCTTGGTGGCCCAGGGAAAGACGGCGGGGACGACGGTCGCGGCCACGGCCCATCTGGCGGCCAGGGCGGGAATTGGGGTGTTCGCCACCGGCGGCATCGGCGGCGTGCACCACCAGCCCTTTGATGAGTCGGCCGACCTGGTGGCCCTTGCGCGAACGCCGATCGTGATCGTGAGCTCGGGGATGAAGAGCGTGTTGCGCCTCGAGGCCACGCTCGAGCGGCTGGAGACGTTGGGGGTGACGGTGGTGGGGTATCGCACCGGGTGGCTGCCGGCCTTCCACAGCCCGAGGAGTCCCTACCCCCTGCCGGCCCGGGTCGAGGATGCGAGGGAGGTGGCCGGCATCTTCCGAGCCCAGCGACGCCTGGGCCTCGGTGGGGCCCTGCTGGTGTTCAACCCGGTTTCCGAGGGCCTGGCCTATGAAACGGTCCAGGCCTGGACGGAGGCGGCCAACCGAGAGGCGGCCTCGCGGGGTATGGCCGGCAAAGCCCTGACCCCCTTTTTGCTGCGCCGTCTGAGCGAACTGAGCGGTGGCCGGACCGACGAGGTCAACGTCCGCTTGCTGCTTGAGAACGCGAGGCTCGCCGCGGCCATCGCCGTGGCCATGGCGGAAGAGGGTTATGAAATTTAAATTCTACTCCGGTAGAATGCGACAGGCATGTGCGAACTCGGCAACCGGTTGCGGGAGGCCCGCGAGGGGCGGGGTGAGGATTTAAAGGACCTGGCGCGCCGCCTGAAGATCGGACGGCGGTATCTCGAGGCCCTCGAGGCCTGCAAATTCGACGAGCTTCCGGAAGCGGTGCTGGCCCGGGCCTACCTCAGGCGCTACGCCGAGGCCCTGGGCCTCGACCCCGAACCCCTCCTGGCGATGCTCCCACTGGGGGATGCCCCTGCGACGAGCCCGACCCCGGCCGAGCCAATCCGCCGCCGCGGTTTCCCCTTCCTTTCGGTCCTCTTTTTTGTGGTCGCGGGGCTCGCCGTGCTCGGGGGGTATCTCCTGTTTCTGCAACCCCGATCGGCCAAGCCGAAGCCGGTTTCGGTCGAGGTTCGCCCCCTGCCCGCGCCGGAGCCGGCCAAGGTTCGCCTGCGGGTGGTTACCAACCCCCCCGGCGCCAAGGTCTATCTCGACAACTTCTTTCTCGGGGCGGCGCCGGTGAGTCTGGAGGTCGAATCGGGCAGGCGCCTTTTGCGGGTGGAGGCCGAGGGATTTGAGACCTTCGAGAAAACGTTGGACCTCGAGACCGATCGCAACCTCGAGGTCAGCCTGACCCCGAAGCCAAAAGCAAAGCCCATTGCCGCGGCGCCCAAAAAGTCGAACGAGATCGTCATTCGCGTCGTGGCCCGGAGCTGGCTGCGCGTTTTGGACGGGAAGGGCAACAAGCTCTTCGAGGGCATCCCGCCGGTGGGTGAAGAGCTGCGTTTTCCCCTGCCGGTGACGCTCCGAACCGGCAACGCCGGCGGGGTCGAGGTGGTGGTGGCGGGGAAGTCGCTGGGGAGGCTCGGGCGCTCCGGTGAGGTCGTTGAGCGCCGTTTCGAGGCCCCCTGAGATGGGCTTTGCCGCTATACTCCGGGGGATGGGCGGAAGGATCGCGTTCGCAAGTCTTGGCTGCGCCAAGGCGCTGGTCGATTCCGAACAACTGATGGCCCGATTGCGCGCGCTCGGCTATGAGTTCGTCAGCCGTTACGAGGACGCCGATCTGGCCATCGTCAATACCTGCGGCTTCATCACGCCGGCGATCGAGGAGTCCCTCGAGGCCATCGGCGAGGCCATGGAGGGCGTGGGGAAGGTGGTGGCCACCGGCTGCCTGGGCGCCCGGCCGGGGGTGATCGAAAAGGCGCACCCGAACGTTCTCTCGATCACCGGGCCCGAGGCTTATGATGAGGTGCTCGAGGCGGTCATGCGGGTGCTTCCTCCGGACCGGGACCCGAAAACCGCCCTGGTGCCGGGGCGGGTCCCCCTGACGCCGAGGCACTACGCCTACCTCAAAATCGCCGAGGGCTGCGACAACCGGTGCAGCTTTTGCATCATCCCCCAGCTCCGGGGGGCCCAGCGTTCCCGAACCGCGGCCGAGGTCCTCGCCGAGGCGGCGCGGCTTGTGGCCAGCGGAACGCGGGAGCTTTTGGTCATCGCTCAGGACACCGTGGCCTACGGGCGCGACCTGCGCTACGCCAAGAGCGAATGGGCCGGCCGCCAGTGGGCGGCCCGGATCAGTGAGCTCGTGCGGGGGCTTTCTGAGCTCGGTGTGTGGGTGCGGCTGCACTACGTCTACCCCTACCCCGAGGTGGACGACCTGGTTGGCTTGATGGCCGAGGGCCTGCTCCTGCCCTACCTCGACGTGCCCCTCCAGCACGCGAGCCCGTCGGTGCTCCGGGCCATGCGCCGGCCGGGCGGGGCCGAGGACCACCTCGAGAGGATCGCTCGCTGGCGGAAAACCGTGCCCGACCTGACGATTCGCTCCACCTTTATCGTGGGCTTTCCCGGTGAGAGCGAGTCGGATTTTGAACTCCTTTTGGACTTCTTGCGTGAGGCCCGGCTTGACCGGGTGGGGGTGTTTCCCTACTCGGCGGTCGAGGGCGCCGCGGCCAACGAGTACCCGGGCGCGGTGCCCGAGGAGGTCAAGCAGGAGCGCTACGATCGGGTCATGGCCCTGCAGGCCGAAATCAGCGCCGAGCGTATGCGGGCCAGAATCGGCCAGGCGCTCGAGGTCATCGTCGACGGTCCCGCCGAGACCCCGGGCGTCTACCTGGCCAGGACCAAAGGCGACAGCCCTGGCGTGGACGGGGTGGTCTACCTTCGGGGCGACGGCATTAAGGCGGGCGAACGCTATCTGGTGCGCGTGAGCGGCGCCGATACCTACGACCTTTTCGCCGAGGTCGTTCGGCCCTTGCCATGGCGGACGCCGCTGGCGTCAAAATAGGAGCTTGTTATGTATGTGGTGATCGCCGGCGGCGGAGAGATTGGCACCGAACTCGCACGGGCGCTGCACACCACCCACGACGTGGTGGTCATCGACCGCTCGCCCGGGGCGAGCGAGCGCCTGGGGAACCTCGATGTCCGCGTGGTGGTGGGCAACGCCACCGATCCGGAGATTTTGAGGGAGGCCGGGGTTGACCGGGCCGAAGCCTTCATCGCCGCGACCAGCATCGACGAGATCAACCTCATCAGCTCGCTCTTGGCTAAAGGGCTTGGGGCCAAGGAGGTGCTGTGCTTCGTCGGCCGGGCCGATTACGCCGAGGTGCTCACCGACCCGCGCACCATGGACATCCTCGGCACCCGCATCGACCGCGTCCTTTGGCCCCAGCGCTCGCTGGCTCAGGAGATCCTCGAGGTCATCCTCATCCCCAAGGCCCTGGACACCGAGGTCTTGGCCGGCGGGCGTCTGCGGCTGATCGAGTACCTGGTCGAGGACGGGGGACCGTATGCCCGACGGTACCTCGGCGACCTCGACTGGCCGGAAGGGGTCTTGCTCCTCGGGGTCGTCCGGGGCGGCCAGTTCGTCTCCGCGCGCGAGGAGGAGGAGTTCGCTGATCTGGTGCTCGAGCCGGGCGACCACTTGATTTTCGTTGCCACCCGGGCTTCGTTCTCGATCCTCCACGCCTACTTTGCCGGGACCGAGCAGGTGCGCAAGGTGATGGTGGTCGGGGGCGGGGCCGTGGGTTACATGGTGGCCAAGGACCTGGAGGCCACCGGGGTCACGATCCGGCTCATCGAACACTGTTCGGAGCGGGCGGCCTGGCTTTCCGAGAACCTCTCCAAGACCCTGGTTCTCCAGGGCGACGGGACCGACGTCGACCTGCTTGAGTCCGAGGGGTTGAGCGAGACCGATGTTCTGGTCGCGGTCACCGACAATGACGAAAAAAACCTCCTGGTTTCGCTGCTTGCCAAGCAGGTCGGGGTGGAAAAGGTCATCACCCGGGTTGGCCGCAGCGAGAACCGGACGCTCTTTGAGCGTGTGGGCATCGACATTCCCATGACCCCGCGCCAGGCGGCAGTCAGGGAGGTGGTCAACTACCTTTCGTCCGAAGGCGTCGAGCACCTGGCCCTGATCGAAGACAAGGTCGAGCTCATCGAAGCGCCGGTCGCCGAAGGCTGGGTGGGTCTGCGGGTGGCCGATCTGGACTTCCCCCCCAAGGCGGTGGCGGTCGCGGTGCTCAGGCCGCGAAGCGTGCTATTGGCCACGCCCGAAGTGGTGCTCCAGTCGGGGGATCGCATTTTGGTCCTCGCCCCCCGCGATCTCGTCGAGGCCGTGGCCGGATTGTTGCGAAGAGGGAGCTGAGCCCCCGGGCAGACGCCGGGTAGGAGGGTGGCGTGAGTACATTCGTCCTTTACGTCGTGGGCGTGGCTTACTGGGTATTGGGTTGGGTGTTGGCGGGTTTTGCCGCCCTGGCCCTGCTCTGGGGAGAACCCGCCACCGGGTTTTTTGCCGCGGCGGTGGTGGGGCTTGGCCTCGGGTGGCTCCTGCAAAATTTCGGGACCGCCAAGGCTGAGCCCAAACGGGCCGAGGCCCTCTTTTCGGTGGCGATCCTGTGGCTCTTGGTGCCGTTTTTGGGGGCGCTGCCCTACTGGTTCGGCGGTTACTTCGGCTTCATCGACGCCCTCTTTGAGTCCATGTCCGGCTTCACCACCACCGGGGCCACGGTGCTTACCGACTTTTCCCTTTTGAGCAAGAGCCTGTTTCTCTGGCGGTCGCTCACCCAGTGGTTCGGCGGCGTGGGCATCATCCTCCTGTTCATCGCCGTGCTCCCCCACCTCGCGGTCGCCGGGCGCCAGATGTTTTTTGCCGAGTCCACCGGGGTACAAAAGGAAAAGCTCACGCCCCGCTTGAGGCACACCGCCGAGGCGGTGTTGCGCGTTTATGCCGTGTTGACCCTGGGCGCCTTTGTGGGCTACTTGCTCGGCGGCATGGATATCTATAACGCCCTGGCCCATGCTCTGACCACCATCCCCGCCGGGGGCTTTAGCCCCAGGGCCGACTCGTTCGCTTCGTTCAGTCCCTTGGCCCAGTGGGTGGCGGTCATCTTCATGTTTTTGGCCGGCGCCAACTTCATGCTGCAGTTCCGTCTGATCTTTCAGCAGGAGCCGAGGCCGCTCTTTCGGGACCCCGAGTTCCGGGCCTACGCCGGGGTTTCGATCGTGGCCTCGCTGGCCATGGCTGCCTACCTTTTCCTGGACCACGACTACGGGCTTTGGGCCAGCCTGCGGCACGCCTTTTTTCAGGTGATTTCAATCCTAACCACCACCGGCTACGCCTCGGTCGACTTCGCTCAGTGGACCATTCCTGCCCAGGCGATTTTGCTGGCGCTGATGTTCATCGGGGGCTCGGCCGGTTCCGGAGCCGGTGGCGTCAAGGTGGTGCGCTGGCGGATCGTGCTCTACCACGTTTCGCGCGAGCTCAAGCGCACGCTCCATCCCCAGGCGGTGATTCCCCTCCGCCTCGGTGGCCGGGCGGTGGGGGAGGACGTGCTCAGGCAGGTCTCGGCCTTCGTGGCGCTCTACGTCCTGACGTTCGCCGCCGGGGCGGTGGTGGTGGCCCTCTTGGAGAGGAACCTGATCGTGGCCTTCACCGCCAGCGCGGCCACGCTGGGCAACATCGGGCCCGGTCTCGGCGGCGTCGGGCCGATGGCGAACTTCGCCTGGATGCATCCGTTTACCAAACTGTTCCTGACATTCGAGATGTGGGCGGGCCGGATCGAGCTCATTCCGGTCTTCCTCCTGTTCTTCCGGGAGATGTGGCGCTCGGTCCTTCGGAAGGAAAGACGCACGAACGGGTAGAATCGGCTCATGGCCGAGGTGGAGTCGTTCGAACTGGACCACACCCGAGTGCGGGCACCGTACGTGCGCCTGGCCGGGCGAAAGGAATTCGCCGGGGGCGTGATCAGCAAGTGGGACCTGCGGCTTGGGCAGCCAAACCGCGAGGTGGTGCCCACGGCGGCGCTGCACACCCTCGAGCACCTGCTCGCCGGCTACTTCCGGGATCGCCTTCCGGGGGTCATCGATCTCTCCCCGATGGGGTGCCGTACCGGGTTTTACGCGGTGGTGGCGGGCGAGCCCGAGCCTTCGGCAGTTCGGGCCGCCTTTGAGGCGGCACTCGGGGATGTGCTCGCGCATTCGGGCCCGGTGCCCGGCGCAGGGCCGCTCACTTGCGGCAATTACCGCGATCACGACCTCGATGGGGCCAAGGCTTGGGCAAAGCGCGTCCTCGACGCCGGCCTTATCGTTCAGGAAACGGTGCCCCTGCCATGATGCTCGTACTCGCGGCTGAGGGGCTCGAGGCCGACGCCGTCCGCCAGCGCCTGGCACGCGCCCGCTCGCTGGCTTCGCCCTTTCCGGCCCATAGCGGTGTCCTCGAGGGGCACGAAATCGTCCTGGTGGAGACCGGGGTGGGCAAGGTGGCGGCGGCGGCGGCGCTGGGCTGGGCGGTGATGCGCTTTGCCCCGGAAGCGGTCTTTTTCGGCGGGGTCGCGGGGGCGCTTTCGCCCGGCTTGAAAAGTGGTGACCTGGTGGTCGCCCGGGACGCGGTGCAGTGGGATGTGAACCTGACCGCTTTTGGCCGTGCCCCCGGCGAGCTGGGGAGCGGCGAGCGCTACCTCCCCACTGATCCCGAGCTCACCCGCGCCGTGATGGCCTCGGCGCCGGGTGCGGTGCTGGGCCGCATTGCCAGCGGCGACCGTTTCGTCGACGACCCGGCGCTCGCCCGCTGGATTCAGGAGACGTTCCAGGCCGACGCGGTGGAAATGGAAGGCGCGGCCGCGGTGTGGACGGCCCGGCAGCTTGGCGTTCCCCTCGCCCTCTTTCGCGTCGTGAGCGACCGGGCCGACGACGGTGCCCAGGAGGACTTCGAGGCCTTCCTGCGCCGCGGCGCAGGAAGGCTGGCCGATGTCGTCGAGGCCACGCTGGGAAATTTATAATGAAGAAGGGAACGTACCAATGGAGTTAAAGATCCTCGCGGGTAGCGCAAACCCCGACCTGGCCCAGAGGGTGGCCAGGGAGATCGGGGTTGGGCTTACGCCGGTGGAACTCGGTCGCTTTCCTGACGGCGAGGTGCGGCTCCGGCTGGTCGAGAGCGTGCGGGGGGCCGATGTTTACGTCATTCAACCGATGAGCCCGCCGGTGAATGATCACCTCATGGAGATCTTGCTCATGGCCGACGCCCTCCGCCGCAGCTCGGCCTCCAAAGTCAACGCCGTGATCCCCTACTTCGGCTACGCGCGCCAGGATAAACAGACCAAGGGCCGCGAGCCGATCAGCGCCAAGGTGGTGGCCGACCTCTTGCAGCGGGTCGGCGTGGACCGGGTGATCGCGGTCGACCTCCACGCACCCCAGATTCAGGGATTCTTTAATATTCCCGTTGACCACCTCTCCGCCGTCCGCCTCTTTGCCGAGTACCTGGTGCGGGAGGGGCTGACCCGGGACGCGGTGGTGGTGAGTCCGGATGCGGGGCGGGCGGAGGAAGCCCGGCGGCTGGCCAACCTTTTGGAGCTCCCCATGGCCATGCTGGCCAAGCGCCGCACCGGCCCCACCGAGACCGAGGTCACCTACGTCATCGGTAAGGTGAAGCGCCAGCGGCCGATCATCATCGACGACATCGTCTCCACGGGCGGCACGATCCGTCGCGGGGTCGACGCCCTCGTCGAGGCGGGCGCCCGGCCGGAGGCGGTGGTGATGGCGACGCACGCGGTTCTTTCCGGGCCCGCCCGGGAAAACCTCGCCCATCCCGCCATCGAGCGGGTGGTGTTCGCCGATACCATTCCCCTCGAGGATGCCGGGGGCTACGTCGTGCTCTCGACGGCGCCATTGCTCGCCGAGGCGATCCGCCGTGTGCATACCCACCGCTCGGTCAGCGAGCTGATGGTCGCCGAGGGCCCGGTTGACCCGCTATTCTCGAACCCTTAAACTTTAGAATGCTGCATTGCGCCCATTGGGCGCCCTGGCCCCTGTGAGGAGGAAGGCATGGAATACAGACTTCGCGCGTACCGCCGCACCAACGAGCGCCCGAGCGTGCTCCGCCGTGAAGGCAAGATCCCGGCGGTGGTCTACAACCGCCACATGAACGAGAAGATCTACGTGAACTTCCTCGAGTTCGACAAGGTCTTCCGCAAGGCCTCGATCCACCACGTGGTCACCCTCGAGCTCGACGATGGCAAGACCATCGACACCCTGGTGCGCCAGGTCAACCTCGACAAGCGCCGTCGGCGCCCCGAGCACGTGGATTTCTATGCCCTCGCAGATGAGCCCATCGACATGTACGTGCCCCTGAAGTTCATCGGTACGCCGGTGGGCGTCAAGCTGGGCGGCGTCCTCGAGGAGGTCATGACCGACATCCTGGTCCGAACCCTTCCCCGAAACATCCCCGACGCGATCGAGGTCGATGTCTCCGGGCTCAATATCGGCGACGTGGTCCACGTTTCCGATATCGCCTTCCCCGAAGGCGTCAGGCCGCTGGTGGACCTCGAGGAGACGGTGGCCACCCTGGTGCCGCCGGAGGACGTGGAAAGCCTCGAGGCCGAAGCCGGTGAGGTCGAGGAAGGCGAGCCCGAAGTCATCCAGCGGGGCAAAGTCGAGGAGGAAGAAGCTTAAACGCGACCGGAAGGTTCCGTGCGTTCGATCGGGGCCGCCTCACAGTGAGGCGGCCTCAGGTTTAGGCTGGGAGCGATGGACGAAGCGTTCTTGGTGGTCGGGCTCGGCAACCCGGGGTCCCGCTACGCCATGACCCGTCACAACGCGGGTTTTATCGCCCTCGATCGGTTGGCGAAGGTCGAAGGGATTGCCTTTAAGCGTCGGGGTGAGGCGCAGATTGCCCTTTGGGGCCCGGGCTGGTTGATGAAGCCGATGACCTACATGAACCTCTCGGGCATGGCAGTGGCGCCGTTCGTCCGGGCCAAGGGGCTGCCCCTGGAGAGGGTGCTCGTGGTGCACGACGACATGGACCTGCCACTCGGGCGGATTCGCTTCAAGCGAGGGGGGAGCGCCGCGGGGCAGCGCGGGGTGCAATCGATCATCGAGGCGCTGGGCGACCCGGGCTTTGACCGCCTCCGTATTGGCGTGGGTCGGCCGCCGCTCGGAATCGATCCCGTGAGCTGGGTGCTCTCGAGGTTTCCTCCCGACGACGCCGCCCGCTTTGAGCGGGTGATTGAGCACGCCCTAGAGGCGATCCGCGTCTGGCGGGAAGCCGGGCTGGCCGAGGCCCAGACGCGCTTTAACGGTCTCAGGCTGTAGGCAAAAACGGTTCGCTTGACCCCGCCATGGCTTTTGCCGCGGCGGGGGGATTTCAGGCGTGTTTGACCCAGTCCACGATGGATTCGATGGCGTTCACGATGGGGGCGGCGTAGGTCTTGAGGAAGGTGCCGTTCAGGGCTCCGCTCGGGTGGGTGGCGGCCGCGCGGAGAGCGGCCTCACCGTCGAAGTCAACGTAGGCCAGGCGCAAGGTGAGCTCTTCTGGGGGGCGGCCGAAGTCGCTGCCAGGCAGGGCGGCGACACCGGTGTCCTCGAGGAGACGCTTGGCCAGGAGCTCGGAGGTGTAGACCCCCTTGCGCATGAGCCGGTCGCGGAGGGGCGAGAAGTCGGGGAAGAGGTAGAAGCCCCCGGCGGGTATCTCCAGATAGACGCCGGCCTCGCGTAGCCTGCGCGCGCTCCAGCGACCGATGGCCCTGAGCACCCGCCGCGCGTGGCGGAGGTAGGCTTCGATCTCGTCGCTGCCGCGGAAGGCGGTGACGGCGGCGTACTGGATCGGGGCGCTGGTCGAGGTGTAGGTCTCGCTGGCCACCGCGGTCATGGCCTTACGCAGCCAGTCGAGGGTGGGCGGGAAGATGAAAACCCCGAGCCGCCATCCACCGGCCCCGGCCCATTTGGAGAGCCCGGTGGAGATGATTGTTCCCTCCGGGTAGAAGCGAGCGATCGAGACGTGGTGGCCGGTGTGGTGGAGCTCGCCGTAGATCTCGTCAGAGAGCAGGAGAACGCGGTAGCGCCGCGCGACTTCCGCGATCGCCTTGAGTTCGTCGAGGCGATAGGTGACGCCGGTCGGGTTGTTGGGATAGTTGAGGATGAGGATCCGCGGGCGTTCTTCGTCGCTGGCGAAGAGGGCTTCGAGGTCCTCGGGCTGGACCTTCCACCCCGATTCCCGGCGGGTGGGGAGCCACTGAACCAGGCGTCCGACGATGCGAGCCTGAGGCGCGTACGACACCCAGGAAGGCGATGGGATGACGAGGTCACCGTAGAAGACGAGCTGGAGCAGGAACATCAGCTCCTTGCTCCCCGGCCCGACGAGGACGTCTTCGGGTGAGCGCTCGACCCCGTGCTTTCGCCGCACGTAGTCGGCGACGGCCTCTTTGAGCTCGGGGAGTCCGGCGGTGGGAAGGTAATCCTTCTCGTGTGCGTGCTGGCGGAGGGCTTCCACCACCGGCTCGGGTACGGGGAAGGGCGACTGACCGAGACCCAGCTTGATGACCCGGTGGCCGTGGGTGCGCAGCTGGTTGGAGAGGTCATTGATGGCGATGGTGGCCGAGTCCCCGAGCCCCCGGACGTTGAGGTTTAAGTGCTTGCCTGGCGGCCTGCGGAAGCGGCGCGCTACGGTCCTTGACATAGGCATAAATATAAGCCAACTCCGGCAAGGGTGTGTCGTGGTCGGAACATGGAGTGAAAATTTCACGCCCCCTGTCCTAGGTGACAGGAGGCGTGTGCTGATTTCAGAAAGCCACTTACGGAGGAGGCAGCGTGACGACGCCGTCCTCGGGGACTTCCAC
>WIAM01000125.1 GCA_015519965.1 Thermaceae bacterium
GTTGATGCTGATCTGGCCCTACGCCCTCAGCCCGGCGGTGGCCGGCGTGATCTTCCTCTTTCTCTTCAACCCCCAGTCCGGCATCGTCAATTTCTTCCTCGGCAAGCTCTTCGGCATCCGTCCCGACTGGCTGACCGAGCCGGCGCTGGCGATGGGCGTTTTGGTGCTGGCGGCGGTGTGGAAGAACGTGGGATATAACGTGGTCTTTTACTTGGCGGCGCTGCAAAACCTTCCCGGGGAGATCCTCGAGGCCGCGCTTATTGACGGAGCCACCCCCTGGCAGCGCTTTTGGCGGGTCACCTTTCCGTTGCTCTCACCGATGACCCTCTTCTTGCTGGTCATCAACACCATCTACGCCTTTTTTGAGGCCTTTCCCTTCGTTGACCTTTTGACCAAGGGCGGGCCCAACGGGGCGACGAACATCCTGATCTTCAACATCTACCGCGATGGCTTTGAGTTCTTCAAAACCGGGCTCGCCGCGGCCCAGTCGGTGGTGCTCTTCGTGGCGGTGGTGGTCTTGACGATCGTGCAGCTCCGCTTTGGCGAGCGGCGCGTGCACTATGGGGGGTAAGGATGATGAGGAAACGGACCGCGAACCTGATCGTTCACCTGTTGCTGATCCTTTCCGTCGTCGCGGTGGCAGCACCGGTGGTGGTGGCGTTTATCTTCTCGACGCAAACCCCCGGTGAAATCTTCCGCTACCCCCCTAAATTCACCATCGGCAGCGCCTTCATCGAGAACTACTCGGTGGTGTGGAATCAGTATAAACTCGGGCTTTTCATGAAGAACTCGGCGATCATCTCGATCGCGGTGACGGTGGGCAAGACCATTGTTTCCTTCATGGCCGCCCTGGCCCTGGTCTATTTCCGGTTTCCGCTCAAAGGGGCCGTGTTTACCTTCATCTTGCTCACCCTGATGATGCCCACCGAGATCATGATCGTGGCGCTCTTCGAGCTGGTCAACCAGATCGGGTGGTCGAATTCGTATGCCGCTCTCATCGTGCCTTTTTTGGCTTCGGCTACCGGGACCTTCCTTTTCCGGCAGCAGTTCTTGCAAATCCCTACCAGTTTGGTCGAAGCGGCCAAGATCGATGGGGCAGGGCCGATTCGCTTTGCCTGGTCGATCCTGCTCCCCATGAGCATGAACGTGATCGCCGCCATGGCAGTGATCCAGTTCGTTTACATGTGGAACCAGTACCTGTGGCCGCTCATTATCATCCGAGACGGCAGCAAGCAGGTGGTCCAGGTGGGGCTTCGCATGCTCACCAGCGGTCAGGACGCGACCAACTGGGGCATCGTGATGGCGGGTGCAATCGTGGCGCTCTTGCCGGCGCTCTTCGTGTTCTTGCTGCTCCAGGAGCAGTTTAGCCGCGGCTTCGCCCTGAGCCAGGAGAAATAGGGGGTGGAGGGCATGCTCTTTGCCAACCGCGCACGGCCCTTGCTGCTTGGGCACCGGGGGGCGCTGCACTTGGCCCGGGAGAACACGCTGGAAAGCTACGCCCTGGCCCTCGAGGCCGGCCTCGATGGGGTCGAGCTCGACATCCAGCGCACGCGGGATGGGGTCTTGGTCGTTCACCACGACTTTGCCGTGCCCGAGGGCTATATCCACGCGCTGAGCTACGAAGAACTCCACGCCGTGGCGCCTTACGTGCCCCGTTTCGACGCGGTGCTTCGCTTTTTCGAGGACCGGCCCGGCGCGCTGATCAACGTTGAGCTCAAGAGTATCCCGGGCTACGAGGACGGGCGGGTCGAGGCGCTCGCCGAGATGCTTGAGCGCTGGCAAGGTCGGGCCCGGGTTTGGGTGTCGTCGTTCGACCCGGTGGCGTTGTATCGCTTCAAGGAGCTTGCCCCCCACATCCCCATCGGCTTTTTGTTCTTCGGACACGATGCCAGCGATTTTGCTCGCTGGATGGGACTCGCCGCCGTCCACCCCCACCACCTGCTCGTCACTCGCGACCGGGTGATGCGCTGGCACGACGAGGGGTTTTTGGTGGGGACTTGGCCGGTCAACGACCCCGAGGAGCTGCGCCGGGTCATCGACGATGGCGTGGATGTGGTCATGGGCGATTACCCCGAGCGCCTCATGGCCGCGGCCGGGCGCTAGACACCCCGCCGTGGCGAAAGCCACGGCGGGGCCCCACAAAGGCGAAAACGATTGTTGTTCTTGCCTCAGTACGCTGAAAGAGTGCGTTCGAGCTCACTTAGAGCCCGAGCAAAAGCCTGGCGACGGTGAGGTAGATCACCAGCCCGGAGACGTCGGAGACGGTGGCGATGAGGGGGTTCGAGATCAGCGCCGGGTCGACGCCGAGCCGGGCGAGCAACAGCGGGAGCAGGGATCCCGCGAGGTTGGCCACGATCACTAGGAGGAAAAGCGCCATCGCCACCACCGGCGTGATGCCCAGGTGGCCGTCGACCACTACCTTGATGGCGATGAGTCCGGCTAGGGTGACGCCAAGGAGAAACCCGACCCCGACTTCCTTGAGTAAAATGCGCGGCCAGTCCCTGATCTCGATGTCCTTGGTGGCCAGGGCGCGGACGATCAGGGTCGCCGCCTGGCTGCCCGAATTGCCGCCGGTACCGAGGAGCACCGGGATGTAGAAGGTGAGCGCGGTCACCGCCTGCAAGACCTTTTCAAATCCGCCCAAAATGGAAGAGGTGATCATCCCGGTGAGGATGAGAATCACCAGCCAGCGGACCCGGGCACTCCAGAGTTCGAACGGGGAAGACTTCGAGTAGACGAGCTCGGGCGCTTCCACCGCCCCCAGCCGGTAGATGTCCTCGGTGGCTTCTTCCTCGAGGACATCGATCACGTCGTCGATGGTCACGATGCCGACCAGCTTGCCCTGGGCGTCGATGACGGGGAGCACGGTGAAGTCGTAGTCGGCCATCAGCCGCGCGACCTCTTCCTGGTCGGTCTCGGTGGTGGCGTAGACGACGTTTTCGTTCATGATCTCCTTGACCCGGGTGTGGGGGTCGGCGACGATGAGGTCGCGAAGGCTCAAGACCCCGATCAGACGCCCCGAGTCATCGACGACGTAGATGTAGTAGATGGTTTCGGCGTCCGGCGCTACCTTCCGCAAAAAAGCGAGCACTTCCTCGACCGTGGCTCCAGCCCGGACCGCCACGTACTCGGGGGTCATCAACCCCCCGGCCTCGTCCTCTTCGTAGGTGAGCAGCCGCCTGACCTGGCTTTGCGTCTCCGCGTCGAGCTGCTGGATGAGGTGTTCGAAGCGCTCGGGGTCGGCCTCGCGGGCGCGTTGCAGGATGTCGGTGAGGTCGTCGGGGTCGAGGGCCTCGAGGATCCCCCGAACCTGGAAGCTGGGTAGGGTTTCCAAAAACTCGAGCTGATCTTCCGGGTCGAGGTTCGCCAGGATGGCCGCGGCCTTTTGCGGCGGGAGGACGGTCAGCAGCACGTACTGGTGTTCCCCGGGGAGAGAGGAAAAGCCCTCGAGGATCTCGTGCTCCGGGGCCTCGCTCGCCAGCCGCTCGAGCCGCGCCAGGTCGCCGAGATCCAGCGCTTTTCGGATGAGGTCCATGTGGCTGGTACGTTCTTTCGCGGCTCGCATGCTCGGCCTCCTTGGCGGTGGGGTGGTAGCGAAAAACCCAGGCCGGAGTTTACCACAATCGTTTCCCGGCCAACCTCGAGTGGGGTCGGCTTCCTGCCAGGGGAGGCGGCGTCTTGCGCCTCGCTTAAACTATTAGAAAAATTGCGGTTGACACGCTCAACCCGCGGGGGCTATCCTGGTCGCTGGCCGTTAGGCCGGAGGCGCGCATGTTCGAAAACCTCAGCCGCAGGCTGCAAACCACGCTCGACCGGCTCCGCGGGCGCGGCCGGATCACCGAGGCCGAGCTCAAGGACGTGCTCCGCGACCTTCGCCGGGCGCTCTTAGAGGCCGACGTCAACTACCAGGTGGCCAAGGACTTCGTCAAGCGGGTCGAGGCCAAGGCGCTTGGCAAGCGGATCCTCGAGAGCCTCACCCCGGCGGAGCAAATCCTCGCCGTGGTCCACGAGGAGATGGTCGAGCTTTTGGGCGGGCGTTTGGTCGAGCCGCGGCTTTTAAGCGAGGGCAACGTGTGGTTTTTGGTCGGGCTCCAGGGGACGGGGAAGACCACGGCGGCGGCGAAGCTCGCCCTTTTTTACAAGAAGAAGGGGCGGCGTCCGTTGCTGGTGGCGGCCGACACCCAGCGCCCGGCGGCCCAGGACCAGCTCGAGATCCTCGCCGCCCAGGTGGGGGTGCCCGTCCTCAGGGTCGAACAGGGCGAGCCTCCGCAGTCGGTGCGCGATCGGCTCGATGCCCGGTTGCAAAACGACTACCGCGACCTGGTCATCGTCGACACCGCGGGGCGCCTGCAGATCGACGCGGCGTTGATGGAAGAGCTCGCGGCCCTGGTCGAGGCGCTCTCGCCCACCGAGAAGCTGCTCGTCGTCGACGCCATGATGGGGCAGGAGGCGCTCGCCGTGAGCCAGGCCTTCGACGAGAAGATCGGCGTAACCGGTCTTTTGCTCACCAAGCTCGACGGGGATGCCCGGGGTGGCGCGGCGCTCTCGGCGCGGCACGTCACGGGGAAGCCGATTTACTTCGCCGGGATCTCGGAAAAGATCGATGGCCTCGAGCCTTTCTACCCCGACCGTCTGGCGGGTCGGATTCTGGGCATGGGTGACCTCGCCACCCTGGCCGAGAAGGTGCGCGAGGCCGAGATCAAGGGGCCGGCCAAGGCGCCGGACAAGTTCGATCTCACCGATCTTTTGGAGCAGATGCGTCAGATCCAAAAGATGGGTTCGCTCGGCGAGCTCATCAAGATGATCCCCGGGGCGTCGCGCTTTTTGCCCAGTAACCTGCAGGTCGATGAAAAAGCGATCAAACGCGTCGAGGCCATCATCCTCTCGATGACCCCCGAAGAGCGGCGGAATCCTAAGATCTTGAACGCCTCCCGCCGCCGCCGGATCGCCCGGGGCAGCGGGACCACGGTGCAGGAGATCAACCGCCTGATCAAGACTTTTGAAGAGACCAAGGCTTTGGTAAAGCGGCTCGGCAAGAAAGGTGGAAGAAGGAGCCTGTTAGGAGGAAGACCATGGTAAAGATTCGACTCTCCCGTTTTGGCGCCAAGCACAACCCCCATTACCGGATCGTGGTGACCGATTCGCGTAAA
>WIAM01000021.1 GCA_015519965.1 Thermaceae bacterium
CTTGGCATGGAAGCGGAACTTCTTGTTGCCGTCGGCCTTGGGCTGCTGGTCGTCCTTGGCCCGGCCGAGATCGACGTTGGCCGCGATGGCGCCGCTTTCAAAGGTCTGCCCCGGGGCCACCGTCACCTCGGTAGGTGGGGTGGTCATGTTGCAGCCCCACTGCTTGGTATCGACCGTGGTACGGTCGGTGGGTTTCAGGGGATCGCCTTGTAGGGTAAACCAGAGCCGCCAGGTGACGGGGAAGGGCTCGGTGTTCGGGAGCTTATAGGTGAAGACCGAACCGTTGAAGACCAGGCGGTCGTTTTGGTGATCCACCCACTTTTCGCCTTGCGTCGTGCCCACGAGCTGGGTGACATTGAGGGCGGTCTTTAGATCAGGCTTGCAGGCCGTCGCCGGTCTTGCCGTGTGGGCGCCTTTGAGATAGGTGTGATCTTGGATCCAGTGCCAGTATTCATCGGGCAGTTTGTTTTTGAGGGCCGCGTTGGTTCCGTTAATGTCCATCGTGAAGAGCATGTACTCGTGCATGGCGGCGTCGAAGGCCAAACTGCGTTCTCTGAGCACGTGGTACCACCAGTCCTGGGTCCGGTAATGTGCACCCGACCCGAAGGCCGTGAGTGCACGCCATTCCTCCCGATGGCTGTAGTCGGGCGTGAGCTGGGGCTGGTAGGTGGGGTCCTGCATCGAGACCTCGGAGAGCGCGGCCGTGCTCTCGGCCCACCAGGCGGTGCTCTTGCCGTAACGTTTTTGCACCGCGTGGAAGATCTCGTGGATCAGCGTGCGCTTCATGATGGCGGTGAACTTGCCGTCTTTGGGGACGCAGACCACCATGATCCGGGTTTTTGGCACGTAGTAGCCGAGCGTCTTTGTGTCGCATCCGTTCTTGACGTCGCCGCTTCGAACCAGGTAAAAGCTGTACTTGGCGTTGGTGTAGTCGTAGCCGAGGGGTTTTTTCTTCCACAGCGAGATGATGGGCTTGGCTCCGGTGATGGGGAGGAGTGGTGATCGGAGCTTCGATTTGCTATAGAGGGTGATGATATCGTTGAACGCGTTTTGGAACGTGCTGGCGGTGGCGCTTGAGATCGAGCCCTTGGGCCAGACCTTGGCCTGGCTGCCTTTGAGCCACTGGTAGCCAAGCCCCGTGCTCCCGGCGGGTGCGAGTGCCCCCGGGCTCGGGGGCGACGCGCTGGGGCTTGTGAAGTCGGGGCCTTCGACCAGGACGAACGTCAGGCCATCCTCGGGGATTTCGGGAAGGAGGACCACGAAGTACCCCTGGGTCTGGAGGTAGGTGCCCTCGAGGAAGGTCCAGATATCTTGCGCGGGCGCGTGCGGTGAGCCCGTGGCCACGAACACTGCCAAGGCGAGCTGGGCGGTGTTCGCCCCCTGCGGGACCGGCAACAAAAGCGCGAAGGGGTCGCTGGCGGGGACGTAGGTGTCGGCGCTGAGGGTGTAGAAGTCGCTCCGCTTGGTCCACGTCGTCGGCAGGGGGAGACTCGGGGGCTGCGCTTTTTTGAGCTGGACGTCGATGCTGCTGGGCAGCGCGTTCGCGGGGACGCTGAGCGCCAGTTGGTCCGGGCCCTCGAGCCAGCCCCCGGTAGGCCCCAGCTGGCCGATCGAGTTCGGTGGGGCGGTGCCAAAGAGACCGCATCCAGCGAGGAGGAACACGAGCAGCCCGATCCATGCCGCGTGTACCCGGATTCCACCTTTCATGCCTCACCTCCCTGAGCAGGGACGGGCTTTTTCCAGTACGTTGGGCGCGACGAGGCGGCCCTCAAGGCACTGCACGCCAAAAGGCCCGCTGTAGCCGGGAAGCATAAAACCGAGCCCGTCCTCGCTCCGGCCGACGGTTTGTGGGATTTCTCCGCCGGCCTGATAAACCTTGAGCCAAACCCGAACCCACTGGCCCACACCGAGCCCTGCCGCCGGTCGGGGAGTGCGCTCATCCCCGGGCAGTCGGGCGTTATGAAAGCGCAGCGTCCAGAGCGGGCCCTCCCGCACGAGTTCCCCCCAGACCTCGATGTAGGCCCCCGGGGGCGGGTTGAAATCGAAGACCTGACCCTCGAGGCGGAGCGCGAAGCGGCCGCTGGCCAGGACGCCGCGCACCAACTGGGTATATGGCCCGAAAGGCAGATAGCGCCCCCACACCCGGACCAGGCCCGGTTCGGCCTGGCCCCGGGCCACATCGTCCACGCTGACCGGCAGATAGCCTGCGGCCAGCGCGGGAATGAGGAACCCAAAAAGGATCAACATGCGGCGCATGAACACCTTCTTCCCTTCAATAGCCGAGCGCCCCGGGGAAGCGTGCCACCACGACGCGGATCTTGGTGGGATCGCTGACGGTCACGGTCACCGTGGCATCGGTCCCGTTCCCCTGGCCGACGTAGAAAGCCATCGATCGGAGTGCTTGGTTGCTCACCGGGGCCAGGTTCTGGTACCCGAGCGTTGTCCAGGTCCCATCGCGGAGGTTGAGGCTGTTGTACTGGTAGTTTGCGAAGAAGGCGGTGTTGTCGAATAGAAGCGTGAGCGCCCAGTCAACCATCAGATCGGGGAAGCTTTGGCCAGTCTGGGCCTCGAGGTTCGCAATGCCAGTGAGACTGCTTTGGACCCAGGGCTTCCAGAAACTCTCGCC
>WIAM01000022.1 GCA_015519965.1 Thermaceae bacterium
AACGTCAACGTGGCCAACGCGCAAAAGCGGGGCCGCGAGTGGGCCCGGGCCACCGGCGTGAACTTTTTCGACGTCGGTCGGGGGATCTGCCATCAGGTTTTGGTCGAGGAGGGTATCGCCCGGCCGGGCATGCTGATCGTGGGCTCCGACTCGCACTCGACCACCTACGGGGCGGTGGGGGCCTTCGGCACCGGCATGGGCGCCACCGACATCGCGCTCGCCATCGCCTCGGGCAAGACCTGGCTCAAGGTCCCCGAGTCGGTCAAGGTGGTGATGCGGGGCCGCCCTGCGGCCGGGGTGAGCGCGAAGGACGCCGCCCTGGAGATGGTGGGCCGGCTCGGCGCCGACGGCGCAACCTACATGGCCATCGAGATCCACCTCGAGGACGGCGCCGAAGACGCCTTCGGGCTCGGGGATCGCATGACGCTCGCCAACTTGAGCATGGAAGCTGGGGCCAAAGCCGGTCTGGTGGTGCCCTCGGGCGAAATTTTGAAGCGCTACGACGTCCCCCCCTGGGTCTTTCCCGACCCCGGTGCCAGCTACGCCAGGCTGCTGGAGATCGACCTCGGCACCCTCACTCCCCGCCTTTCCGCCCCTTTCCAGGTGGACAACGTCCACCCAGTGGCGGCGTATTCGGGCAGGGAAATCGATTTCGTTTTCGTGGGCACCTGCACCAATGGGCGGATCGAGGACCTCCGGGCGGTGGCCGAGGTCCTCCGGGGCAAACGGGTCGCGCCCGGGGTCAGGCTTTTGGTGGTCCCCGCCTCGAGCCAGGTCCTCAAACAGGCGATGGAAGAGGGGATTTTGCAAACCCTGGTCGAAGCCGGCGCCACCATCGGCACCCCGGGGTGCGGGCCCTGCATGGGCCGCCATCTGGGGGTCGCCGCCGACGGCGAGCGCGTGGTCTCGACCGCGAACCGCAACTTCCGCGGTCGCATGGGCTCGCCAAGCGCCGAAGTGTACCTAGCGAGCCCCAAAACCGCCGCCCTCGCGGCGCTGGCGGGGAAAATCATTCCCGAGGAGGACGCATGAAGACGGTTAGGGTCTGGAAGTTCGGCGATGCCGTCAACACCGACGACATCCTCCCCGGCAAGTACGCGCCTTTCATGGTGGGTGAAGACCGGTTCCACACCTTTGCCTTCGCCCACCTCCGCCCCGAATTCGCTCAAGAGGTCAAGCCCGGCGACATCGTGGTCGCCGGCTGGAACATGGGGCTTGGATCCTCGAGGGAATACGCCCCCGAGGCCCTGAAAAAACTCGGCATCCAGGCGATCATTGCTAAATCATTCGCCCGGATTTTCTTCCGCAACCTGGTGAACCTGGGCATCGTGCCCTTTGTTTCCGAGGAGGTGGTGGATGCACTAGAAGACGGCGACAGGGTCCAGTTCGATCTGCAAAAGGGGCTCGTTGTGCGGGACGGCGAGGTTTTCCGCCTCACCCCCCCACCCCCCTTCCTGCTGGAAGCGCTTAAGGCAGGATCCATGCTCGAATACTTCAAGCGCCACGGGCGCTTTCCCGAGTAGAGTGGGGGTAATGGAGATCCTCTGTCCCGTGTGCGAGCACGAGTTCCCCGAGCAAGACCTCGAGGAAGGCGCCGTGCTGGAGTGCGAGGCCTGCCGGTCGGTCTTTGAGGTGGTGAGCCTCGAACCCCTCGAGCTCTTGCTGGTCGAAAGCGGCGAAGGCGTTCAGGTGGAGTGTCCCCGGTGCGGGCACGTGTTCCAGGTTCTCGACGACGACGTGGCCACCTGCCCCGAGTGCGGACGGCAGTTTGCGGTCCACGTCGATGAGGTCAACGAAGAGGAGGATGATTGGGAATGAAAAAAGCGGCAAGCTGCCCCGAATGCGGTGCGGAAATGGGTCTGGAGAACCCCGAGCTCGGCGAGCTGGTGATCTGCGACGCCTGCGGTCTTGAACTCGAGGTGGTCGGTCTCGAACCGGTAGTCCTCGAGCCGGCTCCCGAGGAAGCCGAAGACTGGGG
Organism: Thermaceae bacterium; assembly: GCA_015519965.1. Lineage (GTDB taxonomy): Bacteria > Deinococcota > Deinococci > Deinococcales > Marinithermaceae > WFXV01. The sequence goes on from WIAM01000022.1 coordinate 1,979, forward strand.
CGAATAGCCCGGCACCACGATGCTGGCCATCCTTTACGACCGAATCCGCGGCGACGAGCGCATGCTCTTCGAAGCCGCCGACGCGCTCGGGCTGCCCTGGGAGAAGGTCTACCTGCCCCAGTTGAGGATGACCCTCGGGGAAAAGCCGCGGGAACTCGGCGGCATCGCGGTGGCGCTCGAACGGGCGGTCAGCCACTCGCGCGGGCTGGCCGCCTCGCGCTACCTCGAGGCCCTCGGGATCCCGGTGGTCAACGCCCCCGGCGTCATCGAAGCGGCGGGCGACAAATGGGCCACCAGCGCCCTCCTGGCCAAGGCCGGGGTGCCCCAGCCCAGGGTGACCCTGGTGCTCGGGCCGGAGGAAGCCCTGCGGACCGCCGAGGATTGGGGTTACCCCCTGGTTCTCAAGCCGGTGGTGGGCTCGTGGGGCCGCATGGTCGCCAAGGTCAACGACCGCGACGCGCTGGAAGCTCTCCTCGAGCACAAGGCCTTCATGGGCTACCAGCACCAGCTCTTTTACCTCCAGGAGTACGTCGAAAAACCCGGGCGGGATATCCGGGTCTTCGTCGTGGGCGACGAAGCCATCGCCGCCATCTACCGCAAGAGCCCCCACTGGATCACCAACACCGCCCGCGGCGGCGAGGCGGAAAACTGCCCCATCACCGACGAACTGGCCGAAATCAGCGTGGCGGCAGCCAATGCCCTGGGCGGCGGGGTGCTGGCGGTCGATGTCTTCGAATCCGAGCGCGGCTTGCTGGTGAACGAGATCAACCACACCATGGAGTTCAAGAACTCGGTGAGCACCACCGGGGTGGATATTCCCCGGAAGATCCTGGAATACACCTGGCGGCATGCAGGCTAACCCTATTTTCACCGTGGGCCACGGGAACCTCCAGGGCGCGGCCTTGGCGCGGCGCCTTATGGCCCACGGTGCGCAGTTGGTGGTGGACGTACGGGCTCTGCCCCTTTCACGCCACAATCCCGACGCCAACCAGCAAAACCTCGCCGCCGCGCTTAAAGCCCAGGGCATCGGCTACCTCTGGATGGGTGACCGACTGGGCGGCAAGCCCCGGGGCAAGCGGGGCAGGTTCGACATCGGCGCAAAACGCGCCGACCCGCGTTTTTGGCACGGGATCGAGGCGCTCCTCGAGCTCACCGGCCAGGCGCGGATCGCCCTTCTTTGCGCCGAGGAAAACCCCCGGCGTTGCCACCGGCGCTTCCTCATCACCCGAGCGCTCATCGAGAAAGGCTTTCCCGCCGAAAACGTCCTTCACCTCCGCCACGACGGGCG
>WIAM01000126.1 GCA_015519965.1 Thermaceae bacterium
CCTCAGGCGGGCCAAGCTCGAGCTCGAGGTGGCCTACGACCTCACCCTGGAAGGCTGGGGCAAGGCGGTCGAGCTCAGGGACCAGGAGACGGCGGGCCACACCAAGCGGGTCACCGAGCTGACACTCAAGCTGGCCCGGCGGCTGGGGGTGGCGGAGGAGGATCTGGTCCACATCCGGCGCGGTGCCATGCTCCACGACATTGGCAAACTCGGTATCCCCGACAGGATCCTCCTCAAGCCCGGCCCCCTCACCGAAGAAGAATGGGCGATTATGAAAAAGCACCCCGTGTATGCGTGTGAGTGGCTTTCTGGGATTCCCTTCCTCAGGAAAGCGCTCGACATCCCCTACGCGCACCACGAACGCTGGGATGGCTCGGGCTACCCCCGGGGTCTGAGGGGCGAGGAAATCCCCCGGGCCGCTCGCATCTTCGCGGTTGCCGACGTCTACGACGCGCTCACCTCGGACCGCCCCTACCGGAAGGCCTGGCCGAGACCTAAGGCGATCGACTACATCAGGGCGCATGCGGGCAGGCTCTTCGATCCGCAAGTGGTCGAGGCGTTTTTGCAGGTGATCGAGGCGAATAATGGTGGCTGAGTGGCAGCTCCAGGGCATTTCGCTTAGCGGAGTGGCTCAGGCAAGGAGAAACGTCCGTCCTCCCCGGCATCAAAGTCGAGCACCCCGATCACCGCGTCCAGGTTGAGGGGGCCATAGATGTGAGGGTAGCGCTCTTGTTGTTCCTAAGGCCTCGTAGCGCACCGGGGCTCGGACGCGCTCGGGGTCAATGACGAGGCAGACGAGGCCTCGCTGTCCGCGAAAGAGGGCGTTGGCCACACCGGCAAGCTGGTGGGGAAGGGAACAGTGGATAAAACCCTCCCGCCCGAGAGACGCGGGCCGGTACTCCCCCTCGAGCTCAGCCTGCTGCCAGCGGTTGCGTTCGGTGATGTGGAAAATCCGTGTCATCGCCTGCCCCCGGGCCGTTTACCTCAGTGTAGGCGAGAATGGAGCGGAAGGGGTTTGGCCATTGAGCTTGGAGCCCCCGGTCGCAGCGGCCGGTTGGGAAGTTGCCAAAAGGGCGTTTTGGCAGTTAGGATAAAGGCTGGTTTGCCCGAACGGGCATTTCGAGGAGGAACATGGCGAAGAGCGCACGCACCCCATCGGCGATGAAACGCCACCGCCAGTCGTTGAAACGGCGGGCCAGGAACCGTTCGAAGAAGTCGGCAATCAAGACGTTCACCAAAAAGGCCATTCTTTCCGCCGAAGCCGGTGAGAAGGCAGAGGCGCTGAAGTATCTGCGCGTGGCCGAGAGCCTCATCGATAAAGCGGCCAAGGGTTCGACGCTTCACTGGCGTACCGCGGCCCGCAAGAAGTCGCGGCTCATGAAGCGCATCCATAAGCTCCTCGGCGGGCTCAGCGCGTAGGAGGCGTCATGGGTAAGGGAGATCGCCGTACCCGTCGCGGGAAAATTTGGCGCGGCACCTACGGGAAATACCGCCCCCGCAAGAAGAAGTAAGCCCAGGGGGCTGTTGCGCTCGGTCGCGCTCGGGGCAAAGCAGCGCGGCATGCGGGCTTGGTTTTTGAGGCCCGCTTTCTTTTTTTGGGGGGACTAAGTGAGCACGCGCGAGCTTTTCAACATGCCGAGGCGAGATTGGCGGTCGTTTGCGTTTTTCCGGGGTATTTAACGCGCTTACTTGGGAAAACCCCCGGGCTTCCAGGGCTCGACGACGATCCGGCCCTCCCGGATCAGCGCGCGTTCGGGGCCGCCCCCGCCGAAGCCCTCCTCCGGCGCCCGGGCCACGAGATCGGCGATGCGGAGTTGCTTGGCCTCGAGGGCCAGCGCCCAGACCATGGCCTCGGTGTTGCCGCCGGCCCCTGCGTGGGCCAGCCCCCGGAGCTTGCCGACCACGATGACGTCGCCGCCGGCGATGACCTCGGCCCCCGGGTTGACGTCGCCGAGGACCACCAGCGTCCCCGTGACCTCCACGCGTCGCCCGGCGCGGAGCGTCTGAACGACCACCTCGGTGGTCGGTACCCAGCGCTCGCCGCGCGGGGGGCGGAAGGTCACCGGTCGGGGCGATGCGGCCTGGATGAGGGCGGCCACAATCTCGCCCGGCACCCGGCCGCTGATCTCAATCTCGATGGGCAGATCGGGAAGGGCGCCTAAGGTTTCGGCGACCTCTTCCCGGGTTTCATCGCCGTCCAGCCGAACGGCCAGACCTTTGGGTGTCGCTCGAACGCGCATCGGCCTCCGTTATACCACCCACACCCCAGTAGGCGGCCA
>WIAM01000127.1 GCA_015519965.1 Thermaceae bacterium
CACGGGCCACACCTGTTCCACGCTGCCTCTGACGCCCCAACCTCTCCCCATGAACCACAAGCGGCATGTATCGCCTGAGACCTCCGCGAGTATCCGGCCTCAACCCGATCGAACACGAGCACGAGCTTTATCAAACAGCGCGCGGGGACAAATGAAAGCCGCCGGCTCGTCATTCCCACTCGATCGTCCCCGGCGGCTTCGAGGTGAGGTCGTAGACCACCCGGCCGATCTGGGGGACCCGGCGCGGGATCTGGCGGGCGACCTCGTCGAGAAAGTCGTGGGGCAGGCGGGCCCAGTCGGCGGTCATGCCGTCGACGCTGGTCACCGCCCGGAGCACCAGGGTGTAGCCGTAGCGCCGCTCGTCACCGGTCACGCCCACCGAGCGCACCGGCAAAAGCACGGCCAGCGCCTGCCACACCTCGTCGTAGAGGCCATGGTCTTTCAAAAGCGAGACGAAGAGGTCGTCGGCCCGACGCAGCACCTCGAGCTTCTCCTCGCTGACCTCGCCGAGGACGCGGATCGCGAGCCCCGGACCGGGAAAGGGGTGGCGGAGGCGGATGGTGTCGGGAAGGCCAAGGAGCAGGGCGATCTCGCGAACCTCGTCCTTGAAGAGGTAGCGGAAGGGCTCAAGCAGCTCAAAGCCAAGTTCCTCGGGGAGACCGCCAACGTTGTGATGGCTCTTGATCTTGGCAGCGCCATAGCCCCCCGCGCTCTCGATCACGTCGGGATAGAGCGTGCCCTGAGCTAGGAAGCGGAACGGACCTTCTTTGCCGGCAACCGCCTTGAAAACTTCGATGAAGGTATGACCGATGATGCGTCGCTTTTCCTCGGGGTCAAAAACGCCCTTGAGCGCCGAGAGGAAACGATCCTTGGCATCGACCACCCGGAGTCGCACACCGAGCGGGCGAAGGGCGCGCTCGACCTCATCGCGCTCCCCCAGGCGTAAAAGCCCGTGATCCACGAACACCGCGAGGTGGTCGACGCCCGCCCGGGCGAGGAGCAAGGCCAGGGTTGAAGAATCAACCCCGCCTGAGACCGCGAGCAGAACGCGGTCCTTCCCAACCCGCTCACGGACCTCGGTGAGCATGGCCTCGAGGACCGAGCCCGGCGTCCACTCGCGGGAAACGCCGGCCAGCGCGAGGAAGTTTTCCAAAATCTCCAGGCCCTTGGGGGTGTGGCTCACCTCGGGGTGGAACTGCACGCCCAAAAACCTGCCCTCTTGGTCCTGAATGGCCGCCACTGGATTCTCATCGGTCTCGGCGATGACTCGCCAGCCCTCAGGAAGGCGGAGCACGGCGTCGGCGTGGCTCATCCAGACCTGGACCTCTCCGGAAAGCCCGGAAAACAGCGGCCCCTCGAAGCGAAGGAGGCTGGCTTTTCCGTATTCGGCGCGGCCGGCGCGTTTAACCTCGCCCCCAAAGTGCTGGGCCATGTACTGCATCCCGTAGCAGATGCCGAGGACGGGTACACCGAGGGCGAAAACGCCAGGGTCAGGTCTCGGGGCGTCGGGATCGAAGACCGAAGAGGGGCCGCCCGAGAGCACGATGGCCTCCGGCCTTTGCGATTGAATCTCGTTCAGGGACGCTGTGCCCGGCAAGATCACCGAGTAAGCCCTAAGCTCGCGGAAGCGGCGGGCGATGAGCCGGGTGTACTGGGAACCGAAATCCAAAACGACGACGGCCATACCAGGAGTTTACTGGCCGCCGAGACGGATCACGACCGATCCCCCCAAAACCGGGACCTCCAGGTCAAAATCCTGGGGTTTGTATCCTTCGGCTCGAACCTCGAGGCGGTAGGTCCCCTGTTCGTCGAACCGCACGCTGCCCGGCACCTCGGCCAAAAAGCCCGGGGCCAGTTTCGATCCCTCCGGGGCCAGCTGCAAGTAGATCTCGGCTTGAGCCTCGGGCGGTTCGACCACGAAACGGACTACCTGACCGGAAAAGCCGGGGCGACGGGACTGGTACCAAAACGCGCCGCCTGCGAGCAGGGCCAAAACCAGCAGCCAGACGAAAACTCGCCGCCGGCCGCTCCGGCGAGGCTCAGGCGAGGCGCCAGGGTCGAGCCGAAGCGCTTCCGGCGGGTCTTCGCCGGGGAGCAATGGCGGCGGGCTCCCGTCCTTCTTGCGGACGCGAACGATGCCCTCGCCCGTCGAAACCGGCGGCGCAGGCGGCGGGGTCTGTGCCTTTTCAGCGCCGTCGGGCTCGGGCTCGTCCGTTTTTTCCTTTGCAGGCGCTTTGGGCTTCACCGAAACCGACGGTTGGGGCTTCGGGAGGATATCGTCGCCCTTGGGCTCGGGCGGCTCGAGCTCGCCCTTTAAGAAGGCTTCGAAGGCCATGGGATCGGCCAGCGCATTCATGGCATCGCCATAATTCAGACGGCCCTCGGCCAGGGCTTCGAAAAGCGGCGCCAGCCGCCAGGCGGCCCAGGCCTCACCCGCGAGTTCCTTTAAAACCGCGCCCAGCCCCACGGCATCCGGGATCTTCTCCTCCCAGGGAACGGCAACGCCGCTCACCCAGATCATCTCACCCCGGACCCAGAGATCGCCAAGCGAGAGATGGCCGTGCGCCAAACCCTGCTCCTCCAAAGCAGAAAGCGTGGCAAGCAGGCGTCGGGCCCACGCCTCCAAGCGCCCCAGGTCGGCCTCTCCCCGATAGCGCACCGCCGGGGCGGCCCCGAAAGGCACCTCGACCACCCAGGCATCGCCAACCCGCCCCCGATAAGCGAGAACGCCCTCGAGGGCGAGGGCGGGAGGGTCCGTCTGCAACGGACGGTAAAGGACGACGATCCCACCCGTCAGCGGGTCGAGGCCCTCGAGGACCTCGATGGCGCCCTCGCGACGCAACCGACCCTTCACCAAATAGGGCCCCTGGCGTTGCACGATTCGATTATACGCGCCATGCTGAGAAAAAACTTCGTTGACACCTCATTTTGCCGCTACGTATAATCTTTTAACGATGGTTGTTGCTGCCCTCTAGAGACGATGCCGCCCGACCGGGGCGGTGTTTTCGACTGGGCGGAGGGAAAGGAGCGGGTATGGAGTACAAAGTCACTCTCTCAACCGAAGAGATCATCCGGGGCTTAAAGCACTACCGCCGGATTGCCAAACAAGACGTTCTGCGCGCGCCAGAAACCCCGAATCCAGAAGTTTTTCGCAAACACGCCGAGGCGAGGCGGGAAGTCTACGCCCAGCTCGCCGAGGTCGCCGAAGGTAAGGGGCCGGATGCGGTGGTGGCGTTCGCCCTCGAGCTCTACCGCTCGCTCCCCTTCGTCACCGGAACCGCCGAGGACGCGTACCCCGAGATCAAGGGCAAGGAAAACGCGCTGGAGAACTTCTTCCTCATGATCGGCCTCGACCCCAAAGTGCGCCGGGAAGCCCGTAAAGCCCGCCAGCCCATCGAGTGAGCCTCGAGATGTCCGCGCTCGAAGATCTCAAACGTCAAGCCCTTCTCTGCACCGGCTGCCGTCTGGTCGAGGGACGAACGCAGGTGGTCTTTGGCGAAGGCCATCCCGATGCGCGGCTAATGTTCGTCGGCGAGGGCCCCGGCGCCGACGAAGACCGTTTGGGTCGGCCTTTCGTTGGCAAAGCCGGGCAACTTCTGGACCGGATCCTCGAGGCCGCGGGAATCCCCCGCGAGAGCGTCTACATCACCAACGTCGTCAAGTGCCGTCCGCCGAATAACCGCGCTCCGCTGCCCGACGAGGCAAAGCTGTGCACATCGCTGTGGCTCAGCCGGGAAGTGGAGCTCGTCCGCCCGCAAATCATCATTCCTCTGGGCTCGGTGGCGACCCAGTACTTTTTGGGCCAGAAAGTCTCCATTACCAAGGTGCGGGGTCAGTGGTTCGAGTGGCACGGCGTCAAGGTCTTCCCCATGTTCCACCCCGCCTACCTGCTCCGAAACCCATCCCGCGCCCCCGGATCCCCCAAAGCGCTGACCTGGCGCGACATCCGCGAAGTCAAAGCCGCCCTTGATCAACTCGGCCCCAAGCCCGACCGAGTGATCAAAACCGCGGCCCAGGATCCCCTCTTCTAGGCAGCCATGGCCGCTCGCCCTTTGAAGATCGCGCTCCTCCTGGCCGCCAACGTGGCTTTGGCCTGGGCGCTATGGTCGAATCGCAGCGGGTACGCCTTGCTCCCGAACCTCACCGCGGCCACCCTCGTGGCCGCGGTCGTCTTGATGTTTTTGAGAACGCGACGGTGAGCCAGGACCTCAGTGCTTGAAGTGGCGAACCCCGGTGAAGATCATCGCGATACCCAGTTCGTCGGCGGCGGCGATGGAATCGGCGTCCCGCTTCGAACCCCCGGGTTGCACGATGGCCGAAATGCCGAACTGACCGGCAAGGCGAACGACGTCGTCGAAGGGGAAAAAGGCATCCGAGGCCAGCACGGCCCCGCGTGCGCCTTCGCCCGCCTGGTTGAGCGCGATACGGGCGGCCTCGATGCGGCTGGTCTGTCCCTGACCGATCCCCAGCGTTTGCCCGGCCTTGGCCACGACGATGGCGTTGGAACGGGCATGCTTGACCACGGCCATGGCGAGGCGAAGCGCCTCGGTCTCCTCGGGGCTTGGCGATCGCTTCGTGACCACCCGGACCTCGTCCCATATCCCCTCGTCGGGGGTCTGAAGGAGCATGCCGCCGGTGAGCCGCTGGAAGTGGAGGGGGAGACGCTGGGCCTCGGGCACCTGGATGAGTCTCAGGTTCTTCTTCTTGGCCAAACGCGCCCGCGCCGCCTCGCTGTATCCCGGGGCCACGATGACCTCTAAAAAGAGCCCGCCGATGGCTTCAGCCACCCTGGCATCAACCGGACGGTTGAAGGCGACGATGCCCCCGAAAATGCTGACCGGGTCGGTGGCGTACGCCCGAGCGTAGGCCTCGGCCAGATCGGCCCCAACGCCGACACCGCAGGGCATTTGGTGCTTGAGTGCGACCGCGGCTGGCTGGTCGAACTCGCGCACCAAACGCCAGGCCGCCTCAGCGTCGGCGTAGTTGTTGTAGCTCATGGCCTTACCCTGGAGCACCTCCGCCTCGATCAACCCCCCGCTTTCACCGCGGACCCGGTAGAGCGCGGCCGCCTGGTGCGGGTTCTCACCGTAACGGAGCGGCCGGATCCGGTCGAGGACCACGATCTTCCTCTCCGGGAAAGGCCCGTTGGCGTTCAGCCATTCGGCGATCGCCGCGTCGTAAGCAGCGGTGTGGGCAAAGGCTTTCCAGGCAAAGCGCCGCCGGAAATCGAGGTCCACCCGCCCATCCCGGTAGCGCGCCACCACCTCGTCATAGTCATCCGGATCCACGACCACCAAGACCCGCGGGTAGTTCTTGGCCGCGGCCCGAACGAGGGTCGGTCCCCCGATATCGATCTGCTCGAGGACCTCGGCCTCGGGCAAATCCTTGGCCACCGCGTCCTCGAAAGGATAGAGGTTGACCACCACCAAATCAAAAACCGGCAGGTCCATGGCCTGGAGCTCGCCGAGCTGGTCCTCGCGAGCCAGGATCCCGGCGTGGACCCGCGGGTGCAAGGTCTTGACGCGCCCCGAGAGAATCTCCGGGAACCCGGTCAGCTCCGAAACCTCCCGAATCCGCACCCCCGCCTCCCGCAACACCCGGGCGGTGTTGCCGCTGGCCACGAGCTCAAACCCCATGCCCTCGAGGGAGCTGGCAAAAGACGCCAGCCCCCGCTTGTCAGAAACCGAAATAAGCGCCCGCACGGGGTGATTATAATCGCGTCCATGGAACTCACGTTCTGGGCCAAAACCAGCGGCACCTGGATCAACGCGCTGGCCGTTTTGGTCGGCACGACGCTGGGCGTTCTGGTTCGGGGGCGTCTCCCGCTCCAAATCCAGCGCACGGTGGTGCAGGGCGTTGGCCTGACCACCATCGTCATCGGGGTGTTCATGGCCCAGAACGTCTCGAAGGGCGGCGCCGGCAAGATCGACGGGGTCATCCTCGCGCTCCTGGCCATGGCCATCGGCGGCGGTCTTGGAGAAGCGCTCGGGATCGAGTCCTGGCTGGAGCGCTTCGGTGAAGGGCTCAGGCGCCGGGTCCGGGGCGGCGGAAGCTTTACCGAAGGGTTCGTGAGCGCCAGCATCCTCTTTTGCGTCGGACCCATGACGCTGATCGGGGCCATGAACAACGGGTTGCTGGGCGATCCCTCGCTCTTGCTCGTCAAGGCCGCCCTCGACGGCATCTCCTCGATCGCCCTGGCGGCGAGTTTCGGCCTTGGCGTCGGGGGAAGCGTTTTGGTGATCCTCGGCTACCAGCTCGGGCTGTCGCTGCTCGCCGGGGCGCTCGCCACCTGGCTCCCCGACCCCGCGAGCGATCCCAGAGTCCTGCTGGCGACCGGTGTCGGCGGGTTGATGGTCATCGGGGTCGGACTGAACCTGCTCGAGGCCAGCCGGATCCGGGTGGCCGCCTTCCTTCCCAGCCTCTTCCTCGCCCCCGGGCTCTGGACCCTGGCCAGCTTGTTAAGCTGAGGGCGATGAAGGTGACGCCAGAACTCCTCCAACACCTCGAGGCCCTCGCGCGCATCCATCTCGACGATGGCGAACGGGCGCGCATGCAGCGGGACCTTGAGCAGATCCTCGAGCACTTCGAGGCGCTCCGGGCCCTCAATCTGGATGACGAAGAGGAAATGGTCCGCCCCATCGCGCTCGTGAACCGACTCCGGGACGACGCGCCGGAAGCCGAGCTCGAAACGGAACGTGCGCTTTCAGTTGCCACCGAACGGGACGACGGGTTCTTTAAGGTTCCCCGGTCCATCGAGTGAAGGAGCGTCATGCTTGATCTCAAGTTGATCCGAGACGACCCCGAACGCGTCAAGGAAGGCGCGCGCAAAAAACAGATGCCAGAGGCGGCGGCCCTGGTCGACGAGCTTTTAGAAACCGATCGCGCCTACCGGGAACGGCTGGCTACCCTCGAGGCCCTGCGCGCCGAGCAAAAGAAGCACTCCCGCGCCATCGGGGAACGCAAGCGGCGGGGGGAAGATGCCCGGGACCTGATCGCCGAGGCCGAGGTCATCAAGGCCAAAATCGAGGCCCTCGAGACCGAGGCCCGGTCGCTGCGCGAGCGGGTCGAAGCGCTCTTGGCGGAAATCCCGAACCTCCCCCACCCCTCGGTTCCCGAAGGCCAGGGGCCTGAAGACAACGTCGTGGTCAAAACCTGGGGCCAGCCCCCAAAGTTCACCTTTGACCCCCGGCCGCACTGGGAGATTGCCGAAGCGCTGGGCATCGTCGACTTCGAACGCGGGGCCAAGATCTCCGGTTCCGGCTTCCCGGTGTTTATCGGCGACGGCGCGCGACTCGTTCGGGCGCTTGAGAACTTCTTCCTCGACCACCACGTCGCCCGTGGATTCACCGAGGTCCGCCCGCCCCTGCTCGTGCGCCCCGAGGCCGCGTTCGGCACCGGCCAGCTTCCCGATAAGGAAGGCCTGATGTACGAGGTTTCCGGCGGGTACTACCTCATCCCCACCTCGGAAGTTCCGGTGACCAACCTGCACGCCGGCGAAATCCTGAGCGCAGACGAACTGCCAAAGCGTTACACCGCCTATACCCCGAACTTTCGCGTCGAGGCCGGGAGTTACGGAAAGGACGTTCGGGGGCTCAATCGCCTCCACCAATTCGACAAGGTGGAGATGGTGGTGATCACCAAGCCCGAGACGTCGTACGAGTGGCTTGAGCGCCTCACCGCCGAGGCGGAAACACTCCTCGAGGCCCTCGAACTCCCCTACCGCCGTCTCCTCATGTGCACCGGCGACATGGGCTTTACCCAGGCCAAGAAGTACGACCTCGAGGTCTACGCCCCGGGTCAGGACAGGTGGCTCGAGGTCAGCTCGATCTCGAACCTCGAGGATTACCAGGCCCGGCGCATGCGGCTCCGCTACCGGGAAAACGGCCAAAAACCCGCTTACCCCCACACCCTGAACGGCTCCGGCCTCGCCTTCCCCCGGGTCATCGCTGCGCTGCTCGAAATTCACCAGCAAGCGGACGGCACGGTCAAACTGCCCGAAGCCTTGGCTGAATACATGGGGAAAGATCGGCTCGTTCCCCGGTAACCGCGCTTCCCGCGCCTTTGAACACGCCGCCCAGAGATCGGCAGCCATTCGCGTTTTTCTGGGCCCCGAAAGCGATCGCGCCCGCCCCTTTGGGGCGGGCGCTTTTTCCGGCTCAGTTCCGGAAGACCACCTCTTCCCGGCTAAAGCTTAAGTAGGCGAGGAAAAGCGCGGCCAGCGCGTAGAGCGCCGACGAACCCCAGGTTACGGCGTAACCGAGCAAATCGGCCTTCGCCCGCAACACCTGGTCGATGAAAAAGAACGGCCCCACCACCGGAATGGCCAAAAGCCCCGGCCCCACCTCGACGAACCCGGACACAAAACCGAGCATCGCCGCCGGCAGCACCAATAAGAGATACAGCACCGACATGTAGCCCTGGGCCTCTTTGTAGCTGCGGGCGAAGATACCGAACATGAGCTGAAGGCTCACGGCGAAGGCGGCAAAGAGCACGCCGGTCACCAAGACCGCGAGCAACATGCCCGGGGTCAGCGAGAGGGAAAAACCCGCGGCCTGAAGCCCCCCGGAGTCCAGGCCGGCGGCCAGGCGAGCGCCGAGAATCAGCCCCGCCACCCCGCTCGCCGTCGACATCACAGCCGCCACCAAAGCGGCAAACATCTTACCGAACAGGACCGAGGGCAGCCCCACCGGGGTGACCAGGAGCGCCTCGAGGGTCCCCTTTTCCTTCTCCCCGGCGGTCACGTCGAGAACCACCGGCAGGGAACCGTTCATCACGAAGATCAGCAGGAACATCGGCACCAAAAAGGCCAAAAAGCCAACCCCCTTGGCGCTCGGCGGCGAGACATCCTCGACAGAAACGGCAAAGGGCTCTAAAACACTGGGGTCGAGCCCGGCCTGGCGCAGCGTCCTCGCGACCATTTCCCGCTTTTGCGCCTCGAGCACCTGACGGACCTTGTCGACCACCACCTGGGCCTTCAGTCCATCCTGACTCACCCTGGCGTACACCCGATACGATCCCGAAACGAAGACCAGCCCGGCATCCGCCCGCCCCTCGCGAACCGCTGTGGCGGGGTCGGGCTCGGGGACCAGCTGCAGCCGGGCGGCAGCGAGCGCGCGCGTCACCGCCTGGGGCAGACCCGCCACCGCGATCTTCTGGACTTTTTGGACCGCGCCCTGGCTGAGCTGCTCGACCAGGAGGGTGGGGGCGAACATAAAGAGCGGCATCAGTAGCACCGGCAAAAGGACCTGGTTCAAAAGCGCTCTACGGTCGCGGAAAAAGGTGGCGAGTTCCTTCTTGGCAATCACCCACCAGGCGCTCACGCCTCCACCTCCCCAACCGCGCGGATGAAGGCGTGCTCGAGGGTGGGGGCAGAAAACCTCGTTTTGGCCTCCTCAACGCGCCCCACATACACCAAGCGCCCCCGGTGCAAAAACCCCACCCGATCGGCGACCTCCTCGGCCTCGGGCAAAACGTGGGTCGAATAGAGCACCGCCCGGCCATCGCGCTTTAACGTCTCCAGGTGATCGAGCAAGGCCCGGCGGGCGAAGACGTCGAGCGCTTGCGTGGGTTCGTCGAGCAAAAGAATGCGGGGCCGGTGCAGGAAGGCGCGGGCCACGAGCACCTTTTGCTTCATTCCGCTCGACATCTCCTCCACCCGGGTTGCGAGCGCCCGGCCCAGGGAAAAGATGGCGTCGAGTTCAGCGATCCGCTGGTGGAGCGCCCGGTCATCGAGACCGTAGAGCCGGCCAAAATACGAAAGGACTTCCTCACCCGTCAATCGCTCGTAAAGCCCCATGCCGCCGCTTACATAACCTAACCGATGCCGCACCACCATCGGTTCGCGGACCGGGTCGGCGCCGGCCACCCGAACGTGCCCCCCGCTCGGTTTGATCAGCCCGGCGAGGATCCGGAGGGTGGTCGTCTTGCCGGCGCCGTTCGGTCCGAGCAGCGCGAACACCTCGCCCGGGGCTACCGAAAAATCAATGCCCGAAAGGGCCAGGGTCTTCCGGTAGCGCTTGATTAGACCCCGGACCTCGATCCCAGGCTCCACCGCCTCACCTCCCGGGCCTTACCCCTCTTGGCGGGGGATGAAGCCGTGCTGGGTAAGCGCCGCCTGCCAGAATTCGGGGTCGAAGCCCGCGAGGTAGTGCCCGGCGTCCAAAAGCACAATGGGGCGGATGAGGACCCCGGCGTCTTCCCGAACCGCCTCGAGCCACGCCTCCATGGAGGCAGACTTCAGCTCCTTGAAACGCGGATGCCGGCGACGGAGCGCGTTGGCCCCGTATTCCTCGAAGATCCGCCGCACGACGTCCTCAGGAGGCAAGCGTTTGGTGTAGTCGATGAACTCGAAAGGAACCCCCTTCTCCCGAAGCCAACTAGCGGCCTTCTGACAGGTTTTACACCCCTTCTTGCAATAAAACGCGAGTTGTTCCATCGTCCCTCCTCAAAACCCTCACCCAAACGGCCCCGGCCGTCTCAACAGCGGCCGGCCTTTCGCTCGCCAACGCCCGGGGCTCAATCCGCCTTAGCCGTTTCGTGATCGAAGACCAGCCGCGCCGCCTCAAAAACCTCGAGCAGCGCCTCGGCATCCGAGAGCAACTCGGCCGGAACCACAACCCCCGGAACCGCCTCCGGGGCACCGTTCACGTGGATCTCGAAATACGAGCCTCTGGGCACCAAACGCACCTCTTGCAGGTTTTGCTCACGCAACCAGCCCAAAAGACGGTTGCCAACCTCGTCGGCAAACCCCGTCACGCCCTCTGCACTGACACGATAGCCGCCCATGGCGCACCCCCTAGTCCCGAAGATTGAGCTCCTCGTAGTAAATCATAATCGCTTCCTGGAGGCCCTCCAAGAGGTTTCGGGGGTCGCCGAGATCGCTTGCATCCAGATAAACACCAGGCACCGGGCCTTCGGCGGCGTTAAAGCGGATCGTGTAAACGGGCCCCATGGCCTCGAACCACACCTCGCCGACGCCTTCCTCCTGCATCCACGAACGAACCGCTTCCCAGACCGCCACGGGCAAACCCACGGGCCTGGCGCCAAAGAGATTGACCTTGATCCGCTTCAAGGGCGAAGTGCCTCCACCCCACCGGGACCGGCCACGTATGCGAGATCGGCCATGTTAACGAAAAGGCCTACCTCGACCACACCCGGGATCGACTTGAGCAGGGCCTCGAGTCCCGAGGGATCACCGATGGGGCCGAAGTCGGTGTCGAGGATGTAGTGGCCGTGATCGGTCTGGAACAGCGCCCCGCCGGAGACCCGCAACTTCGGGCGTCCCCCCAGGGCCTCGATCTCGGCCAGGGTCCGCCGGTATCCAAAGGGCACGACCTCGATGGGCAGGGGGAAACGCTCGCCCAAAACCGAGACCACCTTGGTGTGATCGGCGATGACGATGAAGTGTTTGGCCGCATTCTCAACGATCTTTTCGCCAAGAAGCGCCCCACCACCGCCCTTGATCAGGGAGAGGCCGGGGCCGATCTCATCGGCGCCGTCGACGGCCAGATCAACGCCCGGTGCCTCCAGGGGAACGAGCGGAATCCCGAACTCCTCGGCCAGGGCCGCGGTCACGTTCGAGGTGGCCACCCCGCGCACGTCCCGCAGCTCGCCAGCCTGGATCTTTTCACCCAGGGCCACGAGGAAGTGGCGGACGGTGCTGCCCGTGCCCAGGCCCAGCAACATTCCATCTTCCACGTGCTCCAACGCGGCGAGCGCCGCCTGCCGCTTCAATGCCTCAAGCTTCATTCTTGGCCTCCCGCAACGCGGCGAGCGCCTTTTCCGGGTGGGCCTCGACCTTGGCCCGCCGGATCACTTTGACCACCCGGCCTTCGGGGCTAATCACGTAGGTCTGCCGGAGAACGCCCTCGGATTTTTTTCCGTAGAGATTCTTCGTGCCCCAGGCGCCGAGTTCCCGGATAACCTTCGCCTCGGGATCTGAGAGGAGGGGAAACGTGAGTCCCAGCTTCTCGGCAAAGCGCCGATGGCGTTCCGGCGGATCGACGCTCAGGCCGAGCACCTGAGCCCCCTCGCGGGAAAGCGCCTCCTGGGCCTTTAGGAAGGCCTCGGCCTCGCGGGTACACCCTGGCGTAAAGTCCTTGGGGTAAACGTAGAGCACGACCCACTGGCCTCGCAAATCGCTGAGCCGCCAAACGCGCCCGTCCTGGTCGGGCAGCGAGAAATCCGGCGCGAGCGCTCCCTCCCTCACCATAGGCTCACTATACCGACTCCTCGAAAAACCCCGCTTCGCGATCCGCGAGATGCACGTCGATCGGAGCGTAGGAGCGCGGCTGGACCATCGTCACCCAGCCCCGCTTTGCCGCCTCGAGCAAGGCCGCAAAGTACACCGCACGCATGCCCCAGGGCCTGGGCGCGAGCTGATCGAACCGGGCCTTCTTGACCCTAAAAAGCCGCTCGCGAAGCCGGCGCCAGGCCTCCCTGAGCCCGAAGCCAACCAGCCTGGGCCAGGTCAGGGGTTCGCCGCTCCTGGGAACGAAACGGCGGAGGATTTTCGGCGAAAGACGGGGCATCCGCAAATCCCGCGGCAAAGGCGCGGCGGGAACGGGGATAACCGAACGACGCGCTTTGACCCGGCTGGAAAGCGCTGTGGCGATGCGCTCGAGATCGGCGAACTTTTGCAGGGCCGCTTCGCGCGCCTCCGGCGCCAGCGCCTCTTCCTTTTGCTCATCAAGCCCCAGGCGGATCACGATCAAATTGGCGAGGACGAGCGCCGCCTTGGCCTTGGCCTCCAGCGGCCAGCCCTCGACCTGCGCCAGCGCCTCGTCGATCAAACGGGCAAGGGAAATCGAGGTCAGCGCCACTCGGCCCGCCTTGACCGCGACCAGGAGTTCTTCCGCCGACCCCTCAAAACCGTCAACGCGAAGAAAGAGCCGCATCACCCGGACGCAACAACCCCACTTTCTCCCGCACCTCTTCCATCACCGGCTTCGCCACCTCAGAAGCGCGCTTGCGACCGTCCTCGAGGGCATCCATCACCACTTCGGGGTGCCGCCGCAAATGGTCGGCCCGCGTCTGAATGGGCTCCAGCTCGCGCATCATCGCGTCGAAAAGCAACCGCTTACACTCCACGCAGCCGATCCCGGCCCGCCGGCACTCCGGTTCAACCACATTCTGGACCAGATCCGGATCCGAGAAATAGGTGTGGTAGCGCCAGATCAAGCAGCGGGTGGGTTCGCCGGGGTCGCTGCGGCGGACCCTAGCCGGATCGGTGGGGGCGGTGCGTAGCTTTTCCCAGATCGAATCGGGGGCCTCGAGCGTGCCGATGGTGTTCCCGACCGACTTCGACATCTTCGCCGCCCCGTCGATCCCGGGGACCCTGGGCGCGTCCTTGTTGATATAGGCCTGGGGTTCGGGAAAGGTCTCACCAAAACGGGCGTTGAACCGGCGGGCGATCTCTCGGGTGAGTTCGATGTGCTGGAGCTGGTCCTCACCCACCGGCACGGTGTCCGCTTTGTAGAGCAAGATGTCCGCGGCCTGCAGCACCGGGTACATCAAAAGCCCCGCGCCGACGAACGCCTGGCGCCTGGCTTTATCCTTGTACTGGGTCATTCGCGTGAGATCGCCTACGGGAGTCTGGGTGGTAAAGACCCAGGCGAGCTCGGTGTGCTCCGGCACCTGCGACTGCACAAAAAGCGTCACCTTTTCCGGGTCGAGTCCGGCGGCGATGTTGGCCAGCGCTGCTTCAAAGGTCCGCTTTTTCAGGCTCGATGGGTCGTAGCTTTGGGTGATCGCGTGGTAGTCGACGATGGAGAAAAAGGCCTCCTTGCCAAGACGCTCGCCGAGAGCGATCCAGTTCTTGATCGCCCCCAGGTAGTTGCCGATATGAATTTCGCCCGACGGTTGAATGCCAGAGAAGACCCGCTTCATGGCCGCCATCATAAAACGAGCGCCTCCTTTTTGGAGGCGCTTCGTGGTGCCGGGAGTGGGACTCGAACCCACACGCCCTTGCGGGCACATGACCCTGAATCATGCGCGTCTACCAATTCCGCCATCCCGGCAGACGCCAGGTTTTAGGCTAGGGCGAACGCCATCGTTTGTCAAGATGGTCGAAATCGTGCTAAACTCACGGGGCTG
>WIAM01000128.1 GCA_015519965.1 Thermaceae bacterium
ACCAACATGGCCGGCCGCGGAACCGACATCAAGCTGGGGGGCAACCCCGAATACCTCGCCGCTGACCTTTTGCAAAAACACGGCTTTGACCGCTACGAGTGGAAGGTCGAGCTCTTCATTAAAAAGCTCATGATGGGCAAGGAGGACGAGGCCCGGGCCCTGGCCGGCGAGCTCGGTATCGACGAAGCCCTCATCGAAGAAGTCAAGAAGATCAAACAAGCGTGCGAGGCCGATGAGCAGCTGGTGAAGGAACTCGGCGGGCTCCACATCCTCGGCACCGAACGGCACGAGTCGCGCCGCATCGACAACCAGCTTCGAGGCCGTTCAGGCCGGCAGGGGGACCCCGGGTCCTCGAGGTTCTACGTCTCCTTCGACGACGAGCTGATGCGGCTCTTCGCCTCGGAGAGGGTGATTCGCATGCTCGATCGCATGGGCTTCGACGACAGTGAGCCGATCGAGCACAAGATGGTGGCCAGCGCCATCGAGCGGGCGCAAAAGCGCGTTGAGGACCGTAACTTCGCCATCCGCAAGCAGCTTTTGCAGTTTGACGACGTCATGGCGCGTCAGCGCGAGGTCATCTACGAGCAACGCCGCAAAGTGCTCCTGGGTAAGGACGAGGAGGTGAAAGAAGCGGCGCTGGCCATGGTGGAAGACACCATCGCCGCGCTGGCCGAGAATTACCTGAATGCCGAGATTCACCCCGAGGACTGGGACCTCACCTCGCTCAAGGCCGCCTTGGTAGACTTCATTCCTGCCTTCGAGACCTTTGATTTCGAGGCCCTGCGCGCCCGGAAGGTCGAGGACGGGGTGCAGGCGGTCGTGGATTTTGCCCTCGAGGCCTATGAAAAGCGCGAGGCCGAGCTTGGATCCGAGGTCATGCGCGCCGTCGAGCGCTTTGTGATCCTCTCCATCGTCGACAACGCCTGGAAGGAACATCTGCATAACCTTGACGTTCTGCGCCAGGGCATCGGGCTGCGCTCGTACGCGCAAAAGGATCCCTTCCAGGAGTACAAGTTCGAGGCCACGCGGCTTTTCAACGACATGATCGTCTTCATCAAGTCCGAGGCCACCAAGTTCTTCTTCCGGCTGAAGGTGGAGGCCGAACCACCGAAACCCCAGGTCTACGTACCCGTACCCAAAAAGCCCGCCGCTCAGGCCGCGGCGACTCCCTCTGAGGAGACCCCGCGTCGCCGGCAGCCGGTCAAGAAGGATAAGAAGCTAAAGCCCAACGACCCCTGCTGGTGCGGCAGCGGGAAGAAGTACAAGCACTGCCACGGGCGCATCGTTTAGCCTCTGGTATAAGCTCGATCTATGGGGCTCGATCTTGACAAACTCGTCGCCGATGCCGAGCTTTGCGTGCGTTGCGGGCTCTGCACTTCGGTCTGCCCCACCTACCAGATTTTCCGCAGCGAGATCCAGGGGCCTCGAGGGCGGGTCCTGCTCTACGCCGATTACGCCCAGGGGCTGGTGCCCGAGTCCGAGGCGAAGCTGGTCCTCGAGGCCGCCTACGATTGCCTGGACTGCCGGGCCTGCCAGAGCGTGTGTCCGAACGGCGTCAAACCCGGGGAGGCGGCGCTCGATGCCCGGGTGGCGCTCCAGGGCGGGCGTCCCAAGGACCGTCTTACCGCCCTCGCCCTTTCCTTTTTCTACTCCCCTTTGCTCATCGATCTGGCCAACGTGCTGATCGTTTTGTACCAGCGCTCGGGGTTGCAGCGCTGGGTTCGGCGGTCGAGGCTCTTTGAACGGCTCGGCCTTGTCAAACTGGCTTTCGCCGAATCGTTGCTGCCGGAACGGGTGGCGCCGGCGCTCAGGCTTTTCGGCCCGAAAAAGCTCGCTCCCGAGGGGGAAAAACGCGGACGGGTGGCGTTTTTTCTCGGCTGCGTGATGAACCTGGTGTTTTCCGAGGCCAGCCGGGCGACGGTGGAGGTGATCCGGGCCGTCGGGTATGAGGTGGTGATTCCCCGCGAGACCACCTGCTGTGGGGCACCGCACATCGAGGAGGGGGACCTCGAGGGGTTCGAGCGCCTGGCCATGCGCAACATCGACCACTACGCCGATATCGACGCCGATTTCATCGTGACCGATTGCGCGGCGTGCGCGGCGGAGCTCAAAAAGTACGCCCGGCATTTTCGCAACGACCCGGAATACCGGGAAAAGGCCGAACGGGTTTCAAAGCGCGTCCGCCTCTTTTCCGAGTTCCTCGAGCAGGCGGGCCTGCCCGAAAACATCCGTTTCCCCTTTCCGACCACCCACCAGCACGCCTGCCACGCCTGTCACGCCCAGGGGGTGAAGGAGGCGCCCGAGTTGATCCTGGACCGGGTCGCCGATTTCGCGCCCCTTGCCGGCAGCACCGATTGTTGCGGCTCGGCCGGGGTGTATAACCTTACCCACACCGAAACCTCGATGCGAATCCTGGAGAAGAAGATGGCCCGCGTTGCCGAGACCGGGGCCGAGGTCCTTACGGTGGAAAACCCGGGCTGCCTGTTGCAGCTCGGCCTCGGGGCTCGCAGGTTTGGCCCCCGAGTCGAGGTCAAACACCTTTCGCAAGTGGTCTGGGAGGGCTTTCGGCAGGCCACGGACGAGCGGATTTAGCCACGGCAGGGACACAAACGACCGCCCAACGCGCGTCGGTATGTTGAAAAGCGTTCGAGCGCTCACTTAGTCGCCGTGTTCGAAATAGCGCGAGCCGGCCATGCGGAGGATATCGCCAAAGATCTCTTTTGGCACCGGCATGACCGAGAGACGGTTGCCCCGGCGCAAAAGGATCAGCGATTGGGGGGAGAAGCGCTCGCGTAGCTCGGCGATCGGGACCATGCGGGGGAAGGTTTCGAGGTGCTCGAGCTCAACCGTGATCCAGCGCGGCGCCTCTGGGGTCGCTTTGGGGTCGAAGTATTTCGAGTTGGGGTCGAACTGGGTTGGGTCCGGGATCTGGGCCTGGCTGACCCGGGCCAGGCCAACGACCCCCGGGGGTTTGGCCCCCGAGTGGTAGAAGAGGACCAGGTCGCCCCTTTGCATGGCCATGAGGTGCCGTTTGGCCAGGTGGTTCCGGACCCCGTCCCAGATGGCGCGTTTTTCCTGGGCGAAATCCTGGATCGAGTATTCGCCGGGTTCTGACTTCACCAGCCAGTGTTTCATAGCGCTAGACTACTGGAGATGCCCAACGTACGACGTTTGGCCAGGCGGATTGGCGAGGCCAAAGTGATCACCGACCTTGCCCAGCGGGTTCTCTACCGCTACGACGCCATCACCAGCGGCGAGATCCCGCTCGTGGTCGTGCTCGCCGAGGATAGGGAGGACGTGGTGGAAACGATGCGCTTTGCCCATGCCGAAGGGCTGCCCGTTTTCGTCCGCGGTGGCGCCAGCGGCCTCTCCGGGGGTGCGGTTCCGACGGCGGAAGGGGTGGTGCTGGCGACGAACCGGATGACGCGTCTCTCCATTGACCCCGATCGGAAACTCGCGGTGGCCGGTCCGGGAGTGGTGACCGCCGCGGTGAGTGAAGCGGCGCGGCGGTACGGTCTTTATTACCCCCCGGACCCTGCGAGCTACCAGATGAGCACCATTGGGGGCAACCTGGCGGAAAACGCCGGGGGGCCTCAGTGTTTCAAAAAAGGGGTGACCGGCGACTACGTCTTGGAAGTCGAAGTGGTGAGCGCGACGGGGGAGGTTCTCCGGCTGGGAAGGGCGAGCCATGACCTGGCGGGGCTCTTGATCGGTAGCGAGGGGACACTCGCGGTCTTCACCGAAGCGGTGTTGCGGCTTGAGCCGGTGCCGCGCTACGTCCGGACCTTGAGCGCCACCTTCCCCACGGTGGAAGACGCAGCCGCGGCCGCCTTCGAGGCGATCCGGCAAGGAGTGGTCCCGGCCAAGCTCGAGTTCATGGACCAGGGGTGCCTTCAGGCGGTCGAGGCCGCCTTCGGTTACGGCCTCGACGTGGAGGCCGGCGCCATGCTCCTGGTCGATACCGACGGGGATGAACTCGAGGTGGTGGAGGAGGAACTCGAGATCGTGGCCGAGGCCTTTGCCGCACACCGGGGACGGGTGAAGCGGGCCAAGAGCCCGCAAGAAGCGGCCCGTCTTTGGCAGGCCCGCAGGGGCATCAGCCCCGCGCTGGGAAGGATTCGGCCCCTCAAGCTCAACGAGGATATCGCGGTGCCGCGATCGAAGCTGGTGGAGGTCGTCCACCGCATTCGCGATCTGGGGGAAGCTGCCGGCTTTCCGCTGGTGCAGTTCGGCCACATCGGGGACGGGAACCTGCACCCCAACATCCTCTACGGGCCGGAGGACGACGTGGGCCGTGTCCATGAGCTGGCGCACGAGATCGCCCGGGTCGCGCTCTCGGTTGGCGGGGTGATCACCGGCGAACACGGCGTCGGTCTGATGAAGCGCGCCTTCATGCCCGAGGCCGTCGACCCGGAAACCCTCGAGGCCATGCTTGCGCTAAAAAGGCGCTGGGACAGCGCCGGGCTCGTAAACCCGGGGAAGCTGCTCTAACCACCCCGGCCGAGGCAGAGCAAAGGCCGGGGCAAGAGGCCCCGGCCTTTGGGTTGAAAGCTTACTTATTTCCGGCTCAGGACCGCGTAGGCGGGCAGGCTCGGCAGCTTGAAGTTGGCGAGGTTGATGTCGCCGCGACCCACGAGCATGCTGACGAGCGCGCTGTTCAGCTCCAGATCGGGATTGATGGCGGTGAGGGTCGCGCCGTCGCCCGAGAAGGTAACGTCGATATCCCCCTCGCTCAGCATGGTGCCCTTGAACTGTTGCAGCTGGTCGACCTCGATGTTGCCCCCGGCCCAGAAAAAGCCACACGCGGGGCTGCTCGCGTCGCTGCCCTCGAGGCGTCCCCGGAGGCTCATCGTGTTGGCCACCAGCGCCGTTTCCACGCTCGCGCTGTTGCAGGCGATGCGGATTGGTTCGGAGGCTTCGTCGTTCAGGATGAGGGCGCCTTTAGCGGTGATCGAAGCTCCGCTCAGGGTCAGCCCCGACTTGCCGCGGAGGTTGATCTTTCCGCCCGCCCACAGCGTGCTCTGGCTGAGGTCGACCGAACCCGACCCGGAAATCTGAATGTCGTCGCCTGCTTTGGCGCGGAACTGCCCACCATTTTGCGAAAGCGCTTTGAGACCATCAAAGCTCAGCTTCTTATCGGCCAAAAGCCCCAGGTCGCCAGCGAGGGACAGGGTTCCCTTGCCTTCGAAGGAGAAAGCGACGTCTTTCCCGGCCTTGGCCAGGAGTTTGGCACTGCTTTGGAGACTCAAGGTTTTGAGTTCTTCAAGACGAACGTCTTCGTCGGCGGTGAGGTGAAGCTCGCCGCCGACCTCGAGCTCGCTGTCGCCGCCCAGGTCAATGCTGACGTCGTGCCCGGCCTTGGCCAGCAGCTTGGCGGTGCTTTCGAGGGCCAGGCTCTTGGCCTTTTCGATCTGGACCTGGTCGTCAGCCGTGAGATGAAGTTCACCGTCGATCGTGACCACGCTCTTGCCGGTGAAGGCCAGGTCGATCGACTTGCCGGCCTTGGCCAGGAGTTTTGCGCCGCTTTGGATGTCGGCGACCTTGATGTCCTTGAGCAGAACCTTGCCTTTGGAGGCGGTGAGGTGGAGCTGGCCATGGACGCCGAAGGTGCCTTCGCCGCTCAGGTCAATTCGAATGTCGCCGGCATGGGATGACTCTTCATCGTCGCCGTGCTTTTCCATGCCGTGCTCGTGCTTTTTGTTATCGTCATCCGATTTTTCCTTCTCCTCTTCGCTGCCTCCCTTGGCCCAGAGGAGGGTTTGGCTTCTGGCGTCGACCAGAATGTCTTTGAGCTTGAGGTCGATCGCTTCGGGAGCATAAAGGGTCACGTTACCCTCGAATTTCAAGAGCGAGAGCGGGGCTTCGCTCGACTCATGGTGCTCACCTTCGCTCTTTTCACCTTCCATGTGATGGTGGTCGTCATCCTCGCAGTCGTCGCCTCCCGAGCAGATCTTGCCTTCGCGGCTGGCGACGACGCTGTCTTTCAAGGTCAGCGCCCCCGGGCCCTCGAGGACGATATTGCCGGTGGCGAGGAGCGTTGCCCCGTCCACGGTGAAGTCACCTTTGCGGGTGTCGAGCACGATCGATTTCGCGCAGGTGGTTTTGCCGTTATAGTCGGCGACGTTATCGGCGGTAATCGTGAGCGTTTCGGACTTCTCCTTCATCTTGGGCTTGTCGTCGTCGCCCTTCTTTTCCTTGTCTTTATCGTCGCCTTTCTTTTCCTCACCGGGGCTGCCAAAGAGGGCGGGTAGGCTCGAGAGTTCTTCGTCGTCACCCGGGCAGAGCGTCGCAAAGTCGGGGGCGCTGGTTTGGGGCGAATCCGGAAGCGTGGGGGTAGCGATGAGCCCAGCGACCCAGTTGCCGATGGCGTCGTAGGGGGGCGTGGGGACGCTCACAGGATCGATGAGACGCTTTTTGATCGGTTTGCCGTTTTGGCAGTACAGGTCTGCCGCGGTTCCGCTGACGCTGCAGGTGTAATCCTCGAGGCCTTTGCCTGCGTACACCCGGGAGTCGGCGTGCGCGAGCAGCGAGCCGGTTGGCGTGGCGAAGGTGACGTCATCGGTGCGGAAGCTCCAGCCGGCGTTGGCCCAGATCCCACCCTGGAACTTTGCGCTTCCGGAGAGGGCGGTTTCGCCCTCGCTCACCAGGAGGGGGAGGTAGTCCTCTTGCGTGGCCTTGCTGGAAAGGACCACCTGGCCGGTGTAGCTGCTGTTTTGGGGGCCGCTGGCTTTGGCGGTGACAACGGTGAGGTCGCCTTCGTTGCTGAGGGAAATGGCGATCGTGTAGTCTCCGAGTTCGAGCGTGCTCGGGGGTGTGACACCCTTTTTGAGCGCGGCGATCGCCAGATCGAGGCCGCCGTCGGCGGCCAGTCGTGCCTGGGTGTGCAGGTTCACGTTGCGGGCGATTTGGTTGTTCGTCCGCGCCATATAGAGCGATGCGAAGCCGAAGACCAATATGACCGCCGCCGCCCCCAGCGCCGCGATCAGCGCAACCCCACTGTTTCCACTCTTGCCCTGCATTGCGCCCTCCTTAAATTCATTACTAGTTTACCAGGTTTGGGGGTTGGACAAAGATACCGTTAGCACCCGTTCCGTTCGTGGTTGCTTGCACGACCGGCCCGTATACGTCGTGCTGGCGATGCCGAGCGCCGATGGCGTGTCGGGCAACAGGGCCTTGGCGTTCTTCGATGGCCAGGGCCCACAGCGTTCGGGCCCCACGGCGCCGGGGTAAACCGTGCGCAGATAAATTCCCACGGCAACGGTATCCCCGGCTGGGGGGCGGCTATCGCGCCATGTCCCGTTCTTATCGAGAAAGAAAACTTGGAAGTCCTCGGCCTCGAGGAGAATGATCGGTTGGGCGCTGCCGTTCGTGGTTTGGGTGCAATTGACCGTGGGGGCTGGGTCTTGAGTCACGTCGACCCCCGCGTTTTGCGGGCATACGTACTCATCGACCTCGCGCTTGAGGGTGTAGCCCGTGCTTCCGCTGCTCGTTCCCAGCTTATAGCGGACCACCTGGAGGCCGTAGTGGAGGTAGGGCCAGCCACCGGCGTCCTTGTAGATCGCGGGGTAGCGTTTCTTTGAACTCGATCCCGCCGGCTTTTGCTTAATCGGTGAAAGAAAGCGGATGCTGAGCTCGTCACTCCCGCCTTTGCCCGTGGCGACCTCGAGCGTGGGAAGGTTTGCGCTGCCGTCGCGGAGCTGCTGCCAGTTGTTGCCGATCCAGGCCAGGGCCTTGGCTTTTTGATCGCTGGTCCACTGGCATTGGTTTGAGCTCGCGCCCAGGTCGAAGCAACCGAAGGTGTCGTCGCTGAGGTCTCCGCGAAACCCGGCCCGGGCGAGGTCGGTTCGGAGCAGCTCGGCGGCGACGCCGGTGTCCTGCTCGAGGGTGCTGAGCGCCTTTTGCAGGCTGCGCGCCTTGTTGGCGGAGCTGATGGCCATGACCAGGAAGACCCCGAGCAGCGCGAAGACCGCCGTGGCCACCACCAGCTCAATCAGGGTGAAACCGGCCGATCGTTTCATGCTAGTCCCCTGCGCTGACATAGGTCATGGCCGTGATCGTTTGGCGAAGTCCCGGCCCGGAGATGGAGAGTTCGATTCGATAGAGGTCGGGTTTGCTCACGCTGGAATTGCACTGCACGGTGCCGTCGCTTTCGAGTGTGCAGGGGGTCGGTGTGCAGTCGAGGGTAAAACCAGCGGTGCTCTCGCCGGTCTGGCAAAGGTCGTTGACCTGCGAGGGAAGTGCCCGGATCTGCTCAATCTTATTTTCGAGGATGGCCGTGGCCCGCTTGACGGCCCGGGCTTCGTAAGTGCTCTGGAGCGTTGTTCGTTGCAGCGCCACGGCGCCGAGGACGGCGACGACGAAGATGAACAGGGCGAAGACGATCTCGATCAGGGTCAGACCTTTGATGGATTTCATGAGCAGCTCCCTCCGTCAGCGATGCGGATTCGACCAGCGGCGCTGATGCAGATGCTCTTGGCGATGTTTTTGGCTTGGATGGTGATGCGTCCGGCCCCGAGCGCCCCGCTTTCCTTCTCCGGGAGCCCTCGAGGGTTCCAGCGGAGGATGCCGGATGGGTAGTTGGAGTCGAGCGTCAGCGGCGTTTGATAGCTGCTGGTCGCCAGGCGTTCGAGGCGTCGGTCGGTGTCAGTCTGCAGCGCCCCATCCGCATTCGAGTCCAGATAGAGTTCAAGACTGTCGCTATTGATTCGAATGAAGGTGTAGCCATTTTGCTTGATGGCTTCGTAGCGTCCCCGCTGGAGGAGGTTGACGGCGTCGTTCGCCAGCCGGTTGGTCTCGACGCCTTCTTTGCGGGGGAAGGTAACGTAGGCGAGAAGGATACCAAGGATGGCGATCACAACGAGCAGTTCGATGAGCGTGAATCCCTGACGGTTGTTCCCCACATCATCATTATTGCATGGGAGGAAACTGCCTTTGTCCCATGATTGCCGGATCGAGCGGGCGGCGCGCCCCCGGCCGGGGGCGCGCCGCCCGCAAACGCCGGCGCTACTTGTTGACGATGTGGATCGCGGCTTTGTGCACGTTGGCGGCGGCTTCCATGAGCGATTCCGAGAGCGTGGGGTGCGGGTGAATGGACAGCTCGATGTCGGTGGTGAGCGCGCCCATCTCCAGGGCCAGGGTGGCTTCCGAGATCATTTCCGAAGCCCCGGGGCCGACGATGTGGATCCCGAGGACGACATCGCTCTCGGCGTCAGAAATGATCTTGACCATACCCGAGGTTTCCTGGAGGGTCAGCGCCCGTCCGTTGGCGGTAAAGGGGAATTTGCCCACCTTGATCTCGATGCCCTGAGCCCGGGCGGCCTCTTCGCTGAGGCCGACCGAGGCGAACTCGGGGAAGGTGTAGACGACGGCGGGAATCATCTGATCGAAGGCGGCTTTGTGCCCGGCGATGGCCTCGGCGGCCACGATGCCCTCGCGCATGGCCTTGTGGGCGAGCAAGGGCGGCTTGGTGAGGTCACCGATGGCGTAAATGCTCGGGTGGCTGGTCTGCATGCGATCGTTGACGGGAATGAAGCCCTTTTCGTCCGGTTGGATGCCGGCCGCCGAGAGGCCAAGCGATTCGGAGTTGGGCTTCCGGCCGACGGCGACCAGGATCTTGTCGACCACCAGGGTCTCGGTTTTCCCCCCGCTCACCGCTTCCAGGGTTACGTGGAGGCCATCCTTTTTTTCCTCGAAGCCGGTGGCCTTGGTCCCGGTCTTGATCTTGACGCCCTGTTTTTTGAGGGCCCTGGCCAGCATGCCGGCGACTTCGGAATCGCTCTCGGGAAGGATCTGATCCATGAACTCGACCACGGTGACTTCGGCCCCGAACGCTCGGTAGATCGCCGCGAACTCAAGCCCAATCGCCCCGGCGCCGATGGCCAAAAAGCGTTTGGGGACGCCGTTTTCAAGCTTCAACGCGCCGGTCGAGCTCACCACCCGTTGCTCATCGAAAGGAAAACCCGGGAGCTCGGCCGGCCTGCTCCCGGTGGCCAGCAGGATGTGTTTGGCCGAAAACCGCGAATCCCCGACCGCCACCTCGTTCGGGCCCACGAGCTTGGCGGTACCCCGCTTGAGTTTGACCCCGGTGCTCTTAAAGAGGAACTCCACCCCTCCGGTGAGCTTCTTGACCACCGCGTCGCGCCAGGCACCGAGTTTTTCCAAGTCCAGGGCCTTTTTCTCGAGCACGAGCCCAAAAGCGCTCGCGCCTTCGCTTTCTTTGAGCACCTGGGCCGCGTGCAACAGGGCTTTGGTGGGAATGCACCCGACGTTCAAGCACACCCCGCCCACTTCGGCTTTCTCGATGGCCAAAACCTTCAATCCGAGCTGGGCGGCGCGTATGGCAGCGTGATAACCTCCAGGGCCGGTGCCGATGACGATCAGGTCGTAAGTTTCCATCGTTCCTCCGCGGGTCAAAGCGCCTCGAGGAGCATGAGTTCAGGGTCTTCAAGGTACTTGATGATTTCTCGCACGAACATCGCCGCTTCGGCGCCGTCCACCAGCCGGTGGTCGAAGGAGAGCGAGAGGTACATCATCTTGCGGACGACGATCTCGCCGTTTCTCACCACCGGGCGGTCTTGGATGGTGTGCACCCCCAGGATTGCGGCGTCAGGCACATTGATGATGGGGAAGCTGAAAAGCGCACCGATCGAGCCGATGTTGGTGATCGAGAAGGTCGAGCCGGTGATGTCCTCGGGGGCGAGTTTCCCGCTTCTCGCCTTTTCCGCCAGCTCCCGGACCTCTCGCGCAAGGTCGATGATCGGTTTTTGGTCAACATCCTTGATGACCGGGACCACAAGGCCCTGCTCGGTGGCCACCGCCATGCCGAAGTTGAAGTAGTGCTTGAGAACGACCTCTTGCCGGCTCTCGTCCAGAGAGCTGTTGAGCTGGGGGAATTTCTTCAAGCCGAGGACGATGGCTTTGAAGATGAAGGGGAGGTAGCTCAGCTTGACGCCCTGGGCCTCAGCCCGGGGTTTCAGTCGTTCCCTGAGCGCCACCAGCTCGGTCATGTCGACTTCGTCGACGGTCAGCGTGCGCACGGTGTAGAGGTGGCTTGCGACCATCTGCTGGGCGATGGCCCGTCTGAGGCCGCGAAGGGGCTGGCGCGTCTCCCGGTCTTCGTAGCCGGCGGGGGTTTTGTACTGCACCGGGGGTGGGAAACCGGTGGCCGCCGGCGGGGCTTTGGGCTCGGGCGCGGTTTTTCTTCCTTCGGCGAATTTCTTGACGTCCTCGACGCGCACCCGACCCGCCGGTCCCGAACCGGGGACCTCTCGGATGTCGATCCCCAGTTCCCGCGCCAGTTTCCGGGCGGCGGGGACCGCGAGCACGCGACCGTAAGCGTTGGTGCCGGCACGGACCTCGGGCTCGGCGACCGCCACCGGTGCCGAGGCGGCTGCAGCCGCCTCGGTGGCGAAGGGGTTTTTCACCGCCAGGTCCCCGCTCTCGGGTTTGAAGAGCACCCGTTCCCCCTCTTCTTCAGACACCGATTGGGGTTTTTCTGCCGGGGGTGCCGCTTCCCCAGGGGATTCCCCGGCTTCCTGAATCAGGGCGATCGGGGCGTGAACCGGAACCACATCGCCCTCTTGCACCAGTTTTTTGAGCAGCGTTCCCTCGTAGGGGCTCGGGAGCTCGACCGTGACCTTGTCGGTCATGACCTCGACGATGGGCTGGTCCTTTTTGATCTCGTCGCCTTCCTCTACCAGCCATTTGAGGATTTCCCCTTCGACGATCGACTCGGCCAGTTCGGGGAGCAGGACTTCTTTGGGCATCTTTCCTCCTCAGTACTCGAGCGCCTTTTTGGCTGCGTTGAGAATGCGGGTGACCGTCGGCATGTAGAGCCGGTCGGGAATGTAGGGATAGGGGGTGTCGAAACCGGTGACGCGGATCGGCGGGGCGAGCAGTTGGTCGAGCAGTTCTTCGGCGATGGTGGCCGCGACCTCGCTCGCAAAGCTCGCCATACGCGGCGCTTCGGCGATCACGAGGGCGCGGCCGGTCTTGGCCACCGAGTTGAGGACGGTTTCCTTGTCCCAGGGCACGAGGGTTCGGAGATCGATGACCTCTGCCTGGACACCCACTTTCTCCAGCTCCTCAGCGGCTTTGAGGCTTTCGACCGTCGGCCCGCCGTAAGTGATCATTGTCAGGTCGCTCCCTGCCCGGCGGATCGCGGCTTCGCCAAAGGGGAGCGTGTACTCTTCATCCGGAACTTCTTCCTTGATGGACCGGTAAAGCCGCTTGGGCTCCATGAAGACGACGGGGTCGTCGTCGCGGATCGCGGTCTTTAAAAGCCCCAGGGCGTCGTAGGGGGTTGAGGGGACCACGACTTTCAACCCGGCGGTATGGGCGAAGTGTGTTTCAGGGGACTGGGAGTGGTGGTGACCACCCTTGACCCCGCCGCCGGAAGGCATGCGCACCACCATCGGGGCTTGGAACTGTCCGCCAGAACGGTAGCGGATTTTTGCCGCCTGGCTCACCAGCTGGTCGAAGCCAGGGAAGACGTAGTCGGCAAACTGGATCTCAGCGACCGGCCGCAGGCCGTGAACGGCCATGCCAACCGCCGCCCCGATGATGGCGGCTTCCGAGAGGGGGGTGTCGATGACGCGGTCGGGGCCGTATTTCTGATAGAGTCCCTCGGTCGCGAGGAACACGCCACCGCGCTTGCCCACGTCCTCACCCAACACCACCACCCGTTCGTCGCGGGCCATTTCTTCGTCAAGGGCACGTTTGACAGCTTGAACGATGGTCATCGTGGCCATGGTCCCTCCTTAGAGTTCTTCGAGCAGGATGCGCTTTTGTTCCTCGAGGTGCCAGGGGCGCTCGGCGTACACGTCGTCGAACATCCACTCGGGCGGAACGGCTTGGGCAGAGAGGGCTTTCTCCTCAGCCGCCTCGAGCTTTTTCCGCTCTTCATCCCGTACCTGTTCGCCGAATTCGGGGGTCCAGAGCTTCCGTTTTTCCAGGAAGCGCTCGAAGCGCGTGATGGGGTCCTTCTTCTTCCAGGCCTCGACCTCTTCCTTCGGTCGATAGACGCTGTCGTCGTCCGCCGAGGAGTGCGGCCCGTAGCGGTAGACCAGGAGTTCGACCAGCGCCGGACCCAGCCCTTCGCGCGCCCGGCTCACCGCTTCACGCATAACGTAGTAGCTGGCCAGAACGTCCATGCCGTCCACCACGTATCCGGGCATGCCGTACGCGTGGGCTTTATCCGCGATCCTCGCTGAGGCCGACTGCTTTGAGAAGTCGACGCTGATCGCGTAACGGTTGTTCTCGGCTGCGAAGACGATGGGTGCGCCCTGGACACCGGCGAAATTCAAGCCCGCGTGCCAGTCGCCCTCGCTGGTCGCCCCGTCGCCGAACGTGGTTAGGACCACCTGTCCCGTCCCCTGGAACTTCATGCTTAAAGCTGCTCCGACGGCGGGGACCACGTGGGAGGCGATGGGGGAGGCTACGGTGAAGACGTTGAGATCCTTGTGGCCGGGGTGTTCTGGCATCTGACGGCCCTTGTTGGGATCGAGCACCGTCCCTGCCATCTGAGCAAAGAGTTGCTCGGCGGGGTACCCCAGGGAGAGGAGGAGGGTTTTATCGCGATAGTAGGGGAAGACCCAGTCAAAGCCGGGCCGGATGGCCGCAGCCATACCGACTTGGGCGGCTTCGTGGCCTGCGGCCGGGGCAACGAAGCTGGTTTTCCCGGTTCGGAGGAGGACGATATAACGCTCATCGAGGAGCCGGCCCGCGACCATGTTGCGGTAGAGGGTGAGGAGGGCATCCTCCGATAGGTCGAGCTCGAAGTCTCCGATCCAGTTGCCTTTTTCATCGATGAGCCGTATCGGCTCTTCGGTAAACGGTTGGAACATCCATGTGTCCTGTATCATGCCTTTCCCCTTTCCCCTGAGCCGGGGTTACCGTACTCAGGAAGCCCACCCTTGGTCAGGATGAGCCCATGTTCCGGGGTGGGTTGCACCCGGGAACAAAGACCCCGGTGCGCTGCACCGGGGCCGGGGCAGCGGCTTCCGTGATGATCATCGATACCGTCCTACTCACGGACCGCTCCTACGAGAGACATTATACCTGGGGAGGGGAGGTGGATCAGTGAAAGTGGAGGTTTTCACGATCGGAAAGCCCCGGCTGCGTTTCGTTCGGGAAGGTGTCGATGAATATACAAAAAGGCTGCGGAGGTATGCAAAAATTTCCCTTGTCGCCGTTGGGGACGAGTCCGCGATGTTGCGCCAGAGCCAGGGTGCGTTCCGGATCGTCCTCGACGAGCGGGGGGATCTGCCGACGACCGAGGCCTTCGCCCAGCGCTACCGGTCGTGGATGAACGATGGGAAAAAGCGGGTCGCTTTTTTGATTGGGGGTGCCGAAGGGCACAGCGACGCGATTTTTCCCCTGGCTGACTGGGTTTTGGCCCTGTCCCGGTTCACGCTTCAGCACGAGCTCGCCCTTTTGGTGTTATTCGAGCAGCTCTACCGGGTCCAAACGCTTTTGGCCGGACATCCCTACCACCGACCTTCTCGCTGATTGGCCCGGTGGTGAGGGTGGTGTTTGAGCTGCATGAGCGAAAGATGAAAGAACTGGGTCCTATGACCCTACTGGACTGGTGCTGGCCTCGGATAGGCTTGGTGAGAAAAAGCGCAAGTGCAGGCGAGGGCGGCTGCATGGTGAGCGCTTGGGAGCTGAGGAATGTACGCGAAAGAGCACCTGACCCAGCGAGGTAGGATCCGAGGCTACGCTTGGATTTTGTTCTGGCTCAGCTTCATCGGCTACTTAGTGTTCTTCCCGCTTGTTCACCACAGTGCCGAAGGTGGCGAGACCGCGCTTTCGCTGGTATGGGTCGGGCTCGTGGGCTGGTTTTTGGGGC
The DNA here is from genome assembly GCA_015519965.1 of Thermaceae bacterium. Taxonomy (GTDB): domain Bacteria; phylum Deinococcota; class Deinococci; order Deinococcales; family Marinithermaceae; genus WFXV01. The sequence goes on from WIAM01000128.1 coordinate 14,849, forward strand.
CTCACCTGGGCGCCGGGGCTGGGATCCTCAACATCCCCCTCCACTTTTTCCTCAACTCGAGGGTGCACGATCCTTTCACGCTCTCCCAGTTTGTTATGGGGGAGTCGCCGGGGTTGATCATCACGCTCGCTGCCGGCGTGGTTGCTGGCTGGGTTCGCCGCCTTTTGGACGTGGCCCGCGAGCAAAACACCGAGCTGGCTGAGGTTCACCGCGAACTCCACTTGGCCCTGGCCCAACTTGAAACCCTGATCCGTTCGGGACCGGTGGTGATGTTCCGGCGCGAGGGGCCAGAGTTCCGCCTTACCTACATCAGCCCAAACGCGGAGCGAATCCTCGGCTACCAGCCCGAAGAGCTCCTCGGGGCTGTGCCTTCGGAAGCGGCCCAGCACATTCACCCCGAGGATCGGGACGCTTTCCGGCGTGCAACCGCGCGACTCCTCGAGGCCGGCGAGGTCGCCCTTACCTATCGGCTCCGCCATGCCAAGGGTCAGTATCGCTGGTTCTATTCGGAGGGTCGGCTCATTGACCAAGAGGAGGATGAAAAACCAGTGCTCCTCGGCTACCTCCTCGACGTCACCGACCAGGTCGAGGCCAACCAGTCGCTGCGGCGGTTGGTGGAGCAGCACGTGGCGCTCTTTGACCTGGCCACCCTCGCGGTCGATTCCAACGAGCTCACCCGTCTTTTCCAAAAGACGATCTCCGTCATTCAGCGGGTTCTCCAGGCCAGTCACACCGCGATCGGTCGGTACGATCCCCGCGAAGAAGTTTTGGTGATGGAGGAGGGAACCGGCCTTTCAGCCAGCGGACAGGCAAAGCCCAAGCTTTCGGTTTCCAAGTCGGAAATTGGCCGAGCGTTTTCCAGCGGGAAAACCGTGGGCCTGTCAGACCTCTGCCAAACGGAAGCGTCGGGCTTGGATTCGATCTGGTGTGAGGCCAAGGTGAAAGCGGCCGTGTTGGCGCCGATACCGGGGGAAGGGCGCCCCTGGGGCGTTTTGATCGTCGGTTACCAGCGCCCCAAGACCTTCGGCCCCAATGAGATGACCTTTATCGAGACCGTCGCCAGCGTTTTAGGGAGCGCCATTCGCAAGCTCACCTATGCTGAGCGGATCCAAAACCTCGCGTTCCACGACCCCCTCACCGGCCTTGGCAACCGTCGCGTTTTGGAGGTCGAGGCGCCGAAGATCTTGGCTTTGGCTCGCCGTCAACGCTTCCCAGTGGCCTTACTCTTCCTGGATCTCGACAACTTCGGCGAGGTCAACAACGCTCTGGGGCACGAGGTTGGGGACGAGGTGCTCAGGACGGTGGCCAACCGACTTCGCCAGGCAACGCGGGAGAGCGACGTATTGGCGCGGGTGGGGGGCGACGAGTTCATCTTGTTGCTGCCGAACGCCGGTCGTCGCGAGGCCGAGCGGGTGGCCGAGCGGATCAATGAGCTCCTCGAAATTCCCTTTACCAACGGACGTCACCGGTTTTCCCTCCACGCCAGCGTCGGCATCGCCCTCTTTCCCAGTCATGGGAGTGACCTCGAGGAGCTGATCCGAAAGGCCGATGCTGCCATGTACCGGGCAAAAGGCGAAGGGGAGCCGTTTTGCATCTTCGATCCCCGCGAGGCCCTGCCGAGCCCCGAGCGCCTTGACCTGGCGAGCGCGTTGCGCGAAGCCATTCATCGCAACGAGCTCGTGCTCCACTACCAGCCGATTCTCGATATGCGCAGGAATGACTTGGTCCGAGTGGAGGCACTCCTGCGCTGGACGCACCCCCGGAGAGGGAATATATCCCCGAACGTCTTCATCCCCCTGGCGGAAAAAACGCGATTGATCACCGAGATCGACCGCTATGCTTTGGAAAAAGCGATCCGTCAAGCGGCGCTGTGGCACCGGGAGGGGCTGCGGATCGGCATTGCCGTGAACCTCTCGCCGCCGAGCTTCTGGAAGCTCGACCTGCCCGAGTTGCTCATGCAACTGCTCCAACGTTACGAGTTGCCGCCCGACCTCCTCACCCTGGAGATCACCGAGCGCGTCCTCGCGAACCCTCACCACGCGGCCCCCGTCTTGCGCGAACTCCGGGAGCTCGGAGTGAAAATCGCGGTCGACGACTTCGGGACCGACTATTCTTCACTTCGCTATCTGAGAGAACTCCCCTTGGATGAGCTCAAGATCGACAAGGGGTTCGTGCGGGAAATTGGTAGCCACCTGGCGAGCGAGGCGATCGCCCGTACCATCACCACCCTGGCCCACGAGCTGGGGCTGAAGGCGCTGGCCGAAGGGGTCGAGACGGAGCACCAGCTGTCGTGGTGTAAGCGGGAAGGGTGTGACCTGGCCCAGGGGTATTTCATCGGGAAGCCCATGTCGCCGGCCTCGATCGTTCAGCTCGTCCGCGATTTAGACCGGCAGTCGTCCGGTTCAAATGCCTAAGGGATCGATGCCCCGGGTCTGAGGCTGGGCCAGGGGCGAGCGAACGACGATATGCTGTGTTCTTGTGATGGCCTTTGGCGAGTTTCAAGTCCCACTTGATGAGGCCCGGGTCGTTGTGCTCCCCGTTCCGTATGACCTTTCGCTGTCCTGGCTCCCCGGGGCGCGGCTGGGGCCGCAAGCGATCCTTGCCGCCAGCAAGGAACTCGAGCTTTTTGACATCGCTTTGGGAATCGATCCCTCGGGGGCTGGAATCCACGCCGCCCCGGAGGTTCCGATCATTGCCGGGGATGTCAGGCGCTCGCACGAGGAGATCGAGCACGCGGCCAACCACTACCTCGAACTTGGCAAGTTCCTGGTCGCCCTTGGGGGCGACCATTCGGTCAGTCTGCCTTTGGTGCGGGCGCATCTTTCGCACTGGCCGGCGTTCGGCGTGCTGCACCTCGACGCCCACGACGATCTCTACCCGGAATGGCAGGGCTCGCACCTTTCCCACGCCTCGGTGATGCGACGGGTCTTTGAGCTCGGGGTTCCGATCGTGCAAGTCGGCCAGCGCGCGGTATCGTACGCGTCCCACCGTTTTATCGAGGAAAACGGGATCGCGCTGTTTCCCGCCCACCGGATCCAAAAAGAGGGGCTGCCGATTGAGGCGGTTCTCGCGGCCCTCCCCGATCGGGTTTACATCAGCTTTGATTTCGACGTGCTCGATCCTTCGGAGATGCCTTCGGTGGGGACGCCTTTGCCCGGTGGACTGCGCTACCCCGAAGTTGTCGGCCTGCTCGAGGCCGTCTTTTCGGAAAAGGAAGTGGTGGGAATGGACTTCGTCGAGCTTTCCCCGAACGGGATGTTCTTTGCCGAGATGACCGCCGCGCATCTGGTCTACCGTTCCATCGGTCTCAAGGCCCTGGCCGCGGGCTGGCTTTCTGGGCTGGCGCATTCCGACCAAAGGCAGTAGACTCGGGGCTTGGCCCTGGCACGATCTGGGCCGAGGAAGGGGGACGGCATTGAGCTGGACGACACCTAGGAAAGCGGTGCTTTTGTCTGCGAGCGCTGAGGGCGGAACCCCCCTCAACGCCTTTGATAACGCGCTTTTGGCGATGGGGATTGGCAACGTTAACCTGGTCAAGCTCTCAAGCGTCATCCCCGCGCATGTCGAGTGGGTTGAGCGTTTGCCCGACCGCATCCCCATCGGAATGCTCCTGCCGACGGTGTACGCCCACGCGGCGTCGGAGACCCCGGGGGCTCAGGTCACGGCGGCCCTGGGCGTCGGGCTCCGTCCCGATGGCGCGGGCGGGTTGATCTACGAATACAGCGGCGAGGTTACGGAAGAGGCGGCCCGTGAGGTGGTCGAGGCCATGGTGAGGGAAGGCTTTGCCCAGCGTGGATGGCCATTGCAGGACTTCCGGGTCGCGGTGGCCTCGACCCGGGTGGCCCAAAAGCCCGCGGCCGCGGTGGCCGCGGTGGTTATGTTCCCTTACTGAAGGGCGCGGGCCCGGGAGGCGAGGAGGCGGCGGTGGCGTTCATCGAGTGGTACCCAAGGGGTTACGGCGTGGGGTTCGAAGTTCGCGCCAAGCTCGTGGAGAAGACGAGTCCTTACCAAAAGATCGAAGTCTACGAGACCACGGGCTTTGGGAGGATGCTGGTCATCGACGGAACGGTTCAGCTGGTCGAGGAAGGGGAGAGGAGCTACCACGAACCACTGGTGCACCCGGCGTTGCTCGCGCACGCCGATCCCAGCGACGTGCTGGTCATCGGCGGGGGCGATGGGGGGACGCTCCGGGAGGTTCTCCGCCACCCCGAGGTTTCGCGGGCGGTGATGGTGGAACTCGATCCCGAGGTGCTCTCGGTCTCCAAGGCCTACCTGCGGGTGGCCCCAGAGCTTTTGCAGCGGCTTTTCGCCGACAGCGAGCCCCGGGCCAGCCTGCGCGTCGAGAGCGGGGCTGATTATCTCGAACGGAACGAGGGAGCGTTCGACGCCATCATCGTTGACTCGACCGACCCGGTGGGGCCGGCCGAGGCGCTCTTTTCCCGTGACTTTTACCAAAAAGCCTACGCCGCCCTCAAGCGCGATGGGATTTTCGTCACCCAGGCGGGAAGCGTCTACCTCTTTACCGACGAGCTCTTGGGCGCCCATCGGCGGATGCGCGAAGTGTTCGACCGGGTCTGGGCCTACAGTTTCCCGGTGATCGGTTACGCCTCGCCCTGGGCTTTCCTGGTGGGGGTGAAGGGCGAGGTCGATTTTGAACGGGTGGATCTCGGTCGGGCCGCGTCGCTCGACCTCGAGTACTACGACCCCGAACGCCACCAAACCCTCTTTCAACTGCCCCGCTTCGTGAGGCTGCGGCTGAACGCCGGGAGCTAGGGGGTTCGCCCGGGCCTCGGCAGGTTCGTGAAAGCGCTCGCCGGACCGATCGGTCCGGCGCTTTTGGTGTGGGTCAAAAGTGAACCGGGGCCCGGAACAGCCCGGGCCCCGGTTCGCCCTCGATCGGGCTTTAGAAGTCCATGTCGGGGGTGTTGGCACCGGCAGGCGCCGCTTCTTTCTTCTCGGGCTTTTCGGCCACCACGGCTTCGGTGGTGAGAACCATCGAGCCGATGGAAGCGGCGTTTTGCAACGCGCTGCGGGTCACCTTGGCCGGGTCGATGATGCCGGCGTCGATCATGTCGGTGTACTCGCCGGTGGCGGCGTTGAAGCCGAGGCGCTCGTTGTCGGTTTGGGCCATGATCTGGCTGACCACGACCGAGCCCTCGAAGCCGGCGTTCTCGGCGATCTGCCGGGTGGGCTCTTCCAGCGCACGACGCACGATCTTGGCCCCGGTCGCTTCGTCGCCCTCGAGGCCAGAGATGACCTCATCGACGACCTTAATGGCGCGCAGGAAGGTGGTGCCACCGCCGGGGACCACGCCCTCCTCCACCGCGGCGCGGGTGGCGTTCAGGGCGTCCTCGAAGCGGTGCTTCTTCTCCTTGAGCTCGGTCTCGGTGGCCGCGCCGACCCGGATCACCGCGACGCCGCCGGCGAGCTTCGCCAGGCGCTCCTGGAGCTTCTCTTTAGCGTATTCGGAGTCGGTGACCTCAAGCTCCTTCTTGATCTGGGCGATGCGGGCCTCGATGTCTTCCTTCTTGCCCTTACCACCGACGATCGTGGTCTCGTCCTTGGTGATGCGGACGCGCTCGGCCTGACCCAGCATCGAGATGGTGGCGTTTTCGAGCTTGATGCCGAGCTCCTCGCTGATGACCTGGCCGCCGGTCACCGCGGCAATGTCCTTGAGCATCTCCTTACGGCGATCGCCGAAGCCGGGGGCCTTCACCGCGGCGACGTTCAAGGTGCCGCGCAGCTTGTTGACCACCAGCGTAGCCAGGGCTTCACCCTCGACGTCCTCGGCGATGACCAGAAGGGGCCGCCCGGTCTGCGCCGCCTGCTCGAGGATGGGCAGGAGTTCACGGACGTTGCTGACCTTCTTCTCGACGATGAGGATGTAGGGGTTCTCGAGGACCGCCTCCATGCTCTCGGGGTTGCTGATGAAGTAGGGGGAGACGTAGCCCCGGTCGAACTGGTAGCCCTCGACGAACTCGAGCTCGGTCTCGAGCCCCTTGGACTCCTCGACGGTGATGATGCCTTCCTTGCCCACCTTCTCCATGGCGTCGGCGATCAGCTTGCCGATCTCGGGGTCGTTGGCGGAGATGGTGGCGACCTCCTCGATGGCCTTGCGGTCCTCGACCGAGATGGCCATCGCCTTGATCTTCTCGACCGCGGCCTCGACGGCTTTCTCGATGCCGCGCTTGAGGGCCAAGGGGTTTGCGCCGGCAGCCACGTTCTTCAGGCCCTCGCGGACGATGGCCTGGGCCAGGACGGTCGCGGTGGTGGTGCCGTCACCAGCCACGTCGTTGGTTTTGCTCGCCACCTCCTTGAGGAGCTGGACGCCGATGTTCTCGAGGTGGTCTTCGAGCTCGACTTCCTTGGCGACGGTCACACCGTCCTTGGTGATGGTGGGCGCGCCGAACTTCTTCTCCAGGACCACGTTGCGGCCGCGGGGGCCGAGCGTCACCTTCACCGCGTTGGCCACGGCGTTGACGCCGCGCTCGAGTGCCCGACGGGCCTCTTCGTCAAAAACGAGAATCTTCGCCACTTTCCCTCACCTCCTACTTCTCGATGACCGCGAGCAGGTCGCGCTCCGAGAGGACCACGTACTCTTCGCCGTCGAGTTCGATCTCGGTGCCGCCGTACTTGGCGTAGACCACGACGTCACCCACTTTGACTTCCAAGGGGACTCGCTCTCCGTTGTCGAGGAGCTTGCCCGTACCGACCGCGAGCACTTCGCCCTTTTGGGGCTTTTCCTTCGCGGTGTCGGGGAGGACGATACCGCTCTTGGTGACCTCTTCTTCCTCGATGGGTTTCACCACCACCCGATCCCCGAGCGGTTTGATCTTGATCTGTACCTGCGTTGCCATGCTTACCCCTCCTTACACTGGCATTGGCACTCTCATGCCTCAAGTGCCAAGCTCCAGATGCAATTATGGGGCGTGCCCACTTGCATTGTCAAGCTGGCGGGTAAAGATTTGAGTTTCGTTGACGCAGGGCTTCGTAGAGCAAAAGGGCAGCGCTCACCGAAGCGTTGAGGCTGTCGGCCTCCCCGTACATGGGGATGGCGACCCGGACGTCTGCCGCGTTCAGCCAGGCGTCCTCGAGGCCCGAGTGCTCGGGACCGACGACGATCGCCGTAGGGCCGGTGAAGTCGGTCTCCCAGTAGGTAGTGCGCGCGTGGGGTGAGCTCGCCACCAGGGTGAAGCCTCGGGCCTTGAGCCAGCGCAGCGCTGCCTCGCGGCTGGCCAGGGCCCAGGGGAGGCTGAAGACCACCCCGGTGCTGGCCCGGATCACGTTGGGGTTATAGGGGTCCACGTTGGTCTCGGCCGCGATCAAGCCGGCCCCGCAGGCATCCGCGGTCCGCATCATCGCCCCCAGGTTGCCCGGTTTTTCGATGCCCACCGCGACCAGGACCAATGGGCCTGGAGAGAACGCCTCGAGCCGCGGCATTTCCACCCGGGCGTGGAGGATGAGTCCGCTGGGGTTTTCGCGGTAGGCGATCTTCTGAAAGGCGGCTTCGGAGAGCAAGATGCGCGGGATGTCGGGATTGGTTTGCAAAACGCGCGCTTCCTCGGGTGCGATCCTCTCTTCCCAGACCAAGAAGGCGAGGGGAACGACCCGCTTGAGGGCGCGCGAGATCTCGCGCGCCCCCTCGACGAGGATTTCGCTCTTTTGCTCGCGCGCCCGCCGTCGCTTAAGCCTGGCCAGCGCCTTAACCGTCCGGTTCGCCGGGCTCAGGATTCGCCGCGAGCTATGGGCCATGGCCGGATCGCTTCACTGGCCCTTGGGGGCTTTTTGCAGGGCCCGGATCGCCTCGCTGGATTTGAGGTCGGGGTTTTCCAGGGCGTAGTCGAGTGCGGTTTTGCCGTAGATGTCCTTCGGCGTGGGATCGGCGCCCAGCTCGAGCAGCGCCAGGATGACCTTCGGCGACTTGCTGTTGAGCGCCGCCAGGTGGAGGGCGCTGCGGCCCTCGAGGTCCTTGGCCTTGAGCGAGGCCCCGAGCTTGACCAGCACCTTGACGACCTCGGGGTTTTCGTTGAAGGCCGCGGCGTACATGAGCGGGGTGTAGCCGAGCAGGTCCTTCTTGTCGATTTCCGCCCCCTCTTTGACCAGGAACTCGATCACCTCGGGCTTGGGATTGAGGGCGGCGGCGTAATGCAAGGGGGTACGGCCGAAACGGTCGGTTTTGTTCACGATATCGGCGGGAATGGCGGTTTTGACCGCGGCCAGGTCGGCCCCGGACCAAAACAGCGGATCGAACGGGTCCGTCGCTGGCTTTTGCGCCGCGGCAACGGCCAGCAGCAGGGCAAGGAGCGGGAGCAGTTTGACCAGTCGTTTCATCGTCCCTATCCTAACCGGGGAAAATGAGAAGCCTTTTCCCCTAGGCCCCGCCGGACTCCAGCTTGAGGTAGTTGCGAAAGGTCTCCCGTACCCGCTGATGGACGAGCCCGGCCGGCTTGCCGGTCATGAAGGCGATGACCTCGTCGACGCTTTGGGCCAGGTAGATGTGAAAGCGCGCCCTTTCCACCGCCCGGACCAGGGCGGGCGAGGCCACGAGATGTTTCCGATTGGCGAGCGGGATCACGATGCCGGCGCCGTTTCTCCCGAGGGCGCTCGCGGTCGCGAAGACCCCCTCGACTTTCTCGATGATGCCGCCGACCGGCAGGACGTTTCCCTTTTGGTCGATGGCGCCGGTGATCACCACGTCTTGTCGCAGCGCCAAGCCCGAGGCGGCGCTGAGCACCGCCAGCAGCTCGGCCAGGCCGGCGGAGTCCCCGTCGATCTCTTCGCCGAGTTGTTCGAAGACCAGGCTGATGGTGGCCGAGAGCGCCCCGACGTCGGCGTAGTGCCCGCGAAGGTAGCCACTCAGCGTGAGCACGGCTTTGGAAAAAAGGGGGCCGGCGAGCTGGCTCTCGCGCTCGATGGAGATCACCCCGTCCCGGCCCGGGGCCACGGTGGCGGTGATTCTGACCGGTTGGCCGTAGGGGGCGTCGCCTTCCTCGATTACCAGGGCCCCGAGGACCTCGCCGATGCGGTGTCCTTTGAGCTCAAGCCGCCACTGGCCCTCGACGACCTCTTTGAGGTAGCGCTTCTTGCTCTGGGCCTGCCGGCGCCGCTCCCCGGCGATGATCCTTGCCAGCGGCTGGCGGGTTTTGCCGGCGATTTCGAGGAGCCGAACCGCCTCGCCGATCTCGGCGCTGAGCCGCTCGGCGTGCCCCGCTTTCCGCGCCAGGTGGGGCGCCAGCGCCTGGATATCGTCCCGGGTCACGGAGCCGAAAAGACGCGAGAACTCTCCCCAGAGCCAGGCCAGCGTGCGTTGCGAAAGGGGAAGATCGACGCGCAAGCGGGCCCACTCGAATCGCTGGAGGCTCGTGGCGATGGCCTCGAGGGCCTCGCCGTCCCCGACCAAGACCACCCGGGCGCGAAGCGGAAACTCGGGCGGCAAGGGGCCGGGGCAGGGG
>WIAM01000129.1 GCA_015519965.1 Thermaceae bacterium
AGGCGGCGCAACAGACTGGCTGGAGCAATGACCCGCCGCACCTGTCCACCGTCACCGGGGTTGAGATCGGAAAGCCGCCGCATCGCTGAAGATTGTAATCCCCTGCCCGAAACCCGTCAATATCGGTCGGATTACTTAATTTACTGGAAATGAAAAGCATTCTTGTTTAGTAGGAGGCCTCACGGGTTGGTTGTAGGGGAGATTGGGAATCCCGACGGTCGTGGCGACGTCGTATGGCAATGATTCGGAGTTGAAAGTAAAATAGCCCCAAATGCCGAGGCGAGGTGGAAGGCCCCCAAAGTTCAGACCGGAGCCTTTTGACGGGCTGCCCTGCAGCGCCAAGCTCCTTTGGTACTTTCTTCGCGATCACGCCGGAGAACCCTACTCCATCCGCGCCTTAGCGGAGCGTCTGGGCGTGACCACCGCCAGCGTTCAAAAGGCCTTGAGGGCCTTGCTGGCGCGGGGGCTGGTTGAGGCCCTCGAGGCCCCCTCAGGCTCAAGGCCAGGCCGGTACCGGGCGACGAGCGGTCGTAGGCAGACGTAAGCGCCCCGGATTCGCATCCGGGGCGCAGGAGCGAGGGGTGGCTTAGGCCTCCCACTTCCAGTCTTTGAACTGCTCGCGCAGCTTGGCTTTGAGGAACTTCCCCGCCGAGGTGCGCGGGATCGCTTCCACGAAGACGATGGCCTCCGGGATCCACCATTTGGCGAACTTGGGCGCGAGGTATTCCTTGAGCTCTTCCGGGGTCACGCTGGCGCCTTCCCGCAAAACCACGGCCGCGAGCGGTCGCTCGCCCCACTTGGGGTGCGGCACGGCGATCACCGCCGCTTCTTTCACCGCCGGGTGGCCCATGAGGGCGTTTTCCAGCTGCACCGAGCTGATCCACTCGCCCCCCGACTTGACCAGGTCCTTGGTGCGGTCGACGATCTCCATGTACCCTTCGGGATCGATGGTGACCACGTCGCCGGTCTTGAACCAACCGTCCTCGGTCCACTTGTCCCGGCCCTCGGGGAGATCGTAGTAGCTGGCCGCCACCCAGGGTCCGCGGACCTGGAGTTCGCCCATCGTTTTGCCGTCCCAGGGAATTTCCCCGGCTTCGTTCCAGCCCCGAATCTCAAAGAGCGGGACCGGCAGGCCCTGCTTGGCCCGGTAGCGGTACTGCTCGTCCTCGGGCCACTCCAGCATGTAACTCTTGAGATAGCTGGCGGTGCCCAGGGGGGTGGTCTCGGTCATGCCCCAGGCGTGGAGGATGCGCAGGTTGTGGCGGTCGAAGGCGCGGATCAGCGCTTCCGGCGCGGCGGAGCCGCCGACGACCATACGCAGGCCGGGGGTGAGTTTCCAGCGCCCGGGGTTCTTTTCCAGGGCCTCGAGGATTCCAAGCCAGATGGTCGGTACGCCGGCCGAGACGGTCACCTTTTCCTGCTCGTAGAGGTCGAGGAGGCTTACGGGGTCGAGGTGGGGGCCGGGGAAGACCTGCTTGGTGCCGGTCATGGTGGCGGTGAAGGGCAGGCCCCAGGCGTTGACGTGGAACATGGGAACCACCGGCACCATGATGTCGTTTTGCGAGAGGTTCAGGGCGTCGGGCATGGCCGAGACCAGCGAGTGCAGGATGATGGCGCGGTGGGAGTAGACCACGCCCTTGGGCTTGCCGGTGGTGCCCGAGGTGTAGCACATGCCAAGGGCCTGGTTTTCACCGATCGCCGGCGGGGTGAAGTCTTCGGGTTCGGGGGCGATGAGCTGCTCGTAGTCGATGAAGCCGTCGGGCACGGGCTTACCGGTGAGCGGGACCACAATCACCTTTTCGACCTCGACAAGGGGCGCGACCTTCTCCCAAAGCGGTAGCAGGACGTCGTCGATGATGATGAAGCGGTCACCGGCGTGGTTGATGATGTAGGCGAGGTCCGAGGGGTGCAGCCTCAGGTTCAGGGTGTGGAGCACACCGCCGGTGATGGGGATGCCGAAGTAGGCCTCGAGGTGGGCGTAGTGGTTCCACATCAGCGTGCCCACGCGCTCGCCTTCGCGAAGCCCGAGCCGGACCAGGGCGTTGGCCAGCTTTTTGGCCCGTTTGGCGAAGTCGCCGTAGGTGTAGCGGTGCAGCGACTTGTCGGGCATTCGGCTCACCACTTCGACTTTGGAAAAGAGCTTTTCCGATCTTTCGAGGATGTGCGGAAGCGTGAGTGGATAATCCATCATCTGGCCTTGCATAGATCCCTCCTTAAGGGTTGACGCCCTCAGTATAGCCGCGTCTGGCAAGAGCCAGGGGCCCGTTTTTGCTTTTTGGCCTCAGGCGGAGGGTTCGATACCCAGGGCCTTGGCGATCGCTTTCACCAGCAGCCGGTGTTCGACCGCGTGCACCCGGGCCTCGAAGGCCTCGAGGTCGTCTCCGGGTTCGATGGGGACCGCCTCGCTTATGATCACCGGTCCGGCGTCGAGTTCGGGGGTCACGTAGTGCACCATCACGCCGCCGCTTTCCACCTCGCCGCGGCGAAAGGCTTCGTAACTCCGGGCGATGGCGTTGGTGCCGGGGAACGCCCCGGGCAAGGCCGGGTGGAGGTTGATGACCCGCCCCGGAAAGCGGTCGAGGAAGGCGGTGGTGAGGATGCGCATCCAGCCCGCGAGGACCACGAGGTCGGGCCGGGCCAGGGCCACGTACTCGGCGAGCTCGGTGTCGTAGCGTTCCCGCGGCATCCCCTTTCGTTTCGGGAAGTAAAGGGCCGGGACCCTGGCCCTTTGGGCGCGCTCGAGCGCCCCGCTCGGCTTATCCGAGACCACGAGCACGACCTCGGCCCCGAGCCGGCCCGAGGCGGTGGCGTCGAGGACGGCCTGGAGGTTGGTGCCCTGGCCCGAGGCCATGACCACCAGACGGGGCAAGCCCTGGCTGCTCATGGGGCGTCGTCGACCCCCTCGACGATGACCTCGCCCGCGGCGATCGTGCCCACCGCCCGGGCTTCGGGGAGTTCTGCGAGCGCTTTTTGAGCCTCTTCCGGGGTGAAGATGAGGAGCATGCCCAGACCCATGTTAAAAACGCGGAACATTTCGCGGTCGGCGACCTCGCCGTGGCGCTGAATCAGGGCGAAGATCGCCGGCTCTTCCCAGCTTCCCCGCCGAATCCGCGCGCCCAGCCCCTTGGGAAGGGCCCGGGGCAGGTTGCCATAAACCCCGCCACCGGTGATGTGAGCGAGGGATTTGGGGAAAAGGCCCGCTTCTTCCAGGCGGTTGATCTCGTCGAGGTAGACGCGGTGCACCGCCAGCAGCGCCTCTCCGATCGTCTGGCCCGAGAGCTCGTCGCGGGGGACGTCCCAGTCGAGCCCTTCAAGCGCCTTGCGGGCCAGCGAATAGCCGTTGGTGTGGAGGCCGGAAGCGGGAAGGGCGACCACCGCGTCGCCTTCTCGGACCCGCGAGGGGTCGGGGATGGCCTCGCGCTCGGCGATGCCCACCATCGTCCCCACCAGATCGACCGCTCCTTCGCGGTAGACGCCGGGCATCTCGGCGGTCTCGCCCCCGAGCAAAACCGCCCCCACCCGCTGGCAAGCCCGAGCCACCCCGAGCACCGCCTCGGCGTGTCGGTCGGGTTCGAGCCTGGCGGTGGCCAGGTAGTCGAGGAAGAAAAGCGGTTTGGCCCCGACGGCGAGGAGGTCGTTGGTCGCGTGGTGCACCAGGTCCTCGCCCAGGGTGTCGAAACGGCCGACGCGCTCGGCGACCAGGGTCTTGGTGCCCACGCCGTCGGTGGTCGCGGCCAGGACCGGATGATGCATGCGGGCGAGGCGCTTGGCGTCGAACAGGCCGCCAAAGGCCCCGACCCCGGCCAGGACTTCTTCGGTGTGCGTGGCCAAAACGCCCGCCTTGATGGCCTCGACAAAGGCCTCGCCGGCCTCGAGGCTTACCCCTGCGCGCTGGTAGTCCACGGTTTCCCTCCGCCCGTGACGCCGATGTCGCGGCGGTAATGCATCCCGGCAAAGTGGATGGCCGAGAGTGCGCTGTAAGCGGCTTCCCTGGCCTCGCTGAGGGTCACGCCCAGGCCGGTCACGGCCAGGACCCGGCCGCCACTCGTGACCCACCCGCCATTTTGGCGTTCGGTGCCGGCATGGAAGACCAGGGCCCTGCCCTGGGCCGCTTCCAGGCCCTCGATGGGGCGCCCTTTGGGGTAGGGGCCGGGATACCCCTCGGAGGCGGCCACCACGGTGAGCGCGTACCCGGGTTTTACCTGCACGGCTTCCGGGTTCAGCCGCCCCTCGGCGGCGCTCTCGAAGAGGGCGTAGAGGTCGCCCTCGAGGAGCGGGAGCACGGCCTGGGCTTCGGGGTCGCCCAACCGGACGTTGAACTCGAGCACCTTCGGCCCTTCGGGGGTGAGTTTGAGCCCGGCGTAGAGGATGCCGGTAAAAGGCGTGCCCCGGTCTTCGAGGGACTTGAAGACGGGGAAGAAGATTTCGTCTTTGACCCGGTCGAGCAGCCCCGGGTCGATGTCGGGCACCGGGGCAAAGGCCCCCATGCCACCGGTGTTCGGGCCCCGGTCGCCGTCGAAGACGCGTTTGTGGTCCCGGGCCGGCGGGAAGAAAAAGGCCCTCTTGCCGTCGGTGAGCGCGAAGACGGAAAGCTCGGGGCCCTCAAGGAATTCCTCGATCACCACCGTTTGCCCCGCCGGGCCAAAGCGTCCCTCGAGCATCAGAGCCTTGAGGAAACGGAGGGCTTCGTCGCGGTCACCCGTGACCAGTACCCCTTTGCCCGCGGCCAAGCCGCTGGCCTTGACCACCACCGGCAGGGGGTGGGCCTTTAGGTACTCGCGGGCGGGTTCGAAGGCGTCGAAGGTGGCGAATTCGGCGGTGGGCACCCCGGCTTCGGCCATCAGCGCCTTGGCAAAGGACTTGGAGGCCTCAAGCGCCGCGGCTTTTCTTTCCGGGCCGAGGATTTTGAGGCCCAGGGCACGGAAACGGTCGACGACGCCGGCGGCGAGTGGGGCCTCCGG
>WIAM01000130.1 GCA_015519965.1 Thermaceae bacterium
GCATGGGGCGGGTTGGGGTTTTGCCGGGGGGCCTGCCGGGTTTCCTGGCCGAAATTGCGGCCTTGGGTTTGGAGGTGGAAGGACTTTTCACGCACTTCGCCGTGGCCGACGAAGACCCCTACGAGACGCGCCGCCAGCTCGCTTGCTTTCTGGAGGCGGTGCGTGGCCTCGGGCGGCGCTACCGGCTCCACGCGGCCAACTCGGCGGCCATTCTCGCGGGGATCGGCACCGATCTCGACTTCGTCCGCCCGGGCATCGCCCTCTACGGCCTTTCACCCGACCAGTCCGCCAGGGACGACATCAAGCCGGTTCTGGCCTGGAAGGCAAAGCCTACCCTGGTCAAAAGGCTCAGGCCCGGCGACGCGGTGGGCTACGGCCTGACCTATCGGGCGACGGCCGAAGAGTGGGTGGCGACGTTGCCCTTCGGCTATGCCGACGGCTTTCCCCGCGCCCTCTCCGGTCGGGGCTGGGTCAAGCTTTCTGGCAAGGACGTGCCGGTGGTGGGACGGGTGAGCATGGACCAGACGGTGGTGCGGGTGCCGGAGGGGACGGACCTCGAGGACACCTTCGAAGTGGTGACCGCCGACTTCGACCCCCGGACCAGTCTCACCGGCCGGGCAAGATCGCTGGGGACGATCAACTACGAGCTGGCTACCGCGCTTTCCAGCCGGCTCCCCAGGCTGCGCTCTGAGTAGACGCGAAGGGGTGGTGTAAAATACAAGCACCGTGATGAAACGCATGAGCATTACACTCGACGAAGAGCTCTTGAAGGCGGTGCAGGAACTCACCGGCCAGCGCACCAAGCGGGCAGCGATCGAGGCGGCGCTTAAGGCGTATGTTCGCCGGCAGCGCATCCAGGACCTCATCGAGATGGCCGGTTCCGGCGCCGTTGACTGGGATCTTGAAGACCTCCTGGCTTACCGGGCGCTCGAACTCAAGGAAGGCCAGGGCCGTGGGCAAGGTTAGGTTTGGGGTGCTTCCCGATACCTCCGCCTGGATCGCCTACCTCCGCCAGGGCGCACCCAAAGCGGTCAAAGATGCCTTCACCGAGGCGCTCTTTACCGGCGCCCTTCACGTTTTCCCGGTGGTGCTCGCCGAGCTGGTCCAGGGAGCCCGATCGGAAAAGGAAGCCTTGCGCCTTAAGGAGAATCTTCTTGCCCTGCCAAAATCGCCCTCGGACATACAGGTCTGGGTGCGGGCCGGGGAGCTGGGCGGGGCCCTCCGCCAAAAGGGACTCACCTTACCCCTGTCGGACCTCGCCATCGCCGCCAGCGCTGAACTCGGAGGGCTGGAGCTGTGGCACGCAGACCGCCACTTTGAAGCGATCGCCCTGGTCGCCGACCTACGCCTCCGCCCCTTTTATTCCGAGGATCCTCGGTAGCTCGTTTTCGAGGTGCCGCCATGAAAGTTCGAAGACCTCGAGCATCTTGGCTGGATCCCCCGTGTTTCCAAGGAGCAGCATGGCCAGCTGGTCGCGGGTCAACGGGGCGCCGGGGAGCGCGGCGACGAGCCGGAAAAGGGTGACCGGGAGGGGTATGAGAGGTTTTGAGGCGCCGAGTGTGTCCCGCACCAGGCGCACCAGGTCCTTGTAGGTATATTCCTTGGGTCCGACCAGGTCGTAACTCTGCTCCACGGTCTGCCGCTTTTCGAGGGCCTGGAGGAAGGCCCGGGCCACGTCGCCGGCCCAGACGGGGCGAAACGGATAGTGTCCGTCGCCGATGAGGGGAATGAACGGCAAGGGCAGGCGCACCAGGCCCTTTAAAACTTTGGAAAAGAACTCATCCCCCTGGCCGAAGACCAGGCTGGGGCGGAAGATCGTCCATTGGAGCCCGCTTTCCTCGACCAGCTTTTCGCCGCGGGCCTTGGTTTCAAAGTAGCGGCTCTCCGTGCCCGGCCGGGCGCCGAGGGCCGAGACGTGGAGCAGGCGGCCGGAGCCCGCGGCTTGCATAGCGTCCAGGACCTTCCGCACCCCCTCGACGTGGACTTCCTCAAAGGTTTGCTCGCGCTCCCGGATGATCCCGGCCAGATACCCCACCGCGTCGGCTCCGGCGATCGCCTCGAGGCCCTTCCCGGTCGCGGCGTTGGCCTCGAGGTAGCGCACGCCCTTCACCGGGCCCCTTCCCCGGCGCGAGAGGATCGAGACCTCGTGCCCGGCGGCGATGAGCGCCCAGGCCAGGTGGGTGCCGAGGAATCCACTCCCTCCCACCAGGACGATCTTTGAAGCCATCTTCTTCCCCTTTCCGGGCTTCGCTCGCGGTGAAAAAAGCGCCGGGCCGTGAGCAGGGTGACTGGGTGGGTTACTCGTGACCCCGGTACCAGACCACCTCGACCCGCTCCAGGGTGACCAGCCCTTCCTGGATCATGCCGTCGAGAACGGGCAAAAAGGCGTCGATCTTCTCGGCGGTATCGACGATCTCGATCATCACCGGCAGGTCCTCGGAGAGTCTGAGGATGCGGGCGGTATGGATTCGCGAGCGACCACCGAAGCCCATGACCCCTTTGAACACCGAGGCCCCGGCGAGCCCGTGTTCCTTGGCCTTGAGGACGATGGCCTCAAAGAGCGGACGCCCGTGGAAACGGTCCGATTCCCCGATGAAGATGCGCAGCAGCTTGGCTTCTCCTTTGAGCCCCATGGCTTCCCCCCTCACCTGCTCGCCACCCACACCCCGACGAGCGCCGCGGCCACCCCGGCCACGAGCGAGCCCAGGGCGTAGGTCAGGGCCATCATCCAGTCGCCTTCACGCAGCATACCGAGGGTTTCGTTGCTGAAGGTCGAGAAAGTGGTGAACGCGCCGAGAACGCCGATGGCGAAAAACCAGCGCAGCTCGACGGCGACGGCGCTTTGGGTGCTGGCCTCGAGGAACACCCCCAGCAAAAAACTCCCGACCACGTTCACAAAGAGCGTGCCCCAGGGAAAAAGGCCCCCGAGGGCGTTTTGCGCCCAGCCGCTCAGAAGGTAGCGGAGAACGGCGCCCATCGATCCACCCAAGGCGATCAGGAGGTAAGCGCGCATGCTCCAAGCTTAACGAAGTCGTGCCCCGGATCTTGCCCGATTGGACTCCCGCCAGGTGTAGCCTTTGGGGTATGGATCCACTCGAGGCCCTCTTACACGACGAGGAATCGGCGGTTTTCGGCGAGGCGGCCCCGGCCATTTACCAGACCTCGCTCTTTGCCTTTGACAGCGCGGAGGCGTTCGAGGTCGCGGCCCAGGACACCGAGCGCCCCTTTTATACCCGGGGGACGAATCCAACGGTACGCCTTTTGGAAAGGAAGATCGCGGCACTCGAGAAAACGGAGGACGCCCGAGCCTTTTCCAGCGGAATGGGGGCGATCGCCGCCACGCTGTTCGCCTTCTTAAAACCGGGCGATCGGGTGGTCGCCACCACCCCGGTCTACGCCGGGACGCACGCGCTTTTGACCGGTCTGTTAAGGCGCTTTGGGGTGACCACCGAGTTCGTGCCCGCGACCGACACCGAGGCGATCCTAAAGGCCCTTCCCGGGGCCAAGCTTTTGTACCTCGAGTCCCCGGCCTCCTACACCTTCGAAGTGGTCGACCTGGAGCCCCTCACGCGGGCGGCCAGGGCGCTCGGCATCGTGAGCGTGATCGACGCCACCTATACCGCCGGTCTGCTCTCCCGGCCCCACGAGTGGGGCGTGGACCTTGTGGTGCACTCGGCCAGCAAGTACTTTTCCGGTCATTCAGACACCATCGCCGGGGTGGTGGCCGGCAGCCGTTCCCACCTCAAGGCCATCAGGGAGACTTACATGCTGCTCGGGGCCAAGCTCGCACCCTATGAAGCCTGGCTGGTCGTGCGCGGCCTTCGCACCCTGCCGCTCCGCCTCGAGCGGCACGCGAAGAATGCCGAAGCCGCCGCCGCTTTCCTTGCCGAGCACCCCGCGGTCAAGCGGGTTTACTACCCCACCCTGCCCGCCGACCCGAGCTATCCGCTGGCCCAAAAGTACCTGAAGCGGGGGGCCAGCCTGGTCGGGGTGGAGCTTTTGGATGAGGACGCCGCGCGTCGCTTCGTCAACCGGTTGCGCACCTTCAAGATCGGGGTTTCCTGGGGCGGGCACGAGTCGCTGGCCATGCCACTCGCGCTGCAGCCGAGGGTGGCTCGCGCCTATCGTTTCCCCGGCGGGTTCGTACGTCTTCACGTGGGGCTGGATGAGGTCGGCCGTGTCCTCGAGGACCTCGAACAGGCCCTATCTCGTTAATCCTGACCGAACTACTAGACATTCGCCGGGGCGCAAGATAGACTAACACATAGCGCCGAGGGCGCGTGGGAGGTTGAAGCGATGGCGAAAAGCCTGGAAATTCAAGACCTTTGGGTGTCGCACGACGGAAAGATGATCTTGAAAGGGGTGAACCTGAGCCTGCCCCTGGGCGAGGTTCACGCCCTTATGGGTCCCAACGGCGCGGGGAAGAGCACGCTTGGCAAAGTGATCGCCGGGGACCAGGCCTACACCGTCGAGCGGGGACGGGTGCTTTTGAACGGCGAGGACATCACCGGGCTCGAACCCGATGAGCGGGCGCGAAAGGGCCTTTTTCTCGCCTTCCAGTATCCCCTGGAAGTGCCGGGGGTTTCGATCGCTAACTTCTTGCGGCTGGCGCTCAAAGAACGGCTCGGCCGCGACGTGCCGGTGACCGAGTTCTACGCCCGCTTGCAGGAGGGGCTCAAGACGCTCGAGTGGGACGAGGAAGTGCTTGGGCGTTACCTGAACGAGGGCTTTTCCGGTGGTGAAAAGAAGCGCAACGAGATCCTCCAGCTTTTGGTGCTGAGGCCGCAGGTGGCCATTCTCGACGAGACCGACTCGGGGCTCGACATCGACGCCCTCAAGGTCGTGGCCCGGGGCGTGAACTCGATGCGCGGGCCGGAGTTTTCGGCGCTGGTCATCACCCACTACCAGCGGCTTTTGAACTACATCGTTCCCGACGTCGTCCACGTGATGATGGACGGGCGCGTGGTGAAGACCGGAGGGCCCGAGCTCGCCTTGGAGCTGGAAGCGCGGGGGTATGACTGGCTCAAGGAGGAGGTGGCCCATGCCGGAGGATCTTAAGCACGTCGCCGACGATTACCAGTGGGGTTTTAAGGACGACGTCGAACCCGAACTGGCGCTCAAAGGGCTCACCCCCGAAACGGTCAAGCGGATTTCCGAGGCCAAGGGCGAGCCGGCCTGGATGACTGAGTTCCGCCTCAAGGCGCTGGAGATCTTCTACAAACTCCCCATGCCCAAGTGGGGGCCGGATCTTACGGCCCTCGAGCGGCAGCTCGACGACTTTTTCTACTACGTCAAGCCGCCCTCCAAGGGGGTTGCCGATCGCTGGGAGGACGTCCCCGAGGAGATCAAACGGACCTACGAGCGGCTGGGCATTCCCGAGGCCGAGCGAAAGGTTCTGGCCGGGGTGGGGGCCCAGTACGACTCGGAGATGGTCTACCACAAGATCAAGGAGGAGCTGGAGAAAAAGGGCGTCATCTACGTCTCGATCGAGGAAGGGCTCCGGGAATACGAGGAGATCTTCCGCAAGTACTTCGCTAAGATCGTACCCCCGTCGGATAACAAGTTCGCGGCGCTGAACTCGGCGGTGTGGTCTGGGGGCTCGTTCGTCTACGTTCCCCCGGGCGTTGAGGTGGACGTGCCCTTGCAGGCGTACTTCCGGGTGAATACCGCCGGCTTCGGTCAGTTCGAGCGCACGCTGATCATCGTCGATGAAGGGGCCAAGGTGCACTACATCGAGGGCTGTACGGCGCCGCTTTACACCACCGAGGCCCTGCACACCGGGGTGATCGAGATCTACGTCCACAAGAACGCCAACTCGCGCTACACCACGATCCAGAACTGGCCCACCAACATGTATAACCTCGTCACCCAGCGGGCGGTGGTGGAAGAAGGGGCCTACCACATGTGGCTCGATGGCAACCTCGGCTCCAAGGTGACGATGAAATACCCCTCCTCGATCCTTAAAGGGCGTGGGGCGCGGGCCGAGGTGCTCTCGATCGCCTTTGCCAAGAGTGGTCAGCACCTGGACACCGGGGCCAAGTTGATCCACCTCGCCGAGGACACCTCGGGCTCCATCGTGAGCAAATCGATCAGCAAGGGCGACGGGCGGGCCAGCTACCGGGGGTTGGTCAAGGTCAACCGGAACGCCGAGCGCGCTAAGGCCAACGTCGAGTGCGATGCCCTGCTCATCGATACCGAGTCAAAAACCGATACCTACCCCTACATGGAGATCGAAAACGAGACCGCCCAGATTGGCCACGAGGCGACGGTGAGCCGCCTGGCCGACGATCAGATCTTTTACCTGCAGACGCGGGGTCTGCCCGAGGATGAAGCCGCGGCGCTGATCGTGCGCGGGTTCATCGAGCCGGTGGCCAAGGCGCTGCCTCTTGAGTTCGCGGTTGAGCTCAACCGGCTCATCGAGCTAGAAATGGAGGGTTCGGTCGGATGACGGAGAAGGCGCTTCTTTTCAACCCGGACCAGATCTCGAAGGCGCGCTCCGAACCCCTCTGGCTGGAAGAAGCCCGGAAAGGGGCCTACGAGGTCTTCCGCGCTGTGCCCTGGCCCAGCAAGAAGACCGAGGCCTGGCGCTACTCGGCCGGCCGCCTCAAAGCAGTGCCCTTCGACCTCCCGCTTGAAGAGCCACGCGGTCAATCCTATGGCCGCGAAGCGTTGCCCGAGTGGGTGCAGTCCCGAATTTCTTCAGCGGATTTCTCGGCATTCTTGGTCTTTAAGGGCGCGGATCTCGTCTACGCTGAGGTGCCCGAGGAACTGACCGAAAAGGGTCTGCGTTTTCTCAGCCTGCACCAGGCGCTCAAGGCCTACCCTGAACTGGTCGAGGCTCATCTTTACAAGGCGATTCCGGCGCGGCAAAAGGGGGATGCCAACGATAAGCTGCCGGCCTTGAACGCCGCCATCTGGAACCACGGGGTTTTCGTCTATGTCCCCGACGGGCTCCAGCTCGAGGCTCCCATTGGCGTTTTGCGCGAAATCGAGGCGGGTGTGTTATCGGTGGGCCGGACGCTGGTGGTGCTCGGAGAGAACGCCCGCCTTTCGTACGTCGAGGAGCATTACTCCCCAGACCTCGAGCGGCCGAGCGTGAATTTGGCGATGACCGAGCTCATTCTGGGGGCCGGGGCGTCGCTCGTGCACGCCAATGTGCAGTCGTGGGGTGACAACGTCCACCACCTCTACCGTCAGCGGGCGCTGCTTGCGCGCGACGCCAGTCTCAAGGACCTCACCGTCAACCTGGGGGCGTCCTTCGCCCGCTCGGAGGTAGGCTCGGAGCTCGCCGGCCCCGGCGCCGACTCGGAGATGCTCGGCATCTACTTCGCGGACGGCGATCAGCACCTCGACCACTACACCCTGCAGCACCACGTGGCGCCCCACGCCCGCAGCGACGTCTACTACAAGGGCGTGGCCAAGGACCGAGGCAATATCATCTACCAGGGTCTCATCCAGCTCGAGCCTGCGGCCCAGAAGACCGACGCCTACCAGACCAACCGCAATCTTCTGCTTTCGAGAGAAGCCCGTGCAGAGAGCGTGCCTCAGCTCGAGATCGCGGCCAATGACGTTCGCTGCAGCCACGGCTCCTCGATCGCGCCCATCGATTCCGAGCAGCGCTTTTACCTGCAAAGCCGGGGGATTTCGCGACTGGCGGCGGAGAATTTGCTGGTGGCGGCTTTCCTCGAGGACGTCCTCGGCCGCATTCGCCTTGAGAACCTGGCCCGCTACCTGGCGGGCGCGATCGAGCAAAAGGTTGGCCTCGAGGTCTAAATACCCAGCCGTGGCCAAAGCCACGGCTGGGGCCCAGGAAAACGCAAACGACCGCTAACCTTGTATCGGAATGTTGAAAAGATCGCGGGCGATCACCGAACCTCGCTCTGGCCGAACCGGTCTGTGAGCGGCGCGCTGGATGGCCAGCGCGCCGCTCGCTTTTACGGGTTTACCCGGCGTTTGGGAGGACCAGCTGGTAAAAGACCCGCTCGCCGCGCTGGGCGAGATCGACTGCCCGGTATCCCCGGGCAAAGGCCATCTGAAAGGCTTCCCGGGTGTGCATTCGCCAGGCCTTGGCGAGTTCCATGTCTGAGCGCTTGATGGCCTCGATGTCGCGGGGGACCTCGAGGTAGACGGCCTCATCCTGCGGGAGGTCGAGGGCTTCGGGTCGCAGCCGCGCCCCTTCCCCCGAGGTGCGGTTGAGCGGCTGCCCTTTGGGCGCCGGCGGCGGTGGCGGCGAGTGCCGACGCCCGAGTACCCGGGTACTGCCGACCTCCCATTCAACGTAGAGGCGATCGGCCGGGAGGCCGGCGTAGAGCCCGGTACGGATGCCGTAGAAGTTGGGGTAATAGGTCTTTGACCAGGCCCCGAGCTTGCCGAAGTTCAGCCGGGCGTTTCGGGTGAGGAGGGGGTCAAACGTCCAGGTGATGCGGGGGATGCCGCGAGCCTGGGCCCAGTCGTGCTGGAACCATTTCAGCGCCGGAGCGATGCCGCTGCCCCGAAAATCGGGGTGTACCGCGAGCATGTGGGAGTGCTGCCAGCGCTTTTCCCCTTCGCAGGCGGCGAGGCCGTAGACGAATCCCACCGGCCGTTCCCCGACCAGTGCCAGGGCTACCAGCCCGCCGGTGTGCTGGGCGACGACGAATGAAGCGTGGGGAACGGTTTCGCGTTCGGAGAAGTTCCAAGCGGCGATCTGCAGCTCCTCGATGGCCAGGAAGTCTTCGAGGCTGCGGGCTTCGCGAATGGTAAACGCCATGCCTAGAGTATAGGACCCCAGGCGGTGGGGTCTTTGGCCGATAGAATATTCGGCGTGGAGGTCGGACGCTGGCTGATTCTCGGAGGCATTTTACTCGTCGCCCTGGGAGCGGTCTTGCTCTGGGCGCCGCGGTTTTTTTCCTGGTTTGGTCACCTTCCAGGCGACATCCGCATCGAGCGCGACGGTGTCTACATCTTTATCCCCATTACCTCGGCCTTGGTGCTGAGCGCGGCGCTCTCGCTGCTTTGGAACCTTATCGCCTGGATCCTCTCCCGGGGGTTCACCCCGCGATGAGCCCGATCGCCGGCGAGGAGTGGGCGTTTTGAAGCGACGGGTTCAGAGCCGGACCTTCGGCGTTTTTCTCCTGAGCCTGCTCACCCTGGTTTGGGGCACGACGTTCGTGGTGATCCGCGACGCGGTGGCGAGCTTTCCGCCCAGCCTGCTGGTGTTCCTGAGATTCCTGATCGCCACCGTCTTCTTCCTCCCCTGGTTCCGCCGCGAGCGGGGCCTGGCTCTGGCGGGGCTGGAGCTTGGGTTTTGGCTGGTGGTGGGGTATGGGACCCAGGCGGTGGGTCTGGTCTACACCACCGTGGGGCGGAGCGCTTTTATTACCGCGCTCAGCGTGGTGATGGTGCCTCTGGTGGCCGGGGCTTTGGGGCGCAAGGTGGCGAGGCGGGTTTGGATTGGGGCCGGGATGGCGCTCGTTGGCGTTGGCCTTTTGACCTATGACGGCGCCCCGCCCAACGTCGGCGACCTCTGGACGCTTATGACCGCCCTGGCCTACACCGCCTTCATCCTCCGCCTTGAGTACTACGCCCGCCGGATGCCCTCCGGCGCCCTGGCCGGGGCCCAGCTGCTGGGGGTGCTCCTGTGGTCTGGGCTCTGGGTTGGGCTCGATCGTCCGCCTCCGGTGGCCGTGCCCTGGGCCGCGGTGCTCTATCTGGGGGTGGTGGCGACGGCGCTCGCGACCTGGCTCATGACCGTGGGGCAGGCCAAGGTGAGCGCCGAGGACGCGGCCATCATCTACGCCTTAGAACCGGTCTGGGCCGCGCTCGCCGCCTACCTTGCTCTGGGAGAGACGCTGGGGGTCATGGGGCTTTCCGGGGCGGCTTTGGTCCTGGCGGCCACCGTCTACAGCCAGCTTGGGCGCGGGTCGGGTTAGGCTGGGTTTGTGAAGCTGGTCCTGGTCCCGACCCCCATCGGAAACCTCGAGGACATCACCCTCCGCGCGTTGCGGGTCCTGCGCGAGGCGGGGGTGGTGGCGGCGGAGGACACCCGCCGCACCCGGCGGCTTTTGGACCACTACGGGATCGAGACCCCCCTGGTCCGGCTCGACCAGCACACGGTTTCCCGGTTGGCGGGCCTTTTCGAGACGCGGGAGACGGTGGCCTACGTGACCGATGCCGGGACGCCGGGGATCAGCGACCCCGGCGCCGAGCTGGTCGGCGAGGCCCTGCGTCTCGGCGCGGCGGTCGAGGTCCTGCCCGGACCGACGGCCCTGATCCCGGCGCTGGTGGCTTCCGGTTTCCCCACCGCCCGCTTTAGCTTCGAAGGGTTTTTGCCCAAAAAAGGGGGGCTGCGCCGGCGGCGACTGGCGCATCTGGTCCTCGAGGGCCGGACCGCCGTGCTCTACGAATCGCCGCACCGGCTCGCGAAAACCCTTCGCGAGCTCGCCGAGGTCTACGGCGAGGACCACCCCGTGGCCGTGGCCCGGGAGCTCACCAAGGTCCACGAGGAGGTGTTTCGGGGAACGATCCGCGAAGCCATGGCCCGATTTGCCAGGCCGAAGGGAGAGGTCGTCTTGGTCCTGGCCCCGGCCGAGGCACCCTCTCCTGATGAGACGGCGCTGCTCGAATCGTTCGTCGGGCAGGGGCTTACGGGGAAAGCGCTGGTCGAGGCGCTGGTCGAGGCCGGGGTGGCCAAGAACCGCGCCTACCGGCTGGCGGTAGAAGTTGGGCGCCGCTCGCAGTAAGAATAGGGCCTATGAAGCGGATCGGGGTTTTTACCAGCGGGGGAGATGCCCCCGGCATGAACGCGGCCCTGCGGGCGGTGGTCCGTACCGCGAGCGGGATGGGGGTCGAGGTGGTGGGGATTCGGCGGGGCTATGCGGGCATGATCGATGGCGAGTTCGTCCCCCTGGGGCCGCGGGATGTGGCCAACATCATCCAGCGCGGGGGCACCATCTTGCTCACCGCGAGGTCGAAGGACTTCATGACCGAGGCGGGCCGGGCCACCGCCGCCCGGAATCTGAAGGAGGCCGGCATCGAGGGCCTGGTGGCTATTGGCGGTGACGGTACCTTCCGCGGCGCCGAACGGCTGATTGAAGAGCACCGCATTCCCGTGGTCGGGGTCCCCGGAACGATCGACAACGACCTCTACGGCACCGATTACACCATCGGTTTCGATACCGCGGTCAACACCGCCCTTGATGCCATCGACCGCATTCGCGACACCGCCGCCAGCCACGAGCGCGTTTTCTTCATCGAGGTGATGGGGCGGTATGCTGGCTTTATCGCGCTTGAGGTCGGGATCGCTGGCGGAGCCGAAGTGGTGGCCCTGCCCGAGGTCTCGATCAGTCCCGAGGAGATCGCCAGAACGATCAGCGCTTCGCTGGAAAAGGGGAAGCGTTCTTCGATCATCGTCGTCGCCGAAGGCGCCTATCCCGGTGGGGCCGAGGCGCTTTTCCGGGCGGTGCGGGAACTCTCCGGCTTCGAAGCCCGGGTGACGGTGCTCGGTCACATCCAGCGCGGGGGCTCACCCACGGCCAAGGACCGGGTGCTCGCGAGCCGCCTGGGGGCGGTGGCCACGCGGACCCTGGTCGGCGGGACCAGCGGCGTCATGGTGGGCGAGGTCGAAGGCGAGGTGACGCTGACGCCCCTCTACGAAGCGGTGACCAAGAAGAAGGAAATCGACATCGACCTCTACGAGCTGGCCCGGGTCCTCTCGGGTTGAGGCGATGGCGGCTCGGGCGTTCCCAGCAGACGCTTGAGGAGCGGCGCCCTCTGGACCGCGTCGTAGAGCCTGAGAGCAAAGGGGCTTTTGGCCACCGCTTCCTGCACCACTAAGGGAACCCCTGGCGCCGGATAGCGGATCGTTCCGGTGGAGACGCTATATTCCGATGGCAGCCCTGTCCATAGGCTGAGGGCGAGGAGCGCGCCCCAGACGAACCCTCCGCTGGCTCCGAGGATGGTTTCAGTGCGACTGGAAAAGCGCCGGGGGATGAGGGTAGCCAGGCGGCCAAAAAAGAGCCCCGCAGCGAGGGCGATCAGGGCCCGGAGGATCGGGGTGGAAAGCGGTGGGAGCCAGGCGAGGAGCGCCAGCGCGGGAAGCAGGGCGATGAGGAAGAGCGAGCCTTTCCGCACCCCCACGGCCGTGGCCGCCGAAAGGGCGAGCATGGCCAGCACGTCGAGCCAGGTGAGCACGTCCTCAGTATAGGCCCCCGCGGCCTTGGCCACGGGGGGACCCCCTTAGCCCCGAATCCGCCAGCCACGCTGGGTGAGCGCCTCGATGATCCGGGCCATGTAGCCGTCCACCGCTTCGTCGGTCAGGGTCCGGTCCGGGGCCTGGAAGGTGAGGTGGTAGGCGAGGCTCTTTTCGTCCTCGGCCAGCGGCTGGCCCTGGTAGACGTCGAAGACCTCCAGCGCGCGCAGGTGAGGGCCGGAGGAGGTGCGGATGACCTCGGCCACCTCGAGGTGGGTCACCGTGCGTGGAACCACCACCGCCAGGTCTCGGGTGGCGGGGGGAAAGCGGGGCACGTCGGTGATGTCGGGCGAGCCCTGGGGCAGCGGGAGCGTGAGCTCGAAGATCACCGGAGTTCCGAGCTCGAGCGGTTCGGCGATCTCCGGGTGGAGCACCCCGATCCACCCCCGGGCTTCGCCTTCCCACACGACGGTGCCGGAGATTCCCGGGTGGAGGTGGGGGTAGCGTTCGGGGTGGACCTCAACCCGCGCGCCCAGGCGCGCGGCGAAGGCCTCGAGGACCCCTTTGAGGGCGTAATACCCCTCGCCAAAGCCGGCCTGCCAGGTGGGGCGGTGGTAGGGGCCGCTCTGCAGTGCGGCGAGGTGGACCGCCTCGTCGCGAAGGAACACGTGGCCCAGTTCGAAGATGAGGAGGGCCGGCTGGTCGCGGTTGGTGAGGAGGTTTCGGAGCAGACCCGGGTAGAGGGCGCTCCTGAGCGCTGATTCCTCGGCGTTGGTGGGGTTGGCGAGCCAGAGCGTCGGCGGCGGGGCCTTGACCGTTTCCAGGAAGCCCTCGGAGATCCAGGGGTAGTTGATGACCTCCTGAAAACCGAGGCCGCTGAGCACGCGCTTGATCCGGGCTTCGGCCTGGTATTCGGCCTCGGCACCCTGGTTGTCGGGGGCGGGGAAGAACTCGGGCAGGGTTTCGGGGATCTTATCGTAGCCCACGATGCGGGCCACTTCCTCGACCAGATCCTCTTCGATCCGCAGGTCGATCCGCCAGCTGGGGATGAGGGCGGTGTAGGGCTCGGCCTCGCCCCGAATTTCGATACCGAGTTTGTGTAGGGCCTCAAGCTGTTCGTTCTTCCCCAACGTCGTTCCCAGCAACCGGTTGGCGTAGCTGGGGCGGAACTGAACCCGGTGGCGGGGCTTTTCGCCCCCGAGGTCGATCCAGTTGGCGCTCACTTCGGCCCCGCCCCATCGCTGAATGAGCTCGAGGAAGCGCCTGGCGGCGAGGGGCGGCAGGTTGGGGTCGACCCCGCGCTCGAAGCGGTAACTGGCCTCGGTGGAAAGACCGAGGCGGCGGGCGGTCTTGCGGATCGAGATCGGGTCGAAGTGGGCGGCCTCGAGGATCACTTCCCGGGTCGACTCGCCAACCTCGCTGTTAGCGCCGCCCATGACCCCGGCGATCGCCACCGGGATCGTGGAATCGCCCTTTTTCGCCGTGATCAGGAGATCTTCGGGAGTGAGCGTTCGCTCGATGCCGTCGAGGGTCACGAGCCTTTCGCCCGCCTGTGCCCGCCGCACCACCAGCCCGTCGAAGAGGGTGGCGCGGTCGAAAGCGTGCAGCGGGTTTCCGAACTCGAGCAGCACGTAGTTGGTCGCGTCGACCACGTTGTTGATCGGCCTCTGGCCTGCCGCGAGCAGCCGTTTTTGCGCCTCCAGAGGCGCGGGACCAACTTTGACGTGGCGGGCGTAGGCGACCAGATAACGGTCGGCCCCGGATTCATCCCAGACCTCGACCGGTATGGGGAAGGGGAGGTCGCGGAGGTCGGGGGTCGGGTTTTTGTGGATCAGGCCGATCCCGAGCGCGGCGGCAAGGTCGCGGGCCACGCCCAGGATGGAGAGGGCGTCGGCGCGGTTCGGCGTGACTTCGACGTCAAAGACAATCTCGTCCGCCCAGACCTCGGCCAAGGGGGTGCCGGGGGGAAGCGTGTCTTTGGGGAGAGTGAGCAAGCCGCCGGCGTAGTCGCCCACGCCCATTTCGGCCGGACTCAGTGCCATGCCTTCCGAGGTGTGGCCTTGGATCACCCGGCGGTCGATCGCCGTGCCCCCCGGAAGCTCGGTCCCGGGCTGGGCCCAGGCTACGCCCACGCCAGCGACGGCGTTCGGGGCGCCGGAGACGACGACGACCTCCCGCCCGGCGTTGAGGATGAGCCTTTTGAGTTCGGTCCCGGGAATGGGCTCGGCGGCTTCGACCACGGCGAAGACCACGCCCGCTGGCGGGCGCCCGACGCGCACCACCTCCTCGACGGGCAGGCCGAGCCGGGCCAGGGCGGCCTCGAGGGCCTCGGGCTTGGGCATTTCGACGAGGAATTCCTTGAGCCAGCTGTATGGAACGCGCATCTCAGGCACCTCCCCGGAACTGGGTGAGGAAGGGGATCCGGTTTTGGAAGAAGGCGCGGATGTCGGGGATGGGGTAGCGGAGCATGGCGATTCGCTCGACGCCGAGCCCGAACGCGAACCCGGTCTTGCCGGTATAGATTGGGGCGAGCCCCTTTGCGCGCCTCAGCTCATCCACCGCCCGGAAAACCTCGGGGTGGACCATGCCCGCCCCGCCGAGCTCGAGCCAGGTCCCCTTGCCGGTTTTGGGGTTCGTCCACCAGACCTCGAATTCGACCCCAGGTTCGACGAAGGGGAAGTAGCTCGGCCTGAAATTGACCTTAGCCTCGGGCCCATAGAGCGCCCGGGCCATGGCCAAGAGCGCGCCCTTGAGGTCGGCCATGGTGATGTTGTCCCCCACCACCAGCCCTTCGAGCTGGTGGAACATGGCTTCGTGGGTGGCGTCGGTGGCCTCGTGGCGAAAGACCTTGCCGGGGGCGACGATCTTGAATGGGGGCGTGTGCTGGCTCATGTAGCGGACCTGGATGGGGCTGGTGTGGGTTCGCAGGAGTTTGGCCCCCTCGATCTGGCTGGTCTTTGGGGTGGTGGTCAGCCAGAAGGTGTCGTGCATGTCGCGGGCCGGGTGGTGCTCGGGGATGTTGAGGGCGTCGAAGTTGTAAAAGGCTTCCTCGGCTTCGGGACCGAGGACCGCCTGATACCCCATGCGCTGGAAGATGCCCACCAGCTCGGCCAGCACCTGGGTCAGGACGTGGGTATTTCCGGGAGGGAAGGCCAGGCCGGGGAGGGTGACGTCGAGCGCTTCCTGGGCCAGGCGGGCCCCGAGGGCCTCGCGCTTTAAGGCCTCGCGCCGGGTCAAAATCGCAGCCTCGAGCGCACGCTTGGCTTCGTTAAGCCGCCGCCCTTCCTCGCGTCGGGCTTCGGGTGGAAGCTTCCCCAGCTGCTTGAGTTTTTGGGTGAGTTCGCCCTTTTTCCCTAAAAGGCGAACCCGTGCGGCCTCGAGCGCCTCGAGGCTTGAGGCTTCTTCGATTTGTTGCAGCCAATCCTCCAGCATCGTGCCCTCCAAGAAGAGAGGGCGGCCAACGCCGCCCTGCGGGAAGCCGTGGCTCCCCGCGCCCTAACGAAAAAAGAAGGGCCTCATAAGCTGTTCGACACTATAGCCCCTCACCTTTGCCGCGCGCAAGCGGTATCGTAGAGGGGTAAGGAGGCAGCGTGCGCTGGATGCTGACCGCGATCTTGCTTCTCGGGGCCGCGCTTGCGATTTCCCCGAAAGCCGGCGACTTGCTCGATCAGGCCAGGGCCGTACGAGAGCAGGCCCGTTCGGCGTACGCGCACCACTACCCCGATCTCCCGCTCTGGCGCAAGACCATCGCCCTCGGCGAGCAGGCGGCCGCGACCGACCCCGAGGCCCCCGAGGTGTGGCGTTTTCTGGCCGAGGTCTATACCGAGACCGGGTGGTGGATCCGCGCGGCCGAGGCCTGGCGCCGCTACCTGGATCTGGGCGGGGCGGCGACCCCTGAGGAGCTCGCCGAGGTCTATCGCAACCTGGGCTACCTCGCCTATGCCCGGGAGGCCTTCGACGAGGCGATCGAGTGGTACCAGAAAGCGATCGAGGCCAAGCCCGACGACGCCGAGGCCGAGTCCTGGCTGGGGCGGATCGACCTCGAGCTCGGTGATCCCAAGGCGGCGCTGCCCCACTGGGAGCGAGCGGCGAAGATCAACCCCAGCCCTAAGAACCTGTATTTCCTGCGGCAAACGAGAAAGATGGCCCGCTACGGCTCCGAGGCGGTGAGCTCGTTCTACAAGGGCTACGCCGCTTACGAGAAGGGCGACCGCATGGGCGCGGCGATCTTTTTCAAGCGGGCGCTGGATCTGGCCCCCGACTGGGCCGAGCCCGCGCGTTGGCTGGGTCGGATCTACCTCGACCTCGGCGAGCCCGAGCAGGCCGTGGCGTTTTGGGAGCGCGCCATCCGGCTAGGCGGGCGCACGGCGGAAAACGTCTATTTTCTGAAAGTGTCCCGGGAAGCGGTGAAGGTTGGCCTCGAGGCCGCCCGGGCCTTTTACCGGGGCATCGCCGCCTATGAGCGGGGGGACCTCGAGGCCGCCGCCAGCGCCTTTGGTCAGGCGGTGGCCAAGAATCCGGACTACGCCAAGGCCTGGAAATGGCTCGGGCGCGCCTATTACGAGCTGGGGCGATTTATCGAAGCGGCCGGGGCATACAAGTGGGCTCTGGATATGGATCCCGACGACGGGCAGGCGCGCTACTTTTACCGGCTTTCCAAGCGAGCCGCGGAGAAATCGGCGCCTTAGACCCCGCTGGCCTGACCTTTGAGCCCAAGACGCTCGGCGTCGTCTTGCATGGCCTGGAGGACGAAGCCAACGTGTTCCCAGAGGTCGATGCCGAGGAGCTCGGCGCCCTTTTTGAGGCCTTCGCGGTCGACGCCGCGGGCGAACGATTTGTCCTTGAATTTCTTTTTGAGGCTCTTGACGGTGAGCGTGAGAATGCTCCGGTCGGGGCGGACATAGACGGCTGCGGTAATTAACCCGGTGATTTCGTCGGAGGCAAAGAGCGCCCGCTCGAAGAGGGTGTCGGGCTCGATGCCGGTCCGCTCCGGGGCGTGGGCCAGGATCGCCTTGACCAGCGTCTCGGGGTAGCCAAGGGTGCGGAGGGTCTGGACGCCGAC
>WIAM01000131.1 GCA_015519965.1 Thermaceae bacterium
ATCCAGGCCAGCTTGAACTCATTGAGAAACAGTGCCCACATCGCTCCCCTCCGCGATCAGCTTCAAAAAGACCTCGGTCAGGTCGGCCTTGTCGCGCTCGACGCGAACCAGGGTCATGCCCCGAAGCACCTCGAGGACCGCCCAGAGCCCCCGGGCCTCCCCCCGGTAGCGCACCACCCCGTCCTCCACCCAGGCCCCGAGGGCGGAAAGCCGGCCTGCGCGCGACGCGTCAACCGCCTCGGCCAGCTCGATCTCGTAGAAGTCGCCGGAGAAACGCTCGATGAGGGCCTCGGTCCGTTCCTCGGCCACGATGCGCCCCTTTTGGATGATCACCACCCGGTCTGAGAGCGCCTCGGCCACGTCGAGCTGGTGGGTGGTGAGCAAAATCGCCTGGCCCTCGGCGGCGATCTCCCGGATCAGGGTCTGGACCGAGGCCGCGGCCTCGACGTCGAGGCCGAGCGTGGGCTCGTCGAGCAAGAGCAGCGCCGGCGTGTGGACGAGGGCCACGGCGATGGCGAGCTTTTGCTGCATCCCCCGCGAGAGCTGCTGGACCAGTGCCCCCTTTTTCTCCATCAAACCGAAGCGCTCAAGCAGAGCGAGCCCCCGTCTCCGGGCTTCAGCCGGAGAAAGGCCCTTGAGCACCCCGAAGTACTCGAGGTTCTCCATCGGCGTGAGTCGCCAGTAGAGGTTACGGTTGCCCTCGAGAACCGACCCCACCCGCGCCAAAACTCGGGGGTTGGCGTGGGGGTTTTCGCCCTCGATCCGCACCTCGCCGGCATCGGGAACGATGAGCCCGGAGATCATCTTGATGGTAGTGGTCTTGCCGGCGCCGTTCGGGCCCAAAAAGGCCAGCACCTCGCCCCGCGCCAGTGTGAGGCTTACTCCGCGAACCGCCTCCACCACCCGGCCCCGGCTCCGGTAACGCTTCCTGAGATTTCTGGCTTCGAGTATCACCGCACCTCCTCAATATATGATCTAACCTTTTACATTATTAAAGGTTGGATCTTACATATTGTCAAGGTGCGGCAAAAGTGTTTACCCTTGCCGCCGTTTCCAGCGGTCGCGATCGCGCTGCCGGACCTTGGCCATGGTCTTTTTGAAGGCCGCCTCGAGGTCCACCCCCTGGCTGTTGGCCAGCGAGGCCAGGACGAAGAGGAGGTCCCCGATCTCCTCTTCGAGCTCCCCCATCGCCTCGCCGGGTTTGGGGGTCTTGCCTTCGCGGTGCGAGAGAACCCGCGCCAGCTCGCCGAGCTCCTCGGTGAGCCGGGCGAGCTGGAGCAGCGGGGGAAAGTAGCCTGTCTCGAACTGGGAAATCCAGGCGTCAACCTCATCCTGCAAGGCTTTGAGGGTGAGCACCCCGACCTCCCTACCGGCCCTCGATGGGCCGCGCCGACGCAGCGTAGGCCACGATGAGCGAGACCACGGCCTCGACGTCGCCCAGGTCGATCATCTCCGAGGGCGAGTGCATGTAGCGGTTGGGCACGCTGATCACCGCCGTGGGCACCCCCTCGCGGGAGAGTGCCACCGCGTCGGCGTCGGTGGCGGTGCGCGCGGCGTGGGCACTCACGGTGTAGGGAATCCCCTGGGCCTCGGCCAGCGCCCGCAGCCGGGCAAAAAGCTCGGGGTGAACATACGGCCCCACCGAGAGATCGGCCCCCTTGCCGAGCTCGGCCTGCCCCGCTTTCTTCTTCTCCACCCCCGGCTGACGGGTGCAGTGGGTCACGTCGACCACAATGGCCTGCTCGGGTCGGAGGTGAAAGGCCGAGGTCATGGCCCCGGCAAAGCTCATCTCCTCCTGCACCGTTGCCACCGCGGTCACCTCGGCCTCGACCCCCCGCCTCGCCAGGTGCCGGAGCGCCTCGAGCACCACGAAGGCCCCGATGCGGTCGTCGATGGCCCTCGAGACCAGCCGCCGCCCGTGCAGGTACCGCGGGGACTGATCGATCACGCCCACCGAGCCCACCTCGAGGCGCTCGAGCGTCGCCTCACGACTGTCGGTACCGATGTCAACCCAGAGGTCCTCGAGGCGAACCGCCTTTTCCCGGTCTTCCTTTTTTTGCAAATGGATCGCTTTCTTCCCAACCACGCCGAGGACCTGACCCGAGCGGCCGAGAAAACGCACCCGCTGACCCACGAGCACCTCGGGATCCCAGCCGCCGAGCCCCGCCAGGTAGACGAGGCCGTTCTCATCGACGTGGGTCACGATCACCCCGATCTCATCGACGTGCCCGGCGAGCATCAGCCGGGGGCTGCCGCCCGGGTTGAGCTGGGCGTAGGTATTGCCGGCGGCATCGCCCCACACCCGATCGGCAAAACTCTCGGCTTCGGCGCGCCAAACCTTGGCCGCCGCCTGCTCAAAGCCACTCGGACCCACCGCCTCCAAAAGTGTTTCCAGAAAACGAGTATTGAGTTCGATCTCCATCGTGGACCTCCCTAAACTCCCCGCTCGCGCAACAGTCGAGGGCGAGCCTTTCAACATACCGGAACGCTCGCCCCCGCGCCGCGGCGGGCATTTCACACCCCGTCCAGTGTATCCGTGCCCGGGACCCTGAGGCCGGGGCCAGCGGCTGATATAAGTTAGGGAGCGTGAAGGCCACGGTCATCGGTGTAGGAAGCGAGCTCATCGTCGGGGACACCCTCGACACCAACACCGCCGTGATTGCGGCGAGTCTCTCAGACCGCGGGGTTTCGGTGGTCACCACCCACCGGGTGGCCGACGAAGCCGGGACGCTGGTCCAGATCCTCAAGGAAAGCCTCGATCGATACGACCTCGTGATCACCACCGGCGGCCTCGGCCCCACGCCCGACGACCTCACGCGCGAGGCCTGGGCCGAGGCCCTGAATCGTCCGCTGGTCCTCGACGAAACGATGCTCAAGCGTATTGAAGCTTTCTTCTCCAAAATGGGAAAGACCATGCTTCCCTTGAACAAAAAACAAGCGAAAAAGCCAAAAGGCGCGCGCTGGCTCCCCAACCCCCGGGGAACCGCACCCGGCTTTTGGCTGCCGGGGAACCCCACCGCCGTCGCCCTTCCCGGGCCGCCCCACGAGTGGCGCCCCATGTGGCAACAACTCGTGCCCCAGCTCGGGCTGCCCCCCAAAGCAACCGCCAAACGCACCTTTAAAACCTTCGGCGTCGGTGAATCGGAGATCGCGGACCGCCTCGGCGATCTGCTCGGATCCCACGACGGCTTCGAAGTCGCCACCTACGCCAAGGTCGACGGCGTCCGGGTCGTGGTTTGGGGCCGGGAAAACGAGGTGCAAAGGGCCTCAAAAACGGTGATAAAACGCCTCAAAAAAACGATCTGGGGCCAAGACCAGGACACCCTGCCTGGCCTCGTCTACCGGCGGCTCAAACACGAAGGCCACACCCTGGCCGTCATGGAGTCGGTCACCGGGGGCCTGGTCGCCAAGCTCATCACCGACGTTCCCGGAGCTTCGGCGGTGTTTTTGGGGGGCATGGTATCTTACACCATGGGGGCGAAGGCCCACTTTGGCGTGTCCGAGGCGGTGCTCCGCGAACACGGGACAGTCAGTGAGGCCGCCGCCCTGGCCATGGCCGAAGCGGCCCGGGTCCGTCTGGGCACGACCTATGGCCTCTCGGTCACCGGGGTCGCCGGGCCCGAGCCCCTGGAAGGTCAGCCGGTGGGGAGGGTCTTCGTGGCCGTCGCAGGCCCAAGCGGGAAGCGCGCTCGCGCCTACCTCTTCCCCGATCAGGGCCGGGAGGTCATCCGGCAACGGGCGGCTTACGCGGCTTTAGCCTTTTTCTGGAGCATGCCATGAGGCTCTTTTACGCATCGTTCATCCCCAAGGAGATCGCCCGCGAGCTCGCCAGGGCTCAGACGGCCCTCAAGGGGCGGTGGAAACCGACACCGCCCCACCAAATGCACCTCACCCTGCTGTTCCTCGGCGAAGTCGAACCTGACCTCGTCGGCCACCTCAAGGGCGTGGGGCGCACGCTCGGTCAGGAGATCGAGCCCTTCATCGCCAGGATCCGGGGGACCGGCCACTTTCCCAACCAGGGAAGCCCCCGGGTGTGGTTCGCCAAGGTCGAGGGCGAGGGGTATGAGCACCTGGCGAAACGCCTGCGCGAAATCCTCCCAGAGTTCAACGACGGCAAACCCTTCAAGGCGCACGTGACCCTGGCCCGAAAAAAAGGACCGGCCCCCAGGGTTCCACCCCACGTCTTCGACCTCACTTACCCGGTGGAATCGTTCTCGCTGGTTTCGTCCCGGCTCACGCCCAGAGGGCCGATCTACTCCGAACTCGAAACCTTCCCACTCAAAGGAGCGTGAATGCAAAGTGGAACAAAACACGGAAAAAACCAAGATGCTGCAAAATACCCTCAAGCAGATTGAAAAGCGCTTCGGCACCGGCGCCATCATGCGGCTCGGGCAAGCGCCCCGGCAAAAGGTCGACGTCATTCCCACCGGGAGCCTGGCCCTCGACCTGGCGCTGGGCATCGGCGGGCTGCCTCGAGGCCGCATCATCGAAATCTACGGCCCAGAGTCGGGCGGGAAAACCACGCTGGCGCTGCAGGTGGTGGCCCAGGCCCAAAAATCGGGGGGTGTGGCCGCCTTCATCGACGCTGAGCACGCCCTCGACCCCACCTACGCCCGGGCCCTGGGCGTGAATGTCGATGATCTCTTGATCAGCCAGCCCGACACCGGGGAACAAGCCCTGGAGATCGTCGAGCTCTTGGTTCGCTCCGGCGCCGTCGACGTGATCGTGGTGGACTCGGTGGCGGCGCTGGTGCCCCAGGCCGAGATCGAGGGCGAGATGGGCGATGCCCACGTGGGGCTTCAGGCCCGGCTCATGAGCCAGGCGCTGCGCAAGCTGACCGCGGTGCTCGCCAAATCCAATACCGCCGCCATCTTCATCAACCAGCTCCGGGAAAAGGTGGGGGTCATGTATGGCAACCCCGAGGTGACCCCCGGCGGCCGGGCGCTCAAATTCTACGCCTCCGTCCGGCTGGACGTGCGCAAAGTCGGCCAGCCCATCAAGAAAAAGGACCTCGCCATCGGCAACCGGGTCAAGATCAAGGTCACGAAGAACAAACTCGCACCCCCTTTCAAGGAGGTCGAGCTCGAGCTCTACTACGGCCGCGGCATCGACCCGCTCACCGACCTGATCACCGTTGCCATCGATCAGGAGATCATCGAAAAAGCCGGTTCGTGGCTCTCCTACGGCGACATCCGGCTCGGCCAGGGCAAGGAAAAGGCCGCCGCCTACCTCGAGGAACACCCCGACCTCGCCGATGAAATCCGGCAGAAGGTCCTGGCCCGGGCCGGAATGGTGCTCGAGGGCTCAAAAGAGCAGACCGGGGAAGCCTAAGAGGAGCGCGTATGTCGGTCATCGAAATCCTGCTCGTCTTTTCGATTTTGCTCCTCACCGGAACCCTGGTCTACCTGGCCCGCAGGCCGGCCACGCCTGCGGGGCCGAGCCCGGAGGAGCTCGAGGCCATCAAGCGAGAGGCCGAAGGCGAGGCGCGCACCCTCATCGAGTCCGCCCGTCGCGAAGCCAAGGAGATTCTCGAAGCCGCGCGGACCGAGGCCAAGGAGCTCCGCGAGCGTGCCGAGGGCGAGGTCAAAGAGCGGCTGGCCGAGATCGAAGCCCGTCTGCGCGAGGAGCGCTCGCGGCTCGAGGCCGAGCTCGAACGGGAGCGGGAGCGGCTTCGCGACGCGATCGAGCGCGAGCGCGAGCGGATCCTGTCCGAGCTCGATCGGGAGCGAAAAGACCTCGAACGCGAACGCGAAGAGCTCCGCCGGGACCGCGAGCGGTTGGAGTCGGCCTGGGAGGAGATCCGCCGGGAACGGGAAGAGCTCAAAAAGCTCGACGAGCGCCTCTCGCGGCGCGGTGAGCAGCTGGATGCCCGGGCGCTGCGCCTCGACGAACTCGAGGAGAAGCTCGCCGAACGGGAACGCGAGCTCAAAGCCAGGGGAGAGGCCCTGGCCGAGCGGGAGCGGGAGATCGAGCTCAAGCTCGAGGAAGTGGCCGGACTGACCCGCGAGGAGGCCGAGCGGCGCCTCTTTGCCCAGCTCGAGGCCGAGCTCGAAGAAGAGCGGGCGCTCAAGGTCAAGGCCGCGGTGGAGAAGGTCCGCCTCGAGGCCAAAAAACGCGCCGCCGAGATCCTGGCCCAAGCCATCCAGCGCCAGGCCTCGGAAACGGCGAGCCAGCTCGCGGTCAGCGTGGTCCCCATCCCCTCGGACGCGATGAAGGGCCGCATCATCGGGCGCGAAGGGCGGAATATCCGGGCCTTCGAAGCCCTGACCGGGGTCGACCTGATCATCGACGACACCCCGGAAGCGGTCATCCTCTCCTCCTTCAACCCCCTGCGGCGCGAGATCGCCCGCATGGCGCTTGAGGAGCTGGTCGCCGACGGGCGGATCAACCCCACCCGCATCGAGGAGGTGGTGGAAAAGGCCAAGGAGGAGATGAAGCACTTCCTTTACGAGCGCGGGGAGGAGGCGGCGCTGGAGGCCGGGGTCATGGGGCTCAAGCCAGGGCTCATCCAGCTCCTCGGTCGCATGCACTTCCGCACTTCCTACGGGCAGAACGTGCTCGCTCATTCGATCCAGGTCGCGCACGTGGCCGGCATCCTGGCCGCCGAGCTCGGTTTCGACCCGACGCTCGCCCGCCGGGCCGGCCTTTTGCACGACGTGGGCAAGAGCGTGGACCGGGAGATCGAGGGCTCGCACGTCGAGATCGGCATCGCCCTGGCCAAGCGTTTCGGCGAGGGCAAAGAGGTCCTCGACGCCATCGCCCACCACCACGACCCGGAAAACGCCGAGACCCCCTACGCCGTCCTGGTGGCCGCCGCCGACGCGGTGAGCGCCGCGCGCCCGGGCGCGCGGCGCGAGTCGCTCGAGGACTACATCAAGCGCCTCGAGGGGCTGGAGAAGATCGCCACCAGCTTCCCCGGTGTGCAGCAGGCCTTCGCCGTGCAGGCGGGCCGGGAGGTTCGGGTGATCGTCCAGCCGGAAAAGGTCACCGACGCCAAGGCCACCCTGCTGGCCCGCGAGATCGCCCGGCGCATCGAGCGTGACATGGACTACCCGGGCGAGGTGCAGGTCACCGTGGTCCGGGAAACCCGGGCCGTCGACCACGCGAGGTGATGGCGGTGCGTATCCTGATCGTGGGCAGCGGGGGCGTCGGGGGCTATTTCGGGGCGCGGCTCGCCCAAAACGGGGCCGACGTGACCTTCGTGGCCCGGGGCGAACACGCTCACGCCATGCAGCAACACGGGCTTTTGGTCGAGAGCAACGTTCACGGCAGTTTCCGCGTTGCCGCCAGGGTGCTCGAGGCCCCGAGCGGTGAGCGCTTCGATTTGATCGTGATCGCGGTGAAGAACCCGGCCACGCGAGAGGTGGCTTCGTTGTGGCGCGAGAGCCTCGCCGAGGGCGGGGCGGTGCTCTCGCTGCAAAACGGGGTAACCGCAGAAGGGGTGCTCGCCGAATACTTCCCGAAGTCCCAGGTCCTGGGCGGACTTTGCTACGTCGGCGCCCGCGTCAAATCCCCCGGGGTGATCGAACACACCGCCGCCGGGCGGATCGTCATGGGGGCGCTCGAGCCCGCCCAAGCACCCCTCGCCCAGCAGGTCCAGGCGACGCTCAGTGGTTACGGCATCCCCACCGAGCTCAGCCCCGACATCCAAACCGAGCTCTGGCGCAAGCTGCTCTGGAACGCTTCCCTCAACCCCATCACCGCCCTGGTCCGGCTGCCCATCGGCCTGCTGCTCAAAGACCCCGCGGGCCACGCCCTCACCGAAGCGGCAATGCGGGAAACCTTGCGGGTGGCCCAGGCCGAAGGCGCCCGTCTTTTGGAAAAAGACGTCGCCGAGGCCCTGGCCCAGGCCCGGGACTGGGATGAGGTGACCACCAGCATGCACCAGGATCTCGAGGCGGGACGGCCCCTCGAACTCGAGGCCCTCGTCGGCGACGTCGTCCGCCTGGCCGAGCGCCACCAAATCGCGGCCCCCACGCTCAAAACGCTCTACGCGATTCTTCAGGTGTGGCAGCACCGGCTCTCCAGGGAGGCAAAACCATGAGCGCATTCCGGACCATTGACTGGAAAAACGACCGGCTCGTTCTCCTCGACCAGCGACGGCTTCCAGAAGAAACGGTCTACCTGGAGCTTGAAAGCTCGGAAGACGTGGCCTGGGCCATCCGCGAGATGGTGGTGCGTGGTGCGCCGGCCATCGGGGCCGCCGCCGCCTTTGGCATCGCCCTGGCCGCACTCCGGGGGGAAGATCTCGCCGCCGCCGACGAGCGACTCCGCAAGGCCCGTCCCACCGCCGTCAACCTCTTTTGGGCCCTCGATCGTATGAAAGCGATCTGGGAAGGCTCGAGCGAAACGCCCGAGGCGCTCAGCCAGCGTCTCGTTGAAGAGGCGAGGCGCATCGCCGAGGAAGACGTGGCCGCGAATCAGGCCATTGGCCAAAATGCTCTTCCCCTCATTCCCGAGGGCGCGAAGATCCTTCACCACTGCAACACCGGCGCCCTGGCCACCGTCGACTACGGCACCGCCCTCGGCATCATCCGCATCGCCCACGAGGCGGGGAAAAGGGTGCATGCCTTTTTAGACGAAACCCGGCCGCGACTGCAAGGGGCGCGCCTTTCCGCCTGGGAGCTCAAGGAGCTCGGCATTCCCCACACCGTGATCGTCGACGGGGCCGCGGCCCACGTAATGAAGAAGTTCGGCATCGATTTGGTGGTGGTCGGCGCCGACCGGATTGCAAAAAACGGCGACACCGCGAACAAGATCGGCACCTACGCGCTCGCCATCGCCGCGAGGCACCACGGCATCCCCTTCTACGTCGCCGCCCCCACCAGCACCGTCGATCTGGCCACGCCGAGCGGCGAGGCGATCCCCATCGAGGAGCGAGACCCTAAGGAAATCACCCATTGCGGCGAACGCCGGCTTGTCCCCGAAGGTAGCCTGGTCTACAACCCCGCGTTCGACGTCACGCCCGCCGAACTCATCACCGCCATCATCACCGAACGCGGCGTGGTTTACCCGCCTTTTGAGGAAAACCTTCCCCGGCTACTCAGAGATCAGGGGTAGAGGTCGAGGCCAAGCCCCACTACCAGCCGCAGCGTCGGCGAGCCCCCGCCGGCGGTAGGGAAGATCGCTTCGCCTGAAGCTTCGATGGGAAACGTGGTCCCGAGCAAATAGCTGCCGAGGACTAGACGCAGGCTCACCCCCTGCACGCCGCTGGGCGCGGTGGGAGTGGCAAAGCCGAGGCCAGCCCCGAAGTAGCTGCGGTTGTTGCGCTGGTAGGCCTCGAGGTGGAAAAGCAAGGTATTGCCGAGATCGAAGTCGAGCGAGGCGGTGAGCTGCCCGCCGGTGACCACCCCGGCAAAGAACGAGGCCAGATACCCGAGCGGGTTGTCGGGGGCCTGAGTCACGTCCTTGGCGGTGAGCACGGTGCCAAAGCCGGTGAACCCGCTGGCCGACGAGAGGCGGATGCCGATGCGCAGCCACGACGGGAACGGGCCCCTGTCACCGGCGACGATCCCGGAAAAGCGAAGGCCGAAGGCCGGGGGCGCGACCGTGAGCGTGGCCTCGCCGCGCACCTGGCCCGCGCCGGGGAATCCCACCGCCTGAACCTGGATCTTGGTGTCGCCGGGCCCGACCCCGACCACGGTGCCGTCTTCGCTCACCCGAGCGACCGAGGGATTTTCGACCTGATAAACGAAGCGAACCCCGGGGATCACCCGCCCCTGGGCGTCGAGCGCCATCACCTTGAGCGTCCGCACCCCGCCCAGGGGAATGCGGAAAGTGCTGGGAACGACGAGTACGTGGGTAATCTGGGCGGGAAAGATCCCCTCCCCCGGGGCGTACACGCGCTCCAGGAGCTGATCAGCCGCGGTCAGGGCCTCGGAGACGCCGCGCACCGGAACCGCGGCCGCGCCCGCGAGCACGGCCTTGCCCTCCCGGAGGCGGTAGCGACGCAGGGACACCACCACGCTGCCCTCGAGCCGGGTCACCGAGCCAAGGAGTACCTCGTCATACCCTGCCTTGAGGAGATCCGCCACCCCGGCTTCGTCCACGAAAACGTCGAGCAGCTCGACCTCGCGCCCCGACTGAACCAGCCGGGTGGTGAGGGCCGCCGGCAAGAGGCGGGCGAGCCGGGCCAGATCCTGGCTCTCCGCTTTGGCGAGCGGAACCAGACCCCGGTTTTCCAAAACCCCGAACTGGGGAATAGCCACCCGTCCGGCGAAGGCGGGCAACAGGGCGAGCAGGAAAACCCAGGCCAAAAACCGTCGCATCCCCTCACTCCCCGAAGGCGAGCACGGGCTTGACCCCCATCTCGGCCAGGGCGCGGCGGATTCCCGCTGCGTCGATACCCGCCTTTTGGTGGAGGCGCTCGATCTTCCCCTGCCCGGTGAAGCGATCGGGCAGGCCGAGCCGCCTCACCGGCACCGAGCGGCCCATGGCCTCGAGGGCCTCGAGCACCGCGGAACCGAACCCCCCGCAGAGCTGGTGGTCTTCCACGGTCAGAATCCGCATCCCCCGGGCAACAAGGGCGCGGAGCATGGCCTCGTCGAGCGGCTTGATGAAGCGGGCATTGACCACCGCCACCCGGGGGTCATCCCCGGCCGCCTCGAGGGCATAGCCAAGCGTCTTGCCAAAGGCCAGGATCGCCACCTCATCCCCTTCCTTCACGATCTCCCAGCGCCCCCACTCGATCTCGGGCCAAAGCCCGGGCTGAACCGGGTCGGTCTGGCCCCTTGGATAGCGAATCGCCACCGGCCCGCCGACCTCAAAGGCGGCCTTGAGCATGGCACGAAGCTCAGCGGCGTCCTTGGGGGCGAGAATCTTAAGATTCGGAATCGCGCGGAGAATCGAGATATCGAAGACGCCGTGGTGCGTGGGGCCGTCGGCGCCGACGAGACCGGCGCGATCGATGGCAAAGATGACGTTGAGGTTCTCGATCGCGACGTCGTGGATCACCTGGTCCACGGCGCGCTGCAAAAAGGTCGAGTAGATCGCCACCACCGGCCGCATCCCCGAGAGCGCGAGCCCGGCCCCGGTGGTGACCGCCACGTCCTCGGCGATCCCCACGTCGACGTAGCGCTCCGGGAAGCGCTCGGCGAACTCGGTGAGCCCGGAGCCCTCGCGCATAGCCGGAGTGATGGCGTAGATGCGCTCGTCGGTCTGCGCTAGTTCGACCAGGGCATCACCAAAGGCGAGCGACCAGGAATAACCTTTCTTCTTCGAGCCCTGGGGCGCTTTGGGGTCGAAGGGGCCGACGCCGTGCCACTTCACCGGGTCTTCCTCGGCGACCTTGTAGCCGTAACCCTTCTTGGTCACGATGTGGAGGATCGTCGGGCCCTCGAGGGCCTTGAGGTGCTCCAGCAAATAGATGAGCCCGCGAAGATCGTGGCCGTCGACCGGCCCCACGTAGCGCAGCCGCCAGGCGTAAAAGGGATTTTCCTGGTGCACCAGCAGCTTGGCCGCTTCCTTGGCCCGGTCGGCGAGCCCGTAGAGCTTGGGCGAGATGCGCTCGAGCACCTTCTTGCCCGTGGCTTCGGCGCCCTGCACCCAGCGCTGGACCTGCAGGCTCCGGAAATAGCGGTTCAATGCCCCCACGTTGGGGCTGATCGACATCTCGTTGTCGTTGAGGATGATCAGGATGTCCTTGCCGAGCTCTCCGATCTTGTTGAGCGCGGCGAGCGCCATGCCGCCGGTGAGGGCGCCGTCCCCGATCACGGCCACGATCTTGTAGTCCTCCCCCTTCACGTCCCGGGCCAGGGCCATGCCGAGGGCGTTGGCCAGCGAGGTCGAGGCGTGGCCCACGGTGATCGCATCGTGGGGCGACTCGCTCACCTTGGTAAACCCCGAAATCCCCCCTTCCTGACGCAGGGTGTGGAA
The DNA here is from genome assembly GCA_015519965.1 of Thermaceae bacterium. GTDB lineage: Bacteria > Deinococcota > Deinococci > Deinococcales > Marinithermaceae > WFXV01. The sequence continues at coordinate 11,875 of WIAM01000131.1, forward strand.
GCGGTCCCGGCGACCGGTGAGCAGCTTGTGGGCGTAGGCCTGATGCCCGACGTCGAAGAGGATCTTGTCCCTCGGCGAATCGAACACCCGGTGAAGGGCCACAATCAGCTCCACCGCGCCCAGCGAGGACGCCAGGTGCCCTCCGGTTTGGGCGGTGACCCGGATGATCTCGCTGCGGAGCTCCTCGACCAACTCGCCGAGCTCGCGTTCGGAGAGCCGCTTCAAATCCTGGGGACCTTCGATGCCATCGAGCACGTCAGACGCCTCCTAGAAGTTCTTTTTGAGCAAGACCAGGCCTTCCCGCGTCCTGACCTCGCCCACGTGGGGCACGAACCAGATCTCGGACTCGATCGCGCCTTGGTCGCTCTCGGCGTTGAAACGGATCAGATACGCCTCAAAGCGACCGGCCGGCACCTCGACCGTCCGCCGCCCGACCACCTCAAAGGTGTAAGAAAGCGGCACCCTGGCCTGGGTCACCGTTCCCTCGGGAAGCACGAAGACGCTCTCCACCGTCGTCTTGCCGCCCCAGCGATACCCTGCGGCGAGCAACCCCGCCGGCGGGTACTCCAAAAACGGCGGGTCGAAGCGGACGCGGCTCGAGGTCACGGTCTCCTCATAGCCGAGCAGCCGGACCCCGAGGCGGTCGGAGATCGTGCGGTAATAAATCCGTTCCTGACCGCGGCCGGAAAAACGAAAACGGAGCGCCGAGGCGCCGGCGAAGCTCGCCGGGCCCTCCGCCCGCAAGGTGTAGCCCGGGGCATCCAGCGACACGCCCGAGGGCAGGTAGGACCAGACGAGGCCGGTGGTACTGGGATAAAACCCCACCGGCCCTTCGATTCGACCTTCCGCCGGCCCGGGCCCCGAAGGAACGGGCGCGCACGCCGCCAGGAGCAACAGCAAGAAGATCCAAGCCGGGTGCCTTTGGCCCATCGCCGGTATCATACCGCTTGGGGGCCCATGGGAAAACTCACTGCGGCAGCCAGTTTCCGCCCGAAATGACCAGTCCGAGCCGCTCGGGAAGCGTCTCGGCGTGCTCGAGCACCGCCGCCAGCGGCAGCGCCCCCGTCGGCTCGGCCACCAGCTTGGCTCGCGAGAGGATCAGGCGCTGGGCCTTGAGGATCGCCGCCTCGCTGACCGAGAGCATGGCGTCGACCCGGGCCTTGATCACCGCAAAGGGCTTTTCCCCGAGGCACATGGTACGCACCCCGTCGGCGACCGTTTCCGGCGCCCGCTCAAGGCGGACCAGCGTCCCCCGGGCAAAGCTCATCACCGCGTCCGCCGCTTCCCCGGGCTCAACACCGATCACCTTCACCCCGGGGGCGAGCGCCTTGACGGCGGTCGCGATCCCCGCGATCAAACCCCCGCCACCGACCGGCACCAGCACCGCATCCAGATCGGGCACCTGGTGCAAAAGCTCAAGCCCCACCGTTCCCTGGCCGGCCATCACCGCCTCGTCGTCGAAGGGGTGGATGAAGGCCCACCCCCGCTCGGCGGCGACCTGGCGAGCGATCGCCTCCCGGTTCTCGACCGTGACCCCCTGATCGATCAGCTCGGCGCCGTAGCCCCGGATGGCCGACTTCTTCACCGGCACCGTGTCTTCAGGAACCACGATCGCCGCCGGCACGCCGAGGATACCGGCGGCGAACGCCACCCCTTGGGCGTGATTCCCGGATGAGGCCGCCACCAGCCCTTTGGGCGAGTCGAGCAAAAGCGCCTTGTGGAGCGCGCCCCGGGCTTTGAAGCTGCCCGTCTTTTGCAACGACTCCGCTTTGAGGAAAATGCGCTTTTTCGTGGCGGCATCGAGCTTTTCCGAGGTCAGCACCGGGGTCAGGTGCAAATGAGGCCGAATCCTCTTCCAGGCGGAGAAGATGTCGCTGATCTCAATCACGTTCCCTATGCTACGCCCCAACGCCCGGCCTTGCCATGCGTGTGCAAAACCACGCTCGCCGCCCTTCAAACGTGCCACAATGGGCGCGATGCGCGTGGCCGTGAAAACGCTGGGCTGTAAGGTCAACCAGGCCGAGAGCGAAACCCTCCTCGGGTCGCTTGCCCCCCTGGATCCAGAACTGGTGAGTGAAGCAGCCGAGCTCGTACTCATCAACACCTGCGCCGTGACCACCACCGCCGAGGCCAAGACCCGGGCCGAGATCCGCCGGGCGCGGCGGGAAAACCCCAACGCCCTCCTCGTCGTCACCGGTTGCTTCGTCGATCGCGACGAGGGGCTGGCCAAGCGGATCGGCGCCGATCTAGTGGTGCAAAACGGCGCGAAGGGCACGCTGCCCCGCCTGGTTATGGAGCGGCTCGGCCTCACCGCCGACCCCCTCACCACGCCGGTCAACGAGCTTTGGGGGAGCGGAGCGCGCGTCTTGCTGCAGAGCTCGGTGAGGGCATTCCTCAAGGTGCAGGACGGGTGCAACGCCGGGTGCGCCTACTGCATCATCCCAAAGCTCCGGGGTCGCGAACGATCCCGCCCGGCCTCGGACGCGATCAAAGAAGCCGAAGCGCTCCTGGCCAAAGGCGTGCGCGAGCTGGTCCTCACCGGCGTCAGGCTCGGCTCCTACAACGGCCATCCTCGAGGCCTCGCCGGCCTGGTTGAAGACCTCGTCTACCTCGGGGCCTACGTGCGTCTTTCCTCGATCGAACCCGAGGATACCGACGAGGCCCTGGTCAACACCCTGGCCCGCCTGGCGCCCCGTGCCCGGCCCCACCTCCACCTCTCGCTGCAAACCGGTTCCGAGCGGCTGCTCGGGCTCATGAACCGCCGCTACAGCCTCAGCGAGTACCGGCGTATCGTCCAGCTGGCCTACGACCGGATTCCCGACTTCGCCCTGACCACCGACGTCATCGCCGGGCTCCCCACCGAGACCGAAGCCGACTTCGAGGCCACGGTGCAGGCGCTCAAGGCCATCCAGCCCGCCCGCACCCACGTCTTCACCTACACCCCAAGGCCCGGCACCCGCGCCGCCCGCATGCCCCAGGTCCCCATCGAGGTGCGAAAGGCCCGTACCCGGGCCCTAATCGAGCTGGCCCACCGCCTAGCCGAGACCCGCATCCGCCCCAAGATCGGAGGCCTGGTCGAGGTCCTCATCGAGCGAGTCGACGGCGAAGAACTCAAAGGCCACACCCCCGACTACTACGAAGCCCGCATCCGGGGCCGCGCCGAGCCCGGCGAGGTGATCCGGGCCCGGGTCGAAGCGGTGCGGGGCTACGAGCTCATCGGCCAAATGGCCACGGAACGGGAGCGGCTTGCGGTAAGGTAAGCCCCATGGAGTGTGTCTTCTGCAAGATCGTTGCCGGAGAACTCCCCGCCAAGAAGGTCTACGAGGACCAGGATTACATCGCCTTCCACGACATCCACCCCAAGGCCCCAACGCACGTTTTGGTCGTCCCAAAAGTCCACGTCCCCAAGCTCAGCGACTTCCCCGACGATGAAACCGGCGAACGCGCGCTCGGCGGCCTCTTCCGCACCGTCAACCGCGTGGCCAGGGAGACGCTGGGCCTTGCGGGCTACCGGGTGGTCGTGAACGTGGGGGAAAAAGGAGGCCAAGAGGTCTTCCACGTCCACGTCCACATCCTGGGCGGCTGGCAATAAAGGCGAACGCCTAGGCGTTCGCCTTTATTGCGGCCTAAAGGATGGGTAGGTTATACAGGGCGAACGCTTC
>WIAM01000132.1 GCA_015519965.1 Thermaceae bacterium
CTACCAGATCAACGAGGCCACACTGGCCTTGGCCAAGCCGACGGCGCCGCTTTTACACCCGGGGCCGATGAATCGCGACCTCGAGGTCGACGGTCGGCTCGCCGACGGACCGAGGAGCCTGGTTCTCCGTCAGGTGGAGAGCGGTCTCGCGATCCGGATGGCGGTTTTGTACCACTGTCTGGTCGGGGGTGGTAAGGCGTGAGACTCTTGATCAAGAACGCCCAACTCGTGGACGATCGCGGCGAGCTCGGCCGGGCCGATGTGCTCGTCGAGGCGGGGCGAATCGCTTCCCTCGAGGGCGGCGAGGCCGAGCACGTGATTGACGCCTCGGGCCACTTCCTCCTTCCCGCCTTCTTCGACCTGCACACCCACCTCAGGGTCCCGGGTCAGGAGGTCAAAGAAGACCTCAGCTCGGGACTCAGGGCCGCGGCCGCCGGCGGCTTCGCCGAGGTCGTGGCCATGCCCAACACCGACCCGGTGATCGATCGACCCGAAGTGATCCGGGCGCTCTTAGGCCAGGCCCGGCGGGTAGATGGGGCCCGGCTCTCGGTGGCCGCCGCGCTCAGCGCTGGCCAGGAGGGGCGGCGGCTCGCCGAACTCAGCCGTCTAAAGGACGCCGGGGCGGTCCTCTTCACCGACGACGGGCACACCAACGAGGATGCCCGGCTGCTGGCCGTGGGGCTTCGCTACGCGGCCGCGCTTGGCGTTCCGGTCGCCGTGCACGCGGAGGACGCCACCTTGCGGGCAGACGGCGTCGTTCACGAGGGCGAGGTCTCCGAGAGGCTGGGGCTCCCGGGGAACCCGGCCGAGGCCGAGTCGGCGCGCATCGCCCGCGATCTGGAGATTCAGCGTTACGGCAAGGGCCACCTCCACATCCAGCACCTCTCCACCTACACCGGGGCGAAGCTCGTTCGCCAGGCCAAGGCCAAAGGGCAGCGGGTGACGGCCGAGGTCACGCCCCACCACCTCACTCTCACCGACGAGGCCCTGTTTGGCCTTGACCCCATCTTCAAGGTCGCGCCCCCCCTCCGGGAGCGCGCCGACGTCGAGGCGTTGATCGCCGCCCTGGAGGACGGGACGGTGGACGTGGTGGCCACCGATCACGCGCCGCACACCCTGGACGAAAAGGAAGCCGATTTCCTCCGGGCCCCCTTTGGCATACCGAACCTCGAGGTCGCTTTCCCGCTTCTCTTCACCGAGCTGGTGAAAAAGCGCGGGTTCCCTCTCGGGCGGCTGGTCGAGGCCATGGCCAGCGCCCCCCGGCGGTTGCTCGGACGCGAGGCGGTGCGGCTCGAGGTGGGCGCCAGGGCGGATCTGGTGCTCGTGGACCCCAAGCGTGCCCGGCCGGTGACCCCCGAAGGCTTCATCTCCAAGGCCAAATACAGCCCCTGGGCGGGCTGGGAACTCGTAGGCTGGCCGGTGCTGACCCTGGTCGATGGGAGGGTGGCGTATGAGGCCCTGGGATGACCACCGCCTGGTCCTGATCGAGCGTGAGGTGAAGGGGGATCGGGGGGTGATCGTTTTCGACGCCCCCACGATCGCCCCCCTGCTCTGGCCGGGTCAGTTCATCAACCTCAAGGTCCCGGGTTTGCTGCTTCGCCGCCCCATGGCCCCGGCGGTGCTCAGCAGCCGTTTGCTGCTCTTCGTGCGGGGGAGGGGCGAGGGGACGCAGCACTTGCTTACGCTCTCGCCTGGCACGGTGCTCAGGGCGTTGGCGCCCCTGGGCAACGGCTTTCCCCTTCCCGAAGGTCGGGCGGTCTTGGTGAGCGGTGGGACCGGCGCCGGGCCCCTTTTGCACCTGGCCCGGTTTTTGGTCAAACGCGGTCACGAGGTGGTCTTGCTCCACGGAGCCAAGGACCGTAGCGAGGCCTTTTTTGCCCCCTACCTCCGGGCCAGCGGTGCGTCGGTCCGTTTCTTTACCGAAGACGGGAGCTGGGGCGAGCGGGGCTACCCCACCGACGCCCTGCCCTTCGTGCTGCGTCCGGGGGATACGCTGTTTGCGGTCGGGCCCGAGGCCATGATGCAAAAGGCGGCGGGCGTCGCCCGGACCATGGCCCTGCCCGCCTACGTGAGCCTTGAAGCCCACATGGCGTGCGGGGTTGGGAGCTGTCTTTCCTGCGCGGTCCCCACCGCCAAGGGCCAGCGCCACGTCTGCACGGACGGGCCGGTGTTCCCTGCCGAGGAGGTGCGTTTCCACCTTGAACCCGCTTGAGGTCGAGTTCCTCGGGGTGCGTTTTCCAAACCCCGTCGTTACCGCGAGCGGCACCTTCAACTACGGCCGCGAGTACGCCCATCTCTACCCGCTCTCCCGCCTCGGGGCCATTACCACCAAGGGAACCTCGCCCCGGCCCATCGCCGGGGCGCCCCCGCCCCGCATCACCGAAACCCCGGCGGGGATGCTCAACGCGATTGGCCTTGAGAACAAGGGGGTCGAGGCCTACCTCCAGGATGAACTCCCCTGGCTGAAGGCGCTCGGGGCCCGGGTCATCGTGAACGTCTTCGGCGAGCGTCCCCAGGATTTTGCGTACGTGGCGGCAAAGGTCAGCCCCTATGCTGAGCTCATCGAGCTCAACCTTTCCTGCCCCAATGTGCACGGCGGCGGCCTGCCCTATGCCCACGACCCCCGGGCCGCCGCCGAGGTGGTGCGCGCGGTCAAGGGGGCGACCGATCGCCCGGTCATCGCCAAGCTCTCGCCTGAGGGGCCGACGCTTGAGGTCGCCGAGGCCCTGGAGGCGGCGGGGGTGGACGGGTTTTCGCTGATCAACACCCTGCGGGGCATGCGCATCGATCTGGAAACCGGGCGGCCAATCCTCGGTCATCGCACCGGGGGGCTTTCGGGGCCGGCGATCCGCCCGCTCGCGGTCCGGCTGATCTACGAGCTTTACCAAAATACCGACCGGCCGATCATCGGTATGGGCGGGGTCCGCACGGTGGAGGATGCCCTCGAGCTCGCCCTCGCGGGGGCCAGGATGGTGGCCGTGGGCACCGCGACCTTCGCCGACCCCTACGCCCCCATCAAGCTGGTCGAGGGCCTGGAGCGTTTCTTCGCGGATCGCGAGGATACCTGGCTCGACTGGGTGGGCGGGGCGCACGCGGGGTAGCGGGTTCGCTTTGCCCCGCCTTTGCCTCCGTTGATGATCGGGATCTTTGCGTGAAAAACGCCCCGGCACGAGGC
>WIAM01000133.1 GCA_015519965.1 Thermaceae bacterium
ATCGATCTCGACCTTGAGCTCCAGGTCGAGCGGGTGGTGCGGCTCGGTTGATAGACTGAGGCCGATCGGCGATGGCACGGACCGTACGCAGCATCATGACGCCGGATCCGGTCGTGATCAATGGTGAGCGCAGCGTGCGGGATGCGGCCCGTCTGATGGATGAGCGTCGGGTTGGCGGCCTGCCGGTGGTGGCTGGGGGGCGCTTGGTCGGCATTCTTACCTCGCGCGACGTGCGGCAGTGTCACCCCAACCGCCTGGTTTTGGACGCTATGCGGCCGGATCCGGTGACGATCGCGCCGGGAGAGAGTGTCTTTACCGCCTATGAACAGATGGACCAAGCGGGGGTCGAGCGGCTGGTGGTGGTTGACGACGGCCGCGTTGTCGGGGTTTTGACCAAGTCGACCGTGATGCGCGAGCTGGGGTCGAGCTATGACCCCCTCACCGGGTTGCCGAGGGCCGACCTGCTCCGACACCACCTCGAGGACCTCCTGGCCCGTGGCGTCGATCCCACGCTGGTGTTTTTGGACCTCGACGACTTCGGCCGGTTCAATAAGCGTTTTGGCCACGCGAAGGCCGACATGGTTCTCCGCCACGCCGCCGGGCGGATCAGGGGTTTCGCGGAAGAGCACCAAGGCGAGGCCTTTCGCTACGGGGGCGACGAGTTCGTGATCCTCTTTCACCGCCCCCGCGCCGAGGTCCTCCCTTTGATCGAGCGCCTGCTCGAGGCCGTGAGCCGGGTAAGGGTCGATGGCCTCCCCCCGGTCTCGGTATCCGCCGGAGTGGCGGGAGGGCGTCGCATGAATCGGGTGCCCGAGGGCGTGAGCGCCACCGCCGACGACCTCATCAACCTGGCGAGCCGGGCCTCGACCGCGGCCAAAGGCACTTCGAAGAAGTGGCTTTTGCACGGGGCGGAAGAGCGGAGCTAGGGTTTCCCATTCGTGGCCACTCGGACCCGGCTCGTGACCTTGATTCCGCTTTTGAGCGTGTTCGCCACGATGCAGGCCCGCTCGGCCATGGCGACGAACTTAGCCAGCAGCTCCGGCTCGTTGGTCGTGGCGCCGACCACCAGCTCGATGGCGGTGTAGCGGGGCGGGGTGCCCTCGAGGGTCCCCACCACCTCGAGCCGGACCTCGTGGATGGGCGCGTTTCGGGTGCGGATGAGCTCGAAGAGGTTGCTCAGAAAGCAGCCCCCGAGCGCCGCCAGCAAGAGCTCCCCGCCCATGGGGCCCCGGTCGGACCCGCCTTTTTCCAGGGGCCGGTCCACCAGCACCCGGTGGCCTCGAATCTCAGCCTCCGAAGTGCTGGGCCCGACCTGTCGCATCGATACCCGGATTTCTGCCATAGGAAAAGCCTATGCCTTTTCCACCCTCAAAAACGTAGCGCGGCCTACGCGAGCCCGGTGCCGAGAATGGCCGGGTACGACTGGACTGCGAATCCCGTCAGATCGCACCGCAGCCTACGGTCCGCCGAACGCCACTGACGGGAGCCGATGCGAGCTTGTTGCGTGAAGACATAGAGAGGCAACGCAGCACGCCCTGATCGAATCTCCTCAAATACTTGCAAAAACGCGCAGGGTCAATCATAATCGAGCAAGAGGAGTTCAACGTGTCATTGATTCGCCAGCGGCAGCGCCGGATCCTGCGTTTATTGGAGGCGGAAGGGGGGCTCCGTACCCAGGAGCTCGCGAAGCGCCTCGGCGTTTCGGAGGCCACCGTGCGGCGAGACCTCGCGGCGATGGCCGATCAGGGCTTGGTCGAGCGAACGCACGGCGGGGCTCTGCCTCTGCGGATGGGGACAGCCGCCGAGCCACCCTTTGACCTCAAGGCACGGCGGAAGGTGCCGGAGAAAGAACGGATCGCGGCCCGGGCCGCGGCCTTGGTCCCAGAGCGGGCGACTGTGATCCTCGACTCGGGCACCACGGCCCTGGCCCTGGCCCGGCGGCTCGCCGACCGCCGGATTACGGTGATCGCGCTGGATCTCAAGGTGGCGGAAGCCCTGGCCCGGGGAGCGCCCGAGGTCTGGCTGGTGGGAGGGCGGACCCGGAACGGGCTTTTTAGCCTCGTGGGTCCCTGGGCTGAGGCGATGCTCGCCGAAATCCACGCCGACCTCTTCTTCTTAGGCGCTGACGCGGTTGACGAGCAGGCGGTGACGAATGCCACCGTGGAAGAAGCCGCGGTCAAACGGCGGGCTGTAGAGGCGGCAGAGGCCACCTACCTGGTCGCGGACCACTCGAAGTTCGGGCGCCGGGCGTTGGCTCGGGTGGTGGGCCTCGAGGCCCTGGCCGGCGTGATTACCGACAAGAAGAGTGCGGCCTTCGCCCCAGCGCTCAGGGAAAAGGTTCCCTTCGTGGAGCTGGTCTAGGGAAGGGGGAGTATGGAGACTTTCCAAAGGTTTGAGTCGCTTTTTAAGACGCCAAAGCCGGTCATCGCCATGGTCCACCTCAGAGCCCTACCGGGTAGCCCGCTCTATGACGAGGCGGCTGGGATGGAGGCGATCGTCGAAGCCGCCCGGGCCGACCTCCGGGCGCTCAAGGCCGCCGGCGTGGACGCGGTGATGTTCGGCAACGAGAACGATCGTCCCTATGAGCTCGAGGTTGACCCCGCGAGCGGCGCTGCCATGGCCTACGTGATCGGCCGGCTCAAGGACGAGCTCACCCTTCCATGCGGGGTGGACGTGCTTTGGGATCCGAAGATGACGCTGGCGGTTGCCGCCGCTACCGGAGCTGCTTTCGCCCGGGAGATCTTCACCGGGCTCTATGGCTC
>WIAM01000023.1 GCA_015519965.1 Thermaceae bacterium
CCGAGCGGGATCTCCGGGGTGGGCATGGCCATCCCGGCGGGACTGGTGAAGCAGAGCATCGAGGACCTCGAACGCTATGGGGTCCCGCAACGGGGCTGGCTGGGCGCAACCTTGATCGACCTCACCGAACTCGACCCCCTGCTCCTCAAGGCCCTGGGCCTGGTGGGGGTGAAAGGGGTCATGGTGGACCGCGTCGAACCCAACTCTCCGGCCGCCCGGGCCGGGGTCCGGGGCGCGGACCGCGACGAACTGGGCAAGCTGGTGGCCCTCGGCGACGTAATCCTGGCGGTCAACGGACGCCCCATCCAAAACCGATTCGAAGTGATCCAGGAAATCGCCCGCTACCGTCCGGGGGACGTGGTTCGGCTTCTCATCTGGCGCAACCGCGAACGGGTTGAGATCCCGGTCACCCTGACGGTGCGCCGGTAGTTCGGGTAGGGGTCACCTTGGACGACCTGCAAGGCCTCTTTCAAGTCCTGGGTGTCGAGGCACCGCGCCGCAAAGTCACCGGCATCAGCCACGACACCCGACGGCTCCGCCCCGGGAATATCTACGTTGCCCTCAAGGGGCAGCGCTTCGACGGGCACGACCTCGTCGACGAAGCGCTGCGGCGGGGCGCGGTGGCGGTGGTGGGCGAGCGCCCGCTCCAGCTCCCCGTGCCTTATGCCAGGGTCGAAAACGCCCGCCGGGCGCTGGCGAAACTGGCGGCGCATTTTTACGACCTGCCGGCAACGCGCCTGAAGGTGGTCGGCGTCACCGGCACCGATGGCAAGACCACCACCAGCCACCTCATCCACCACCTTCTGAACCAAAACGGCCGCCCTACCGGGCTCATCGGCTCGGTAGGGTACGCCTTCGGGCATCGCTGGCGCTTCCCCGAAGGCCACTTCACCACCCCCGAGGCCCCGGCGCTGCAGGCCACGCTGGCGGAGATGGTGGCCGAAGGGCTCAAGGCTGTGGTCCTCGAGACCAGCTCCCACGCCCTGGCCCAGCACCGGGTCGACGAGGTGGACTACGACCTCGCGATCTGGACGCACCTCTCCCCCGAGCACCTCGACTTTCACAAAGACATCGAGGACTACTTCAAAGCCAAGGCCAGCCTCATCAAGCGCGCACGATTCGCCGTGCTCAACCTGGCCTGTCCTTATGCCCGCCGCCTGCGTCGCCACCCCCACCTCAGTTACGGACCGGGAGGCGATTTCACAGCGAGGCGGGTCCGGGAAGACGCCGCCGGGCTGCGTTTCGTGCTGCACGCCCCCGGCTTCTCCGGGCAGGTTACCCTCCCCATGATCGGGGCGTATAACGTCGAAAACGCTCTGGCGGCGCTGGCCGCGGCGTTTCATCTCGGTATTGATCTGCCGGGGGCCATCCGTGCCCTCGCTAGCTTTCCTGGCGTACCGGGACGGATGCAGATCGTGACCCAGAGGCCCGTTCGGGCGGTGGTCGACTTCGCCCACACTCCCAAGGCGCTGGCCAAGGCCCTGGAAACCCTCAGAAAGACCACCCAGGGAAGGCTGATCGTGGTGGTGGGGGCAGCCGGCGAGCGCGACCCGGGCAAGCGAAAGCCGCTGGGCAAGGTTGCCGCCACCCTGGCCGACGTCGCGGTCTTCACCGAGGAAGACAGTCGCAGCGAACCGGTTGAGGCAATCCTCGAGGCCCTCGCCGCCGGGGCCCGCGAAGGCGGCGCCGAGGTCCGCATCGAGCCAGACCGCCGCCAGGCCATCCGCCTCGCGAGCCGCCTCGCCCGCCCGGGGGACACCATCCTCCTGGCCGGGAAAGGCCACGAACGCACGCTGGAGCGGGCCAACGAGGTCCTTGCCTGGGACGAAGTGGCCGAACTCAGGGCCGCACTTGGTCTAAACTAGACCCATCGATGCGCGAGCCGCTCTACCGCACGCTCGAGGGCCTCGAGGCGGCGATCTACCTCTTCGCCGGGCTCATCCTGGCGGTTGCCGCCGGCCTCATCCTCTTCTTTGCCGTCCTCGAGGGCGGCGGGGCGCTGATGCGGGGCGAGGTCGCCCAGGGCATCGTCCTCCTCCTCGACCGGGTGCTCCTGGCGCTGATGCTGGCCGAGGTGATCTACACCGTCGTCCGCTTCGCCCGCGAAGGCACTATCGAGGCCGAGCCCTTCCTCATCATCGGCATCATCGCCAGCGTCCGCCGCCTGCTCGTGATCACCGCCGAAGGCGTGGCCGACGCCAGCCTCGATAATCCCCGCTTCGCGGCCATCCTGGTCGAGCTGGGCCTGCTCTCGATCGCGGTGCTCCTCTTTGCCCTGGCCATCTTTTTCATCCGCCGGAGGTAAACTGGGGCCGGCGCACCACGCGCAGGGCGCGGACAACCAAGGAGTGAAGATGCGAAGAGACGAGCTCGTGGCCTGGTTGAACGACTACCTCAAGATTGACGCCATACCCGATGCGAGTTTGAACGGCTTGCAGTTTGAGGGCAAGGACGAGGTCCAGCTGATCGGGGTCGCGGTGGATGCCAGCCTCTCTACCTTCCGCCAGGCGCAAAAAGCTCGCGTCGATTTCCTGATCGTGCACCACGGGCTTTTCTGGGGCAAGCCCGAGCCGGTCACCGGACCGCTCAAGCGCCGGCTCGAGGCGCTCTTCGAGGGCGGCATCAGCCTCTACGCCGCCCACCTGCCGCTCGATGCCCACCCCGAGGTCGGCAACAACGCGGTTCTGGCCCGCCACCTCGGGCTCGTGGACCTCGAACCCTTCGGCGAACACGCTGGGGGCGCGATCGGGGTCATGGGCAGGCTCAAAACCGCCACCCGCCTCCACGACATCGCCGACGCCCTGGGCCAGCTCACAGGCATGCAGGCCCTGGTCCACCAGGGAGGGAGCGACCTCATCCAAAAGGTGGCGGTGGTTTCAGGCTCGGGTTCTTCCTACATCGGCGAAGCCGCGGCTAAGGGCCTCGACCTCCTCGTGACCGGCGAGCCCAAGCACAGCGCGTTCCACGAGCCCTTCGAGCGGGGCATGAACGTGATCTACGCCGGCCACTACGACACCGAGGTCTTCGGCGTCAAGGCGCTGGCGGAAAAACTGCTGGCCAGTTTCGGCCTGCCCTGGACCTTCCTCGACCATCCCACGGGGCTCTGATGACGATGGGTGAAGCCGCCGACCAAACCCGCCCAGTCTCCGGAGGATTCTTCATCACCTTCGAGGGTCCTGAAGGCTCGGGAAAGAGCACGCAGGCCGCGAGGCTCGCCGCCTGGTTTCAATCCCGCGGCGCGAACGTGCTCCTGACGCGCGAACCCGGGGGCACCGCCCTCGGCCTCGAGGTGCGCAAACTCCTGCTCACCACCCCCATGACCGCCGAGGCCGAGTTCCTGCTCTACCTGGCGGATCGTGCCGAACACGTCCGAAAAAAAATCCGCCCCGCGCTCTTGAGCGGCCAGGTGGTGATCTCCGATCGCTACGCCGACTCCTCTTACGCCTACCAGGGCTACGGCCGGGGGCTCTCCCTGGCCTGGATGCGCCGGGCCACCGAGGGCGCGACCGGCGGGCTCATCCCTGATCTCACCTTCCTCCTCGACCTGCCACCGGAGGTGGGCCTGGCCCGGGTCGAGGGGCCGAAGGACCGCCTCGAGGGCGAGGCCCTGAGCTTCCACCGCCGGGTGCGCGAGGGCTTTCTCACCCTGGCCGAGCTCGAGCCCGAACGCTTCGTGGTCCTCGACGCGAAAAAAGACCCCGAACGCCTCTTTTCCCGTATCGTCCGTGAAGTGGAGCGAAGGTGGCACGGTTGAAGTGGATCGTCATCAGCGCCCTGGTCGGTCTCGCGGTCGTAGGCCAGGTCTTCTGGCTGCGGGCCCAGCAGCGCCCCGAACCGCCAAACCCTGCCTTGCGCCCGCTCTCCATCACCCGGCAGGACGGGAGCCGCGTGCGCCTTTTCGTTGAGGTGGCGGCGACCCCCGAGGCCTGGGAGCGCGGGCTGATGTTCCGCAAAGAACTGCCCCAAAACCAGGGCATGCTCTTCGTCTTCCCCCAGGCTTCGGGCTCACCGTTTTGGATGAAGAACACCCTCATCCCCCTTTCCATCGCCTTCGCCGATGGCGAGGGGGTGATCCTGCGCATCCTCGATATGACGCCCTGCCTGAGCGACCCCTGCCCCACCTACTACCCCGGCGTGGCCTACCGGCAGGCCCTCGAGGTCAACCAGGGCTGGTTCAGGCAAAACGGGGTTCGCGAAGGCGACCGATGGAGGCTCGAGTGAGCATCTCACTGATGAACCACCCGTTCCGCTTCGACCCGCAAAACCCGCCCGACTATAAGC
>WIAM01000024.1 GCA_015519965.1 Thermaceae bacterium
AAGCACGACCTCATCGGCCTTAAAGCCCTGCTTCAAGATCGGTTGGACTTGCTTGAGGTACTGCTCGAGGAAAGTCTGTTTGGTGCCTGGCATCGCGTGCTCGAGTTTGTTGAGGGCTTCTTTGTAGAGCAGGCTTTTCGCGCCTTCGGCGAAGGGGCACTCCTCGTGCTGGTAGGGAAGGTGACGAAGGAGGGTGTAGGCCAGGATTTCCCGCTCGGTGAGGAGGTAGAAGGGCTTGATCCGCCGCGCGAGTCCCTCTTTTTGGGGCAGGACTGGCCCCTGGCGCACCAGGGCCTCGGCCTGCCAGTGCAGGGTGTTGCCGAGGAGGACACTCGCCTCGTCGTCGAGGTTGTGGCCGGTGGCGATGACGTCGAAGCCCTCCTCCACCGCCACCCGGTTCATGACATAGCGCTTCGAAAGCCCGCACACCGAGCAGGTCTGGCGGCGGGTGAGCTCGGAGAGCTCGGGGATGGCCAGGCCGTAACTTTCTTTCAGGTCCACGACGATCAGGGGAAGGTTCTTCTGCTTCGCGAAGTCGGCGCTGGCTTGAAGCGCCCTTTGCGAGTAAGCGTCGATGCCGAGCTGGATGTGCAGACCGGTGGTTTGGTAGCCGAGCCGGGTCAGGACCTCCCAAAGCGCGATGGAGTCTTTACCCCCCGAGACCGCGACCAAAACCCGATCGTTAGGCCCGAGCATCCGATGTCGGCGGATGGCCCGCTGGACCTGGTGCTCGAACCACTCCAGGTAGTGAGCAGGGCAAAAGGCCCGGCCGTGCCGGCGGACCTCGACCGCGGCTTTCTCGCCGCACTGCGCGCACTTCACCGCGCGCCTCCTGAGACGGCCGAGATCACCTCGATGGTTTCGTCGTCGCGCACCGTATCGTCGAGGGTTAAAAGCTCGCTGCCCCGGGCCACGATCACCCCTTCCGGGTTGATGTCGAGGGATTCGAGGACCTCCTTGAGCTTGCGGTCGCCCCTGACTTCGATCTCCTTTCGTTCGGGCGTACGCAAAATCACCTTCATCCCAATCACCCTAGCACGCGGGCGATCCGGCCTTTGGGGGCCAGGCCACGTGGGGGCAGAGTTGACCTCTCCTTGCCCGGGGCGTTAGACTGAGCCGACCTTTAAACCGGTCCAGCGAGGCCGGAAAGGGGGTAAAAAATGGTCAAAGCACGGTCCAAAGAGGAAAGGTGTGCGCCCGGACGGGCGGCGTTTTTTTATGGGGGGCGCGTATGCGATTCAAAGCGCGGGTGATGGAACCGCCCGACATCGACCGGGCGCTTAAACGCCTGGCCCACGAGGTGCTCGAGGCCACCAAAGCCAGCCGAGACCTCGCCTTCGTCGGCATCCATACCCGGGGTATCCCGCTCGCGAAGCGGCTCTCGTCCCTGGTTGAGCGCTTCGAGGGGTGGGCGCCCGGTTTTGGCGAGCTCGATATCACGCTCTACCGGGACGACCTCAGCGAGGTGAAGCGGGCGCCGGTGGTGCGGTCCACCCGCGTTCCCTTCGACGTTCGGGGCAAGCGCGTGGTCTTGGTGGACGACGTCATCTTCACCGGCCGCACGGTGCGGGCGGCCCTCGATGCCCTGGCCGATCTGGGCCGGCCCTCCCGGGTCTACCTCGCGGTTTTGGTGGACCGGGGCCACCGGGAGCTGCCGATCAGCCCCGATTTCGTCGGCAAGAATCTTCCCACTTCCAAGCGCGAGGTGGTCAAGGTCAAGCTGCGGGAGGTCGACGGCGAAGACGCGGTCGAACTTTGGGAGCGAGAGTCATGAACGCCGAGGGCCAGAGGCTTTCCCACCTTTTGGATTTTTCCGGTTGGGACGAGGCCGGGGTTCGCCGGATTTTCGAAACCGCCGATGCCATGGCCGAGGTGCTCAAACGGCCGATCAAGAAGGTCCCCACGTTGCAAGGGCGTACGGTGGCGACCGTGTTTTTCGAGCCCTCGACCCGTACCCGAACCTCCTTTGAGCTGGCCGCCAGGCGGCTTTCGGCCGACGTGGTCTCGTTCAGCCCTGGGACCTCGAGCCTCAAAAAGGGCGAATCCTACAAGGACACCCTGCTGACGCTTGCCGCTTACGGGGTGGATCTCTTCGTGATCCGCGCCGACGCGGCAGGGGTGCCGGCTCAGGCGACGCGCTGGGTGCGGGCCTCGGTGGTAAACGCCGGGGACGGTCGCCGGGCGCACCCCACCCAGGCCCTGCTCGATGCCTACACCCTCGAGCAGGTGATCGGGCCTTTGCGGGGGAAGAAGATCGCCATCGTCGGCGACATCCTTCACTCCCGGGTGGCCCGCTCCGATGCCGAACTCTTTTCGCTCCTGGGTGCGGAGGTCTGGCTCTCGGGGCCAGCGAGCCTGCTCCCGAAGACGCCATTCTTTGGCGCTCGCATGACGCCGAATCTGAAAGAGGCGCTTTCCGAGGCCGATGCGGTGATCGCGCTTCGGATTCAGAAAGAACGCATGGAGGGCGGTCTTTTACCTTCGGAAGAGGAATACCGGGCCTCCTACCAGATCAACGAGGCCACACTGGCCTTGGCCAAGCCGACGGCGCCGCTTTTACACCCGGGGCCGATGAATCGCGACCTCGAGGTCGACGGTCGGCTCGCCGACGGACCGAGGAGCCTGGTTCTCCGTCAGGTGGAGAGCGGTCTCGCGATCCGGATGGCGGTTTTGTACCACTGTCTGGTCGGGGGTGGTAAGGCGTGAGACTCTTGATCAAGAACGCCCAACTCGTGGACGATCGCGGCGAGCTCGG
>WIAM01000134.1 GCA_015519965.1 Thermaceae bacterium
AGCGCCAGCCTCTGGGCCCTGGGCTACGGGGTCATCGGCCTGGCGGCGGTGCTCACGCCGTTTGCCTATAAAACCCCCAGTCTGCGGCCGGTGGTGGGGGCCTTGCTGCTCATCGGGGCCTTGATCTTCGCAATTGGCGGCTATGGCGCTTACATCGATCACACCGCGAAGGATGCTTTCGGACGCTGGGTGCCCTTACCGATGCGCTAAACGAGAGCTCGAGCGAGCTTTCATATCCCATTTCCGCAACCCGCGAAGCCGGTCACGGCTTCGCGGGGTATTCACAGCGCCCAAGCCGAATGCAGGGCTTTGTTATGAAAACTGTCCATGGAAGGGCTACGAAAAATACTGTCAGGCTCCGAACATAACGGGCCTGACGTTTGTGTAGATGCATGCAAACGCCATCAAATAAACCGCACCTGCTTGGGTCATTTTGCCGAGATCCCGGTTTCTTTTGTGAAACCATAGAACCATGGCGAGGGTTCAGGGTCGAGCAGGTCGCCGTTTGCAGCGGAAACTGGGTATGGCCTTTGGTGTGCTCTTGGGCACGGTCCTTGGGGTATGGTTGGTCTTCCGGTTGACATTCCCCTGGCTTGCGCTTCCCATGCTGCTCTTTGCCCTGGGATATTTCGTGAAGATGGCCGCTGAGGACCGCGAATTCCAAAGGGCTGTCCACGCCAAGATCAAGGGCTATTCGGGCGAGCGGGCGGTTGGGCGGGTCCTCGAGGCGCTCCCCGAGCACTTTCGCGTCTTTCACGATGTCGATCTTGACGGGGAGAACGCTGACCACGTGGTGGTTGGGCCGAGCGGGGTCTTTTCGGTTGAGGTGAAACACTACGCTGCTCGCGTGGTTGCCAAACCAAACGGCCTATTCGTGAATGGGCGACGGAACAACAGAATCGTCCGTCAGGCCTGGAGGCAGGCCCACAAATTGCAGGAAATGCTCGGCATCGAGGTGCAGCCGATCTTGGTGTTCGTTGGCGCTCGGGTCGAAGGGGACCGGGCGGGAAAGTTGCCGGTCTTAACCGTCGAAGCCTTGCCGGGCTTTTTGCAGGATGGGCCGCGACGGCTTGAGTATTCTGTGGCCCGTCGTATTTTCGAAGTGCTCAAGGCTCGGACTCGCTGAACCTCAGGGTTCGGAAGCAGTTTTCGATGCGGGTGGGTCTTCAGTAAAACCGAGCCCCGGTGTATCCCGCCGCGACCCTTTTTTGGAACGTCTCGAGCCTATTTTCAGGCACCAGAGCCACGATGGCCCCGCCGAAGCCGGCGCCGGTGAGTCTCGCGCCCAAGGCTCCGGCCTCGAGGGCCAGCTCGACCAGCCGGTCGAGCTCGGGGGTGGAGACCTCGAAGTCCTCTTTGAGCGAGCGGTGCGAGGCCACCATGAGCGCGCCGAAGCGCTCGAGGTCCCCCGACTGAAGGGCCCGGAGGCCCTCGAGGACCCGAGCGTTTTCGCTGACTACGTGGCGGGCCCGGCGACGGTAGGGCTCGGGCAGAGCTTCGACCGCCTGGGGGTCGCGGACCTCGCGCAGCGAGCGCACCCCCAGCATCTCCGCGGCGGCAAAGCATTCCTGCCGGCGCTGGTTGTAACCGCTCTCGGCGAGCCTTCGCGGGACGCCCGAATCGACCACCACCACGCTGACCCCGGCGGGTAGGGTGATCGGCGCGTAATTCAGGCTTAGGGTGTCGATGAAGAGCGCTTGCCCCGGCGTCCCGAGCGCCGCGGCCATCTGATCCATGATGCCGCAGGCCACGCCCACGTACTCGGACTCGGCCCGCTGCGCGAGCTTCGCGAGGTCGAGGTCTGTAAGCGGTAGGTCGTAGAGCTCGCGCAAGGCTTTGAGGGCGGCCACCTCGAGGGCGGCCGAACTCGAAAGTCCGGCCCCGATGGGGACGTCGCTCCGCACGTAAAAGCGCGCGCCGGGGACGGCGAACCCCGCTTCCCGGAGCACCCACAGCGTTCCTGCCAGGTAGTCGAGCCAGTCGCCTCTGGCCGGGCCCAGCGCTCTGGATTTCAGCTCGCCGAAGGCCTCGGCATAGGCCTCGATGCCTTCGTGCCGACCCGCCTCGAGGGTGGTGCGGTAGGGGAGGGCTGCCGGCAGGACGAAGCCTTGGTTATAGTCGGTGTGCTCTCCGAGGAGGTTGACGCGTCCCGGGGCGCTGGCCTTGGCCTGGGGTTTTTCGCCAAAGATGCTCGCGTACATGGGCTCTCCTAAAGCACCTTTCGAAGGGTTTCGGCGGCTGTTTCGGGGAGGACGTCGACGACGAAGGTCCCGGCGCCGAGTTCGGTGCCGGCAAGGTATTTCCGTTTGTCCTGGCTCCGCATCGGGGGGTAGAACTCGACGTGGAAGTGAAAGCGCTCGACGCCCTTCGGCGCGGCGTGCAGCGCCATGACGTAGGGGAGAGGCTTGGCAAAGAGGGCGTCGTAGCGGCGCACGACGTTCCCGAGAATATCCGCGAATTCGTCGAGCTCGGCCTCGTCGAAGGTCCAGGGGCCCGGATGCTGGCGTTTGGGCGCGATCCAGACCTCGTAGGGAAAGCGAGCGAAAGGGGGAACGAATGCGACGAAAGCTCGGGTCTCTTCGATCGTGTAGGGCCTGAGCCGGGGCAAAAGCTCCAGGAGGACCGGCCGTTCGGCGAAAGCATCGGCCTCGGTCGCCGCGACCGGTGGGATAAAGGGGTAGGCGTAGATCTGACCGTGCGGGTGGTGCAGGGTCACGCCCACTGCCTCGCCGCGGTTTTCGAAGGGCATGACGTAGGCCACGGCCTCGTCGGCGAAGAGCTCCCGGTAGCGATCGACCCATACCCGAACCAAAAGGCGTCGGTGGGCCGTGGTGAGGCTCGCGATCGAGCCCTGGTGCGCTTCGGTATAGACCACCACTTCAGCCCGGCCCACGCCGGGGCGAGCCGGTATGGGGATGTCGGGGGGCGGCGGGGCTGGCATCCGGGCCAGGGCGGGAAAGCGGTTTTCGAAGACCGCGACCTCAAAGTGGGGGAAAGGGATTTCGTGACCCGGACACAAAGGGCAGCGTTCGGCCGGGGGGAGAAAGGTGCGGTCCTGCCGGTGGGCAGCGTAGATGACCCAGGTGTTGAGGAGCGGATGCCAGCGGAGGTGGGCGGGATTATGTCCCGGTGTCTCCGGTCCTGCGAGCCGCGCGTCGTCGATGGGGCGCTGTCCGTACAGGTAGAGCGCGCGGCCGTCGGCCTTGGTGAAGCGTCGTTTGTACATCGCTGGCATCCCCCTGGCGTTCGGTGGTGCCGGTGGTCCGGCACTTTCGAACTCTTACTTAAAAATTACCTTTGTTTTCGTTAGCGGTCAACGAAGTCCCGATGAATAAGTCCTTGACAAGCAAACGAAGCTCGGCGTAAATTCGTTTTGAAGTGCACTCCAGAGGGAACATCGGGTGGTTGCGAGGTAAGGAGGGATTGGTATGAGGAAGAGGCAATGGGTCAAAGGAATGGCCCTGGCGCTTGCGTTTATGGGGCTTGCGCTCGGGCAGACCGGCAAACTCGAGATCTTCTCCTGGTGGACCACCGGCGGCGAGGCAGCCGGTCTTTTGAAACTCTTCGACATCTACAAAGCCCGCCACCCGGGAGTCAAGATCATCAACGCCACGGTCGCCGGAGGCGCGGGCTCCAACGCCAAGGCGGTGCTCAAGACCCGGATGCTCGGTGGCGATCCCCCCGACTCCTTCCAGGTCCACATGGGCCACGAGCTGATCGACACCTGGGTGACGACCGGGTTCATGGAGCCGCTCGATGACCTTTACCAGAAGAACGGCTGGGACAAGGTCTTTCCCAAGGGTGTGCTTGAGCTTTTGAAGTGGAACGGCCACTACTGGTCGGTGCCAGCCAACATCCACCGGGCGAACGTGCTTTGGTACAACAAGGCGATCTTCGAAAAGTACGGCCTGACCCCGCCCAAGACCTACGACGAGTTCTTCGCCATCGCGGAAAAGCTGAAGAAAGAAGGCATCATTCCGTTGGCGCTGGGGGATAACGGCATCTGGGCGAGTACGCACGTCTTCGAGACCGTGCTCATCGGCGTGCTCGGACCTGAAGGCTACAAGGGACTCTGGAACGGCACCACCGACTGGCGGGGTGAAGGGGTGCGGAAGGCCCTCGAGACCTTCGCTAAGATGCTCAATTACGTCAACGCCGACCACGCCGCGCGGAGCTGGGACCAGGCCAACGACCTGATCATCCAGGGCAAGGCGGCGATGTACATCCACGGCGACTGGGCCAACGCCGACTTTTTGGCCAAGGGATTCGACGGTTATGGCTGGGCACCGGCCCCCGGCAACGTGGGCATCTACGATGCGCTCTCCGACACCTTCGGCCTGCCTAAGAAGGCGCCCGATCCCCAGGAGGCGCGCTGGTGGCTCGAACTCTTAGGCTCCAAAGAAGGTCAGGAAGCCTTTAACCCGCTCAAGGGTTCGATCTGTGCCCGCACCGACTGCGACGCCAGCCTGTTCAACCCCTACCTGCAGTGGGCGATGAAGCAGTGGCAGACCGACACCATCGTGCCCTCGCTGGCCCACGGCGCGGCCGCCAAGGAGAGCTGGGTCGCCGCCGTCAACGACGTCATGAGCCTGTTTGTGACCAGCCGCAACGTCGCCCAGGCGCAGGAGATGCTCGCCCAGGCCTGTGTTGACGCGGGGGTATGTAAGCAATAGGCCATTCGAGAGCAGCGGGCCCCGGGCCAACCGGGGCCCGTTAATCTAGAGCTGGAGGCACGCATGCGCCGCTATCGTCTGGTCGCTTTTGCCTTGATCGCGCCCTCGGTGCTCCTCATCATCGTCTTCGTCTACGGATTCATCGGTTGGACGACGTGGCTTTCGCTAACCAACCAAAACGACATCATCGTGCCCCAGGTGCGCTTCGTCGGCCTGGAGAATTACATTCGCCTCTTCCACAACCTTCGCTTTTTGATCGATCTCAAAAACACTTTGATCTTTGCCTTGCTTTTTATCCCCGGGTCGCTGGTGCTCGGGCTCGCTGGCGCACTGCTCCTTAATAGCGGGATCCGTTACGAAGGCGTTTTCCGCACCATCTTCCTGATGCCCATGGCGCTTTCCTTCATCGTGACCGGGGTGGTTTGGCGCTGGTTGATGAACCCGAGCAGCGGTCTCAACCTGATGTTCGACGCGCTGGGTTTGGGGTTTTTGAAAAACGGCTGGTACACAGACCCCTCGATCGGGATCAAGGCCATCGCGCTGGCCGCCGTCTGGCAGCTCTCCGGCTACACCATGGCGCTCTACCTCGCCGGATTGCGGGCGATCCCCAAGGAGCTCTACGAGGCGGCCCAGGTCGATGGGGCGAGCCAGTGGCAGTTTTTCCGTTTCGTGACCTTTCCCCTCCTCACCCCGGTGACGCTGAGCGCGGTGATCGTGCTCGGTCACATTTCCCTCAAGATCTTCGACCTCGTGGTCGCGGTGGCCGGGATCAGCGGCGGGCCGGCCTTTAGCTCCGATGTCCCCGCCCTCTACATGTTCGTCACCACCTTCCAGGCCAACCGCTTTGCCCAAGGCGGGGCGATCTCGATCATCTTGCTCATGATGGTGAGCTTTTTGGTGATCCCCTATCTCTCCTGGAGTTTGCGACGGGAGGCCACCGAATGAGACGCTCCAGGCTCCTGACGCTTTTCATTTACGGTTCGCTCCTTTTGCTCGCGGTCTTCTATCTGATTCCCATCTACGTGCTGGTGGTCAACGCGCTCAAGGATTACCGCGAGGTGAGCGTCGAGGCCATGTGGCGCCTCCCCCAAAACCTCACCCTGGCTTCGTTTGCCAAGGCGTGGAATGGAGATCCCACCACCGGCATGCAGGGGCTCGGGCAGAACTTCCTCAACTCGGTTTACCTCGTCGTTCCGGCCGTGATCCTCTCCGTGTTCTTGGGTTCGATCAACGGATACGTGCTCGCCCACTGGCGGTTTCGGGGCAGCGAAGTCCTCTTTTTCCTTCTGCTCTTTGGCATGTTCATTCCCTACCAGTCGGTGCTGATTCCCCTGGTGAAGCTGCTAATGGCAATTGGCCTTTACGGGAGCATTCCGGGGTTGATTTTGGCCCACGTGGTCTACGGGATTCCCATCACCACCCTGATCTTCCGGAACTATTACGCGCAGATCCCCAGGGAGCTCTCCGAGTCGGCCCAGATCGATGGGGCGGGCGTGCTCGGCGTCTACCGCTACGTGATCGTGCCCCTTTCAGCGCCCGGAACGGTGGTCGCGGTGATCTGGCAGTTCACCCAGATCTGGAACGACTTCCTCTTTGGGGTGGTCATCACCAACAAGCCCAGCGTTCAGCCGATCACCGTGGCGCTCAACAACTTGGCCGGGAGTTTCATCGTCGAGTGGAACGTGCAGATGGCCGGGGCGCTGCTCGCCGCCCTCCCCACCCTGCTGATCTATATCCTGATGGGGCGTTACTTCATTCGCGGTCTGCTCGCGGGTTCGGTAAAGGGTTGATCATGGCCTCGATCGAAGCTTCGCTTCGGAGAAAGAAAATCCTGGAGATCCTCAGTCAGGACGGTATGGTCCGGGTAGCCGAGCTGGCGCGTGCCTTCGGCGTGAGTGCGGTGACGGTGCGGGCCGACCTGGCGGCGCTCGAGCGCCAAGGACTCTTGGTGCGGACCCGCGGCGGGGCCCTTCCGGCCTCGCCCGGCCGGATCGAGCTGCCGCTGCGCGAGTCGCGAAAGGTCCACCTCAAGGAGAAGGCGAAGATCGGGCGTTTTGCCGCCTCGTTGATCCGGGATGGCGAGACGGTGATCGTCGACGTGGGCTCGACCACCACCGAGCTCGCCCGGGCGCTGCCACGCGGTTTGCGACGGGTTTTGATCGTGACCAACGCGCTCAACATCGCCCTCATGCTCGAGGACCACCCCGGAATCAGCGTGATCGTCACCGGGGGGACCCTGCGCTCGTTGCAGCACTCGTTGGTGAACCCTTTTGGCACGTTGGTCCTCGACGAGATCCACGCCGACAAAGCCTTCATCGGTTGCAACGGGGTTCACCCCCGCCGGGGCGTGACCAACGTCAACGTTCAGGAGGCCGAGATCAAGAAAAAGATGATCGCTCAGGCCGCATCGGTCTACGTCCTGGCCGACCACACCAAGTTGATGCGGATCACCACCGCCAAGATCGCGCCGCTTTCGGCCGTCGACGCCCTGATCACCGACGACGCCGCCGAGTCGGCGGCGGTCTCGGCCCTCGAGCACGCGGGGCTCAGGGTTCATCTGGCCTCCGGTAGTACAATGGCAAATCGGTGAAGCGTACAGGCGAGCTACCGGTTGAGTATTTCGATTCCGGAATCTTGGCGGTATATTTGGCAAAGCCTGATAAATATGAAGTAGAAATGATGTCCTATGGTGGAAGAATTAGAACTTTACAGGGGCCTTCGGTGGCGCCAGGCGACGGGGGCTGGGAGCGGGAGCATGGAATTGACATTCGCTTTTCTTTTCGGGAAAGGAAAAGCGGGGAGCTGGCTTTGGTAGTCTATAGCCCAGATCTTAAAAAAACTTCAGAAAGCGAGAGGAGAAAGTTCCACGGTTTTGAAGTAGACGAGGCCGAGTTTGAAGGTATCGTGGATCCCCAATTCGAGGCGTGGGTGGGCCCACAATTGGAAGGGCGTTGGTCGAGCAAAACCTCGCCAACGAAAAGGTTGGAAGAGAAGGTAAAAGCCATCAACTCGATTACTCGAATCCTTGTAAAAAAGAGACTGTTTAATTTTTCTGAGGACGATCTCCGTCGGCTGGTTTATCCTTTCGTGAATACAAGCCATGCCTATGAGGACGCGCACCGTGAACTCTACCGTTACTTCATAGATGGCATAAACAAGGCCTGTATAAAAGATTTAAACGAGGCAAGAAGTTGTGATATCAAGGTTGACGAACTGAGGCCTCACAAGGCACTAGCTAAAAGTTTTCCTATAACTAAATGTAGACTTGTTCCCACGCTCAATAAAATAAGTACGGAGCGGGCTAAGAGCGTGCATAACCAGAGGGGGTCGGCGAAACATTTCCCAGCTTACTGCAAGTTTTTCTCGGATTTGGAAGAACTTGCAAATGGGTTGGAGGACTTACTAATGGCTCTCGAGGCCGACTTTTCGCTCGGCAGGAAACGGGCACTGGCCCTTGTGAGTTTTCCGATACACGAATGCAAGCCTGCGCCGTGGTTCTCTGAGGCTCTAATTGGTAAGAAGGTAACTGGAGTTGAAATTCGGGTTCTTGGGGGATCAGATAATCTGTTGCGTGACGTGTTGGTGCTTAGCTTGAACGATGGGTCGACAGTGGGGATTTCCGTAAATGGCGACGTGCATAGTTTTCTTGCGAAAAGCCCTCGGTATTCGCGTGATTTGCTCTTGGTTTTCGAACTTCTGACGGCGGAATCTTTAAAAAGCGTTGAGATAAGACCAGAGTTATCCGAGTCACTTATGCTAACCGGAACTTTCAGCCAGATCGAAAATAGGCAAATCGTCGATTGCTCGGTTTGTGAAGTCAAAGAGGAATCCGAATTACTGCCACTTAGGCAATTATTGAAGCTGGAAGTGGAAGATGGTTCTACTTACGTACTTGAGCCCACTTGGAATTTGGGGGATAGGATTGAGGGCGGCCTTGTCAAAGTTGATGACGACAAGTCAATGCACCTTGAACTAATCCCCTACTGGATTCCTGCCTGGTAGCCCCTCGACTGTAAAAGCATGAATCGGAAGTTCCCAACCTAACGGCGGAAACAGCTCAACCAATGACCGACGCATTTGCATCAGGCGATTGCTAGTTGAAGCAGCCGTTGTGGCGACTAACCAGAAAAAGCGTGGAGCGACGTCTTGCATGCTTCAGATTAGGATATGTCGTTGTCGACGCTCATCTTCAGCGCCCGCGCGGGTTTACAAGGTTTCCGCCGATCGTCAGGGTACAAGCACCGCAGAACCTCTGAGCTTTCCGTTCCTGAGTGCGTCGAGGGCCTCGTTCGCGGCCTCGAGGGGATAGGTCTCGACCTGGGCCCGGACGGGGATCTTGGGGGCGAGTTGCAAAAAGCCCCGGGCGTCTTCGCGGGTGAGGTTGGCAACCGAGCGGATGGTTCTCTCGCGCCAGAGCAGGGCGTAGGGCATTTGGGGAACCGGGCTCATGTAAATCCCACCGAGGACCAGCGTTCCACCGGGCTCGAGGTGGGAAAGCGCCTGGGGAATGAGGTCGCCCACGGGGGCGAAGATGATCGCCCCCTCCATGGGTTCAGGCGGGGCCTGGGTGGAATCGCCGGCCCACTCGGCGCCCATTTGCATGGCAAACGCCTTGGCCGCTTCGTCGCCGGGGCGGACGA